>NZ_JAGMXV010000087.1 GCF_018006725.1 Rhizorhabdus sp.
CGTCTGCCCCGCAGCATCGAGCACGAAGGTGTCGTACTTGGTGTAATAGGCATCCAGATAGGCGACCGAGCCGTTGAGGGTGATGCCCTCTACCGGGACGAGTGTCGCTTCCAGTTCGACGCCTTTGGTCTTGGCGCCGCCCGCGTTGCGGATCGATGCCGAGTTGCGACCGTCGAGATAGGTCAGGTTCTGCGTGACCTGCATGTTCTTATAATCGTTGTAGAACAGCGCGAGGTTCAGGCGCAGGTGCCGGTCGAACAGATCCGCCTTGGCGCCGACCTCATAGGTGTCGAGATGTTCCGGGTCGAACGGGCCGATGTCCTGCGCCACTGCGATGCGGCCGGTGAAGCCGCCCGACTTGAAGCCGCGCGCGTGATAGCCATAGAGCAGCACCGTCGGAGCCGCCTGCCAGTCGACGCCGATCTTGTAGCCGACATCGTCCCACGACTTGGCGCCGCTCGCCGATGTCAGCGAACCGGGGATCAGCGGATCGTTGAAGCTCGACAGGCCGCCGGGCGTCGTCGTGAAACTGTTTGCGGTGGTCGAGGTCGCGGTCGTCTTCTCATGGCTGACGCGGATGCCGCCCTGCAGACGGACCGTATCGTTCAGCTGCACATAAAGCTGCGCGAAGCCGGAGATCGACCAGTTCTTCTGCCGCTGGGTCTGCGGCTGGCCGAGGCCGCGCAGGAAGCCGTCGAGCTTGCCGCCCTGCAGGAGCCGGTATTTCTGGCTGAAGTAGAAGGCACCGGCGACCAGTTTGATGCGGTCGTTGATGTCGCTGTGCAGGCGCAGTTCCTGCGACAGCTGGTGCTGCTTGGTCTGGCGGCGGGTCTGCAGCAGGATGGCCGTCTGCGCGTCGTCGTCGCTGTAGAGGTCGTTGTCATATTCACGATAGCTGCTGATCGCGACGAGCTCGCCGATACCGGTTTCGATATTCTGCGTCAGCGTCACCGCATAGCTGTCGCGGTTGTTATAGTCCGGCTGGTCGAGGCTCTGACCACGGCGGAAATTGATGCCCTGGTCGGTCTCGCCCGGCGCGTAGAAAAGCTCGCCCGGCCCGGCGATGATGACGCCGGTCTGCGATCCGTTGCGACTGCGGTCATATTGGCCGATGAGCGTCGCATTATAGCCATCGCCCGTATATTTCAGATAGGGACGGACCGATGTCATGTCGCGCTTGCCGAGGCGGCGATTGTCGCCATAGGCGCGGAAGAAGCCGTCCGAGCCGGTGTGCAGCACGCTTACCTTGCCGGCGAGCGCGTCGCTGATCGGGAAGTTGATCGCCGCGTTCAGGTCGATCCGGTTGTAATTGCCGTAAACGATCTGCGCTTCGCCGCCGAACTCGCCGGTCGGCTGCTTGGTGATGACGTTGACGACGCCGCCGGTGGTGTTGGCGCCGAACAGCGTACCCTGCGGCCCGCGCAGCACCTCGACCCGCTCGACATCGAACAGCGACAGCAGCGCGGCGGTGTTCACGCCGACCGGCACGCCGTCGACGACCACCGACACGGTCGTGCCGACATAGGGATCGGCATCGTTCACGCCGACGCCGCGGATCGTGAACACGGCCGAGTCCGGCGAGTTGGAGAAGCTGTTGATCTGGACGTTGGGAATCGTGTTGGCGAGGCCCTGCACGTCGCGCACCTGCGCCCGCTCGAGCGCGATGCCGCTGACGGAAGTCACCGCGATCGGAACCCTCTGGATGTTCTCGGACCGCTTCTGCGCGGTCACGACGATGTCCTCGACACCGGACGTAACTGCTTCGTCCGCCGCCGCGGGCGACTGCGCCATCGCGATCGAAGACCAGCCCGCAAGAGCCGTTCCGACCAGCGCCGCGCGCGCAAAACTCTTGGATCCCCTCATGCTCGCTCTCCCACTTTGCGACCGCTTCCGGCGGCTCGGCTTCATCTATGGTGCATTTGCACCATTTCTGGGAAAGGCGTCAGCTGTGCAAAGAGCTAGTTCGGCAGGTCACCCTGACGCAGGACCGCGTCGATGCCGCCGACAAGAAAATCCTCGAGATGATCGTAGAGATTGCCGATCGCGGCGGGCGAGCGCGCGATGCGCGACCGCGCGAGCAGGGAGTCGACATTGGCGTAGACCGACAGCAGATTCGCCTCGATCAGATGATAGGCCGCCCGCGTCCGCTCGGGGCTGGCCTGAGGGTAGAGACGCGCCAGCTGACGAATGATGCGTTCGTTGAGCGGCTGAAAGGACAGACCGTGGCTGCGCACATAATCGGGCTGGTCGAAGCTCATCGTGCTGAGCGCCAGCATGCGCAGATAGCGGTGAAGGCCGGCATCCTCTGCCGAGAGCCAGGCGCGCGAAACCGACATCACGGCGCGGATGACGAGCCGGAGATCGGCTTGTCCGGCTTCCACATGGCTCTCCATGTCGTCCACTGCCGCGACATAGTCCGCCGTGACCTGGGACAGGCGCCGGTCGAGAACGCCGACGAAGACGTCTTCCTTGGTCGGGAAATAATGCTGGAGCTGGCCCATCTTGACGCCGGCCTCGTCCATGATCTGGCGCAGCGATACGCCCTCGAAACCGCGTTCGGAAAATTGCCGCTCGGCCGCGTCCAAGATCGCCGATCGCGTCCTGAGCCCCTTGGAGGTAAGTCGTTTGGGCAGTGAAGCCTGTACTTCGTCGATGGAGGTGCTGCTCATGCGGGGCATCGGCCTTGCGTAGCCATGGCCCGGACGCTCGGCAAGCGGCCCGGCGTGCACCGGGCCGCGCGCCGCAATATTGTCAGAGACTGTAGAAGTCGGGAAAGCGCTTGAGCACCTCGCCGATCTCGTTGTCCGACACGTTGAACTCGAAGCCTTCCTCGTCGCCCTTGCGGCGATAGCCATAGACGTTCGTCCAGGACCAGCCGGGCGTACCGTTCACCGGATAGACCTCCCAGGTCAGGTGGCAGAGGGCAGCGTCTTCGGACACCGGCACGATCTTGTAATCGATCAGGCGAATATCGGTGCCGACTCCCGACCGGCCGAAGCGAGCGACCTGATCGGTGCAGGCGGCGTCGGCCGTCGCGCGGTCATCGAAGCTGTGCACATGGCCCAGCGTGAAGGAGATATAGGGAAACAGATAATGGCCGGCGATGGCGCGTCCATCCTTGTCGAGCATCGCCTGCCCATAGCTGCGGCACAGCCCCTCGGGGCCCTTCAGCGCGGTGGTCGTCGTCATGTCTTTCCTCTCCCCTCGTGCGGACGTCAGCCTTTGAACACCTTGAAGATCCAGTCCCAATAGCCGGGCTCGGGACCGTCCTCGAAACCGAACTCGGCCCGGATATCGTCTATCTGCCGGTCGAGATGGTCCTCCCAGCGGACCATGAACAAGGGCTTCTTCTGCTTGGCACCCAGTGCATAGCCGCGCGCGAAGCCCTCGAGCAGCGACGGCAGCGCCTTCGGATAGTGAAGGCCCGCGCGGCTGAGCGAGGTCGACATCAGCACCGTGCCGTAGAGGTTCAACTCGTGCGCGAAGTCGGTCGAGAAATAATTGGCGTTGGCGACCGTGTTGGCGACGATCAGCGCGATCTCGCCGACCTGGCTCGGGCAGAGGCCCGTAACCATATGCTCGATGTCATGGTTCTGCGCGCGCCGCTTGAGCAGGAACTCATAATCGTTGCGCGGGGCATCCTTGAACAGGAAGTCGATCTGATAGCCGCTCTGGGCGATGAAGGCATGGATGCGCGCGCCCAGCGTGCCGGGCGCGCAATGCGCGGTCTGCTCGGCGGTGAAATCGGAGACGAAACGCTCGTCGAGCCAGGCCGCGAACTCGGGCAGCCGCGCCTTCTCGGCCGCGAGCAGTTCCATCGTCCGCACCGGATCGACCACCTCGCCCATCGCGCGCGACAGGGTCGGGATCAGATAGGCATCGGGCAGGTCGTGGCCGTCGCGCTTCAGCCCCATCTGCGCATAGACGTCGCGAAACAGCGGGCTGTTCAGATATTTGGAATTGCTGATCAGCACGCTCGACGTCACCGGTTCGGCGCCGCCCATCAGATAGGCGGCTTCGTCGGCCGCGAGATTGGTCTGCTCGTTCATCGGCTGTCCTCTCGGTTCATTCCGGTCATGAAGATGGGCTGTTCCACGTCCAGCACCGCCCAGCTTCGTCCAATCAGGTCGGCGGCGTTGCCGACCCCGGCGCGCGCCATCACCCGGCGCATGCCGTCCGCATCGATCTGCACCTTCGATCGCCCGCCATTGGCGAAGCGCAGGGTGATCACCAGTGCCGCCTCCCCGTCATGGGTCGGGGTCAGGCACAGCGCCTCGATCATCGCCCCGTCGCTCACGCCCCGGCAGGTGCCTGCGGCGGCTCGATGAACAATATGTCCGACGGCGTGATCACGCTGGCCGGACGGAAGACCAGGAACAGGTTCCAGCTCTTGAGCTGCTCGATCGCCGCCTCGACCGGTGTGTCCGGCATCACCCGCGCGGCGATGCTCGGCCAGTCGTCGCCGCTCTGCGGCTGGATGAAGCGACGGCGCGGGGGCAGCGAAACGCTCATGCACTTTGCCTTTCGGTGATCTGGCCGGCGCGCGCCGGGGCATAGCCGGCTTCGCGGCTATAGGCCTGCACGCCGTTGACGAAGACCCGGTCGATGCCGCTGGCGCGGCGGATGTAGCGGAAGCCCGGCGCGGGCAGGTCCTCGACCGCGATTTCGGGGCCGCGATCGATCGCTTCGGGATCGAACAGCACGATATCGGCGGCATAGCCCGGCCGCAGCAGCCCGCGACCGCGAAGGCCCCAGACCTGCGCAACGTCATGGGTCAGCTTGCGCACCGCTGTCTCGAGCGGCATCGCTCCCAGGCTGCGGACATAGTGGCCCAGCAGATAGCCGGTGTCGCCATAGGTCGCGAAATTGGTGACATGCGCGCCGCCATCGCCCGCGCCGATGCCGATCATCGGGTCCGCCAGCATCCCGGCAATCTTGGCGTCATCATTATGGCCGATCGCGTCCAGCCCGAAGGAGGTGGCGAGATCGTCGGCAAGCGCGATGTCGATGATCACCTCGGCGATATGGCAGCCGCGTTCTTCGGCGAGGTCGCCCACACGCCGGCCCATCAACGCCGGATCGGGGGTGCCCATCCTCTTCACATAGGCGTCGGCGAAATCGATCTGCAGGCCGATCGGCATGAAGAAGTCGTCCATCTCCGCCGCCAGCGCGCCGCGCCGTTCCGGATCGCGCAGCAGGGCGAGCTTTTCGTCATGCGGCAGCAGGGTCATCGCCCACCAGCCCGGCAGCGTCGCGAAGGTCGACATCGGCGCGCCCAGATCGAAGGACAGGTCGATCGGCCGGGTCTGCATCTGCGGCACCACGCGCGCGCCATGGGCGGTCTGCAGCCGGATACGATCAAGCGCTATGCCGACCAGCTCGGGAGAGGCGTTGCTGTCGAACAGCGGCGAGAAAGTGGTCGAGATGCCGTGCCTGCGCGACAGGTCGGCGAGCAGGTCGATCCGCGCGCAGAGCATGTCGGCGTCCCAGAACTCGGGCACCATCTGCAGGATGCCGCCCTTCTTGCCGAGCGTCGCGCATAGGGCGTCGAGTTCGGCCGGTTCGGCCATACGCGCAGGGACCGGCCGGTTCTCATGATCGATGTCGACCCAGGAGCCGCTCATCCCGACCGCACCCGCATCGAGACAATCGGAGAGCAGCGCCCGCATCTGCGTGATCTCGGAGTCGGTCGCAGCGCGCTCGCGTGCGTCCAGGCCCATGACCCACAGTCGCAACAGGCTGTGCCCGACCAGCGGCGCGACATTGACGCCGAGCTGCGGTTTGATCGCGGCGAGATAGTCGGCGAAACTTTCCCACGACCAGGTCAACCCGGCGTCGAAGGCATTCTTCGGCATCTCCTCGATCTTGCGGAAGGTCGCGCCGAGCAGTTCGCGATGTTCGGCCTTGAGCGGAGCGAGGCTCAGCGAGCAATTGCCCGGCATCACCGTGGTTACGCCATGTTCGAGCGAGGGTTGCGCCTGCCCGTCCCAGACCAGCTGCGCATCATAATGGGTGTGCGGGTCGATGAAGCCCGGGGCGATGACGCGGCCGTCCGCATCGACCGTCTCGCGCGCCTCGCCCTGAATTTCACCGATCGCCACGATGCGGCCGCCGCGCACCGCAACATCGCCCCTGAAGGCCGGCGCGCCGCTGCCGTCGCAGACCAGGCCATTGCGTATCACGAGATCGAGCATGGCATTCCCTCCTGTCCCGCTCGTGCTTTGCGCATCGATGGCGGCTCTCGATAAAAAAGGTACATACTGTCCCGAATAAAGCAAGCGAGTCGGTGGTGCGTGCTGGACTTGGCCGGCATGGGCGTGGCAGCGTGCCGCCATGGACATGACGAGCGAGAAGGTCGCGACCCGCAGCCGGGGGCGACCGCGCGATGCGGAGATCGACCGCCGGATCATCGACGCGGCACGAACGCTGCTGGCCGAGGGCGGCTATCATGCGCTCGCCTTCGACAGTATCTCGCAGATGACCGAGATCCCGCGCTCGATGATCTACCGGCGCTGGCCGACCAAGGCGCATCTGGCAAACGAGATTGCGACCGGCGGGGGCGAGTCCTTTCCCGACGTGATCGACCATGACGGTCTGGAGGCGCAGGTCGCGCTGCTCGCGGGACAGATCTTCGAGCGCTACCGCCGGCCCGACATCGGCGCCGCGGCGGTCGGCGTCATCGCCTCGACCCAGGGCGACCGGACGCTCCAGGCGGAGTTGCAGCATGACAGCGAACGCGGTGCACGGGCCCGGATGGCGTCGATCGTGGACAAGGGAAAGGCAGCAGGCCTGATCGCGGGCGACTGCGATCCCGACGCGCTGTTCGACATGATGGTGGGCACATTGCTCTACCGCGCGCTGTTCAGCCTGGAGACGCCGCCCGCCGACTATGTCGAGCGCGTCACGCGCCTCGTCGTCGACGGGGTCGCCACCCGCTCAGAGCAATAGGACGGCGACCGCCGGCTGTCCGGACGGTCGCCGCCATTGGCGTCAGGCCGGCTCGCCCGCCTGCACCGCCCGCGCCTCGCGCAAAACGGCTTCGGCCAGTTCGGGACGGCAGATGATCAGGTCGGGCAGGTAGACGTCTTCCTGATTGTAGCGCAGCGGCGATCCGTCGACCCGCGAGCAGAACAGGCCATGGGCCGCCGCGACTGCGACCGGTGCGCAGCTGTCCCACTCATATTGCCCGCCGGTGTGGAGGTAGATATCGGCCTCGCCGCGCACCACCGCCATCGCCTTGGCACCGGCCGAGCCCATCGCCACCAGTTCGGCGCCGAGCCGCTCGGCGACCTCGACCGCCTCGCGCGCGGGGCGCGTGCGGCTGACGAGCATCCGCAGCGGCTGGTTGGCAGGCGGCAGCGGCTGCGGGCGGTCGGTGCGCAGCACGAGCTCAAGCCCCGGCAGAGCAACCGCGCCGACCGTGGCGACGCCATCGATGGCCAGGCCGACATGCACCGCCCAGTCGGCCCGCTCCTCGCCATATTCGCGGGTACCGTCGACCGGGTCGACGATCCACACCCGCGACTGCGAGAGCCGATCGGCATTGTCCTTTTCCTCTTCCGACAGCAGCCCGTCGTCGGGACGCTGTGCCCTGAGGGCATGGCAGAGGAACTGGTTCGCGGTCTGGTCGCCCGCCTTGCCCAGCGCCTTGGCGGGGAACATGCCGCTGTCGCGCACTTCGAGCAGAAGCTTGCCCGCAACCTCGGCGAGGTGCGCCGCGAGTTCGGCGTCGGTCATCGTGCCGCTCATGGGATCAGCCTGCGGATGATTTCCTCGGCCGCTTCCTCGGCGGTCATCGATGTGGTGTCGATGCGGATCTCCGGATCCTCCGGCGCCTCATAGGGGCTGTCGATGCCAGTGAAGTTCTTCAGCTGGCCCGACCGCGCCTTGGCATAGAGGCCCTTCACGTCGCGTGATTCGGCATCGGACAGCGGCGTGTCGATATGCACTTCGATGAACTCGCCCGGCGCCATCATCGACCGCACCATGTCGCGCTCCGCCCGGAAGGGCGAGATGAAGGCGGTGATCACGATCAGCCCGGCGTCGGTCATCAGCTTGGCAACCTCGCCCACGCGGCGGATATTCTCCACGCGGTCGGCATCGGTGAAGCCCAGGTCCTTGTTCAGGCCGTGGCGCACATTGTCGCCGTCGAGCAGGAAGGTGTGGCGGTTCATCCGCGCCAGCTTCTTCTCGACGATGTTGGCGATGGTCGACTTGCCCGCACCCGACAGGCCGGTGAACCACAGCACCGCCGGCTTCTGATGCTTCATCGCGGCATGATGTTCGCGCGAGATGTCGGTCGCCTGCCAGTGGACATTCTGCGCGCGTCGAAGCGAGAAGTGCAGCATGCCCGCTGCGACCGTCGCGTTGGTGATCTTGTCGATCAGGATGAAGCCGCCGAGCGAGCGATTCTCGCTATAAGGCTCGAACACCAGGCTGCGGTCGGTCGACAGATTGGCGACGCCGATCGCGTTGAGCTCCAGCGTCTTCGCCGCCAGATGCTCCATCGTGTTCACGTTGACCTGATATTTCGGCGCCTGGATACTGGCCGATACGGTCTGCGCGCCGAGCTTGAGCCAATAAGGCCGGCCCGGCAGCATCTCCTCGTCCGACATCCACACGATCGTGGCCTCGAACTGGTCGGCGGCCTGCGGGGGATTGTCGGCGGCCGCGATGACGTCGCCGCGCGAACAGTCGATTTCGTCCGCAATGGTGATCGTGACGGACTGGCCGGCGATGCCTGCATCGAGGTCGCCGTCGAGCGTCACGACGCGCGCCACGGTCGAGGTCTTGCCCGAGGGGAGCACCCGGATCTTGTCGCCGGGCTTGACGGTGCCGGTCGCGATCAGGCCCGAGAAGCCGCGGAAGTCGAGGTTCGGGCGGTTGACCCATTGCACCGCCATGCGGAACGGCTTGTCCTGATCGGACACCTGGTCGACCTCGACGGTCTCCAGATGCTCCATCAGCGCGGGGCCGGTGTACCAAGGCGTGTTCGGCGACGGGCCGGTGATGTTGTCGCCCTTGAAGCCGGAGATCGGCATGGCGACGAACTCGCGGATGCCGATCGAGTCGGCGAAGGCGCGATAGTCGGCGACGATGTCGTCGAAAACCTTCTGGTCGTAGCCGACCAGATCCATCTTGTTCACCGCCAGCACAATGTGGCGGATGCCGATCAGATGGGCGAGATAGCTGTGCCGCCGCGTCTGCGTCAGCACGCCCTTGCGCGCGTCGATCAGGATGACGGCGAGGTCGGCGGTCGAAGCGCCGGTGACCATGTTACGCGTATATTGTTCGTGGCCGGGGGTGTCGGCGACGATGAATTTGCGCTTCTCGGTGCCGAAGAAGCGGTAGGCGACGTCGATCGTGATGCCCTGTTCCCGCTCGGCGGCAAGACCGTCGACAAGCAGCGCGAAGTCAATCTCCTGCCCCTGCGTGCCGACGCGCTTGCTGTCGGCCTCGAGCGCGGCGAGCTGATCCTCGAAGATCATCTTGCTGTCGTAGAGCAGGCGCCCGATCAGCGTCGACTTGCCGTCGTCGACCGAACCGCAGGTGATGAAGCGCAGCAGCGTCTTGTGCTGGTGGATCTTCAGATAGGCGTCGATGTCCTCGGCGATCAGGGATTCGACCTGATAGACGCTGTCCCCGGAGGTGGCGTTGAGCGTGCTCATCAGAAATAGCCCTCCTGCTTCTTCTTTTCCATGCCGGCGCCGCCGGCATCCTTGTCGATCACGCGCCCCTGGCGTTCGGACGTCGTCGTCAGCAGCGTTTCCTGGATCACTTCGGACAGCGTCTTGGCCTCACTCTCGACCGCACCCGTGAGCGGGAAGCAGCCGAGGGTCCGGAAGCGGATCGAGCGTTCGGTAATCTCGGGCTTCTTGCCCATCACCTTTTCGAGGCGCTCGACGTCGTCGGCCATGAACAGCTGCCCTTCCCATTCGAAGGTCGGGCGCTTCTCGGCGAAATAGAGCGGGACGATGGGGATGTCGTTCAGCTGGATATATTGCCAGATGTCGAGCTCGGTCCAGTTGGAGATCGGGAAGACGCGGATGCTCTCGCCCTTGTTCTTCCGCGCATTGTAGAGGTTCCACAGCTCGGGACGCTGGTTCTTGGGGTCCCAGCGATGGTTGGCCGAGCGGAAGCTGAAGACGCGCTCCTTGGCACGGCTCTTCTCCTCGTCGCGGCGCGCGCCGCCAAAGGCCGCATCGAAGCCATAGAGATCGAGCGCCTGCTTCAGCCCCTCGGTCTTCCACATGTCGGTGTGGAGCGGGCCATGGTCGAACGGGTTGATCCCGCGCTCTTCCGCCTCCGGGTTCTGATAGACGAGCAGCTCCATGCCGATCTCCTTCGCCATCCGGTCGCGCAGCTCGTACATCGCCTTGAACTTCCAGGTCGTGTCGACATGGAGCAGCGGGAAAGGCGGCGGCGACGGATAGAAGGCCTTGCGGGCGAGGTGCAGCATCACCGCCGAATCCTTGCCCACGGAATAGAGCATCACCGGCTTCTCGCACTCGGCGACGACTTCCCTGATGATGTGGATCGATTCGGCCTCGAGACGTTCGAGATGGGTCAGGGTTTTCGGATTGGAAGCCATGCGGCACCCTCCTCATTTGTGGTTCCCCGCCATCTTACAGGGATGACTCCGACTCGAAGCTCCCATATGGGAGATTGATGGCTCTTACGCGCACCGACGAAACCGAATTGCTGACCGCCCTGCACGAGGGGATGCACGAGACGCCGCGCTGGCAGACCTTCCTCGAACGCCTCCGCCGCCGCACCCGCGCCGACTATGTCTCGCTGATCTTCGCCCAGGGCCAGGCGCCGATGTACAAGGCGACCGAGGTCCATGCCGGGCGCAATATCCGCGCCGAGGCGCAGAAGCTGGAGGAGCTCGCCCGGCTCGATCCCATTCCCTACGGGCGGCTGCGCCCGGGACGGGTCTATTCGCCCGACGAACTGCTCGACCCGGCAGACCCGCGCTATGACCGCTTCCGGCACGAATATCTGTCGCAGATCGGCGTCAACCACAGCCGCTTCATGCGGGTGACCGAACCGGGCGGCGCCAGCGCCTGGGCGGTCCTCCTGCGCGAGCGCGACAATTTCGTCGCCGCCGATGCGGCGGTGCTCGCCGCGCTGGAGCCGCATCTCGCCATCGCGCTGCGCAACTTCGCGACGCTGGAGCGCGAACGGATGCGCGCCAATGTCGGCGAGGATGTTCTGAAACGCGCGGGGCTTGCCTGGGCCGTCCTCGGCACCGAGGGATCGGTCATCGCCAGTTCGCCCGAGGCCCGGCCGATATTGTCGCCCGGCGGCGCGCGCATCGTCGCGGGGACGGCGGAGGCCGAGCGCAAACTGGCGCGCCTGATCGAGACCTTCACCGCGCAGCCGCATGGCGAGCCGCAGGTGGTGCCACTGGAGGACGATGCCGAACGCGGCCTGGTCGCATTGCCGATGCCCGACCGCCCGCTGACCGCGCTGACCATGCCCGCTTATGTTGCAGTCGTCCGCCTGCCGCGCGAACGCGACGACCGCCACGCCGCGCTGCTGTCGGCGTTGCACGGCCTGACCGACAGCGAAGCACGCCTCGCCATCGCCCTGTCGCGCGGGGAATCCATCGCCGATGCGGCGCTCTTGCTCGGCCTCACGCTGGAAACCGCGCGCAACTATTCGAAGCGGGCCTATGCCAAGACCGGGACGACCGGCCAGGCCGATCTCGTCCGCCTCGTTCTCGAAAGCGTCGCGCTGCTCGCCTGACCGATGGTCAGGCCGGCTCGGCGACCCGCTGCGACGCCTTGGCCGATGCCGCTGCCGACGTCCCCGCCTTGCGTCCGAAGAAGGTGCAGTCGGCCAGACTCATGCCTGAGCTGTAGCCATGCCCCCAACGCGGCAGACCGGAGGTCGCGCGTCCCGCCGCGAACAGGCCGGGTACCGGCTCGCCACCGCGATCGAGCACTTCGCCGGTCGGCAGGGTGGAAAGCCCGCCGAGCGTGAAGAAGGAGAAATAGCTGGTCGCAAAGTTGAGTTCGAGCGCCGCGAAAGGCGGCTCGTCGAGCACCTTCAGCCACTTGGCCGACTTGTGCCAGACGGGGTCATGCCCCTCCGCCGCATAGCGGTTGAAGGTACGCACCGTGGCGCTCAGCGTGTCGGCCGGCAGCCCCAGTTCGGCCTCGACCTCTTCCCAGGTCTCCCCGACCGCCGCGATGTCGATCCGGGCCAGTTCGATCGGACGCGCGAAGATCGCATTGTCGACCAGCAGCCAGACGCGGTCGCCGGGCTGGTCGATCATCGTGCGGCTGACGCGGCCATGATAGCAATCCTCGTTCATGAACCGCTGGCCGTTGCGGTTGACGAAGATGCCTTTCACGAGGCTTTCGGGCATGATCCAAGGACAGGTGGTGAAGAACTCGTCCATGTGGATCGCGTCGCCGCCGGCGCCCATGCCCATCAATATGCCCGAGCCATTGTCATTCTCGCCAATCGGGTTGGCGAGCTTGATCGCCTCGGGCGCATAGCGGCGGAGCATGTCCTGGTTCATGCAGAAGCCGCCCGTGCAGATCACGGTGGCGCTCGCGCGGACATAATGGTCCTTGTTGTCGATCCGCACGACCAGCCCGACGATCGCGGGGCCATCGGCGATCAGCGACACGACCCGCGCGTCGACGCGCACTTCGACCCCGGCCTCGCGCACGTTGCGTTCCAGTATGTCGACGAGCTTGCGCCCCCCGCCCCAGCCCTCGAACTGGATGACATGGCCGCGTGGTGCGGGCTGCGCCTGCTCGGAGAAGGGCCATGCCTCCTCGCTGCCCGACCAGATCAGCGTGTCGTCGGTCGCCGGCTCGATGATCTTGCCGGGAACGAAGGTGCCCTTGTACGGCACGCCCTGCGCCTTCAGCCAGTCATAGTGCGACAGGCTTTCGGACGCGTAGAGATCGCATTTCGCGTGGTCCGCATCGGGCCCGCCCGCCATTTTGAGATAGGCTGCGAGCGCCTCCGGGCTGTCCTCGAAACCGGCAGCCTGCTGCACGTCCGAGCCGCCACCGATGTAGATTTCCCCGCCCGACAGCGCCGAAGCGCCGCCGCTGCCCGATCCCATCTCGAACAGCGTGACCGACGCACCGCCGCGCGCGGCTTCGAGCGCCGCGCAGGCGCCCGACGCGCCGAAGCCGATGACGGCGACGTCGGTTTCGATGTCCCAGCGGGCGACCTCGCCCACGCCAAGCGGCCGATGGAGCGAGGGGCTGGTCATTGCGCGGTCTCTCTTTCCTTGAGCATGTCGAGCGCGACGTCGACGATCATGTCTTCCTGGCCGCCGACCATCCGCCTGCGGCCGAGTTCGACGAGGATCGTGCGCGTGTCGAGGCCATAGGTCTCTGCCGCCTTCTCCGCATGGCGCAGGAAGGAGGAATAGACCCCGGCGTAGCCGAGCGCGAGCGTCTCGCGATCGACCCGCACCGGACGGTCCTGCAGCGGACGGACCAGATCCTCCGCCGCGTCCATCAGCGCCATGACGTCGCAGCCATGGTTCCAGCCCTTGCGGTCGACCGCGGCGACGAAGACTTCGAGCGGCGCATTGCCCGCGCCCGCGCCCATGCCGGCCAGGCTGGCGTCGATGCGGACCGCGCCTTCCTGTGCGGCGACGATCGAATTGGCGACGCCCAGCGAGAGATTATGATGCGCGTGCATGCCGCGCTCCGTCTCGGGCTTGAGCACCCGGTCATAGGCCTGGAAGCGCGCGCGGATGCCGTCCATGTCGAGCGCGCCGCCGCTGTCGGTGACATAGACGCATTGTGCGCCATAGCTCTCCATCAGCAGCGCCTGCTGCGCCAGCGCCTCCGGCTCGATCATGTGGCTCATCATGAGGAAGCCCGACACGTCCATGCCGAGGTCGCGGGCGATGCCGATATGCTGCTTCGACACGTCGGCTTCGGTGCAGTGCGTCGCCACGCGGACGGAGCGCACGCCCAGATCATAGGCGCGCCTCAGTTCCTCGACCGTGCCGACCCCCGGAAGGATCAGCGTGGTGAGCACCGACTTCTCCAGAACGTCGGCAACGGCCTCTAGCCATTCCCAGTCGGTGTGCGCGCCGAAGCCGTAGTTGAAGCTGGCGCCCGACAGACCGTCGCCATGGGCGACCTCGATCGCGTCGACGCCGGCCGCGTCGAGCGCCTTGGCGATCGCGCGGACATGGTCGATCCCGTACATATGCCGGATCGCGTGCATGCCATCGCGCAGCGTCACGTCCTGGATGTAGAGCTTGTTGCCCGCCTCTACGTCGAATCCCGCCATCTCGCGTCTCCTCTCAGGCGGCCATCGCGGCCAGGCGGCGCTTCGCGAGAAGCTCGCCCGTCGCCTTCGCGGCAGCGGTCATGATGTCCAGATTGCCCGAATAGCTGGGCAGATAGTCGCCGGCGCCCTCGACCTCGAGGAAGATCGATGTCTTGATGCCGGTGAACTCGCCGCGTCCGGGGATGCGGAGCTTGTTGTTG
Organism: Rhizorhabdus sp.; assembly: GCF_018006725.1. Taxonomy (GTDB): domain Bacteria; phylum Pseudomonadota; class Alphaproteobacteria; order Sphingomonadales; family Sphingomonadaceae; genus Rhizorhabdus. Next base: position 14,484 of record NZ_JAGMXV010000087.1, read on the forward strand.
TCGCCAAAGCGCTCGAACTGCACCTGCTGCTTGAGGCGATAGCCGGGCACATATTTCTGCACCTCGGCCACCATCTTTTCGACCGAGGCGCGGATCGTCTCTTCATCCGCGCCTTCGGACAGGGTGAAGACCGTGTCGCGCATGATCATCGGTGGTTCGGCCGGGTTGAGGATGATGATCGCCTTGCCCTGCGTGGCGCCGCCGACCGCCTCGATCGCGCGCGCCGTGGTCCGCGTGAACTCGTCGATATTGGCGCGGGTGCCGGGGCCAGCCGAGCGCGACGAGACCGACGCGACGATCTCGGCATAATGGACCTTCGCGACCTGACTGACGGCAGCGACCATCGGGATCGTCGCCTGGCCGCCGCAGGTGACCATGTTGACGTTGGGCTGGTCGAGATGCGCTTCCATATTGACCGGCGGCACGGTGAACGGGCCGATCGCGGCCGGGGTCAGGTCGACGACCTGCTTGCCGTCGGCGCGCAGCGCCTCATCATGAACCTTGTGGGCATAAGCCGAGGTCGCGTCGAAAACGATGCCGATCTCTGGGTAACAAGGCAGCTTACGCAGACCGTCGAGGCCTTCATGCGTGGTCGCGATGCCATGCTCGCGCGCCATGGCGAGCCCCTCGGATGCCGCGTCGATGCCGACGACCGCTGCCAGCTCCATATTCTGCGGATATTTGATCATCTTCATCATCAGGTCGGTGCCGATATTTCCCGAGCCGATGATTGCCGCCTTGAGACGTGCCATAACTTGTTCCTTAGACGAAGCGGGCGGCGCAGCGCCCGATGCCGTGCAATTCCATCTCAAAGACGTCGCCGGCCTTGGCGGGCGCCAGCGGCACGAGAGATCCCGACAGGATCACATCGCCCGCATCGAGGGTGACGCCGTGCGCGCCGAGCGTGTTGGCGAGCCACGCCACCGCTTCGGCGGGAGAGCCCTGCACCGCCGAGCCATAGCCCTCGGACAGCGGTTCGCCATTCTTGGTGACGGTGACGTGCAGCGCGGGGAGGTCGTGCGCGCGGGGATCGGCGCGGGCCTCGCCCAGCACGAACACGCCGCAGGACGCATTGTCGGCGACCGTGTCGACGATCCCGATCTTCCATTCGGCGATGCGGCTGTCGACGATCTCGAAACAAGGCGCGATGCTCTCGGTCGCCGCAATCACCTGTTCGGCGGTCACCCCTGGCCCTTTTAGCGGCTCCCGCAGGATGAAGGCAATTTCCGCCTCCGCGCGCGGCTGGATCAGGCCGGTCGCGGCGATGTCGATCGTTTCGCCGTCGATCCACATCCGGTCGGTGAGGAATCCGAAATCGGGCTGGTGGACGCCCAGCATGTCCTGCACGGGCTTCGAGGTGACGCCGATCTTCTTGCCGACAACGCGCTCGCCGTCGGCCTGGCGGCGTTCGAGGATGCCGAGCGAGATCGCATAGGCATCGTCTATCGTCAGGCTCGGATCCTGCCCGCTGATCGGTGCGAGCGTGGTGCCGTCCCGCAGCGCGCGGTAGAGCCTTTCGGCCCAGTCTGCGGTGTCAGCCATGGAGGAAAGCCAGCGTGTAGCGATTGAACTCTGCGGCGCGCTCGACCTGAACCCAGTGGCCCACACCATTGAAGGTCATGAAGCGGGCGTTCGGACAGGCTTCGAGGAAGCGCTGCGCGCCCGAGGCCGGACAGAAATCGTCCTGCAGACCCCAAAAGCCGAGGATCGGCATTGTCAGTTCGCCCAGACGCGGCGCCAGATTGGGCGTGCGCATGCGGGCGAGGACATCCTTCGACTGCGTCTTCGCCACCGCATAGCGTTCGGCGACGAGCTGGTCGCTGACGACCGAGGCGTCATAGACCAGATTTGTGATCAGCGCCCGCTGATCTTCCAGCGAAAACTCGGGGCTGCCGAAGCTCGACTTCATCTTGGCGATACCGGGCATGGCGAAATAGACGGGCAGTTCCTCGATGCAACCCGGCGCCATCATCACCAGCTTCTCGACGAAGCCGGGATGATCGAACGCCAGTTGCATCGCGATGCCGCCACCGAGCGAATTGCCGACGCACACCGCCGAGGTCACCCCCGCCTGCGTCAGCGCGTCGTGCACCGTGTCGGTGAACAGCTGCAGCGTATAGTCGATGCCTTCGGGCTTCGACGACGCGCCATAGCCGATCAGGTCCGGCAGCAGCACGCGATAGCCGGCGGCCACGAATTCCGACGCATTCAGGCGAAAGTTGGAAGCACCGGAGGCCCCCGGCCCGCTGCCGTGCAGGAACACGACAGCGGGGCCGGAACCGGCCTCCGCCATGCTGATCTCATAGTCTCCGCCGACCTTATAGGCCGTACGGACGAACTCGACTGTCATTGAAACCCCTCCAGTCGATTGGAAAAATTAGAGGAACAGGAAGGACGGCGCCTGCCCGTTCAGCGTGCCCACGAGGTCCGCCGCCATATTATTGGGGTCGTTGGCCACGTGCGCCCGCGCCGCATTGATGTCGAGCCAGGGCTGGATGATCGGGCTGGACATGTAGATTGCCCGGCCGCCCAGCAGCGGCATGAGTTCGTCCACCAGATCGGCGCAGCGCCGGACGACCGTCGAAGACTGATAGCGGTAGAGGGCGCGCTCGGACATTTCGAGCGGCTCGCCGCGATCCGCCTTGGCCATCATCTTGTCGAAGCTTGCTTCCAGCGTCGCTTCCATTTCCAGCAATTGGGCGTGCGCCTTGGCGATGGCCGCCATCAGGATGGGATCGGTCTTCGACGCCTTGCCGGTGTTGGTGGACACGCGGTCATTGGCGATCTTGATCGCCGCGTCGATCGCCGCCCGCGTGCCGCCCAGCGCGGCCGAGGACACCGAACGCACGAAGATCTGCGCCCAAGGCAGGCTGAACAGCGGCGCGCTATTCTCCTTCTGACCGGGATTGGTGCAGAGGAAGCCGTCCGCCGCGCGGTGGGTGCGATAGTCGGGAATGAAGACCCGCTCGATCACCACGTCATGGCTGCCCGTGCCCTGAAGACCGAACGTATCCCAGGTCTCCTCGATCCGGTAATCCTTGCGGGGGACCAGGAAGGTACGCATGTCGGGGGCGTCGCCCTCGTTCTTGGGCGGGACCAGCGAGCCGAGCAGCACCCAGTCGCAATGCTGCGATCCGGACGAGAAGCCCCAGCGACCCGAAAGATAGAAGCCGCCTTCGGCATGCTCGACCTTGCCGACCGGCTGATAGGAGGACGAGACCAGCACGCTCGTGTCCTCACCCCAGACCTCGGCCTGCGCCTTGTCGGAAAACAGCGCAAGCTCATAAGGATGGCAACCGACCACGCCATAGACCCAGCCAGTCGACATGCAGCCCTGCGCGATCTCCTTCAACACCGAGAAGAAGACGTTGGGATGCATCTCATAGCCGCCCCAGCGCTTGGGCTGCAGGATGCGAAAGAAGCCCGCCGCCTTCATCTCGGCGATGGTTTCGTCGGGAATCTTGTGGGCTGCCGTCGCCTGCTTGGCGCGCGAACGCAGCACGGGAATCATTGCACGCGCCCGCTCGACCAGATCTTCCGCGCTCGGGATCGCGACATCCTCACTCTTAAGCATCGTCGCCATGTTCGTTTCCTGACCAGCCTCTCCGGATCCGATCGTTCATCAGATTCGTAATCCTAGCTATCGTTTTCTACGCAAAGCGTCAACTATTGGAGCCAAGTTCTGCGATTGCCGATCTAGCAAAGCATGCGATCACGTGTTACGCATATGGCAGAAGGAGCGGGTTGACACCCGCCATATACGTAG
>NZ_JAGMXV010000089.1 GCF_018006725.1 Rhizorhabdus sp.
GCGGTGACGGCATAGCGCCAGCCCATGCCGATGCGGATGACCTGCACTTCGCGCAGGGGCGGCGGGGGCGGTGCCCCGCCGGGTGCCGGGAAGCGCGCTTCGATCCTGCGGATGAGGTCGGGCAGCGACGCGAAGGTGCGCAGATCGTCGACCAGCCGGTCGGCCAGCCAGACTTCTGGCCCCAGTTCGGAGCGCAGCCATTCGCGCACGAAGGGCTCGGCGGTGTCCCACATGTTGAGATCGGGATCGAGCGTGGTCGCGACGCCCTCGACCATCACCATCGTCTTTTGCAGCAGCAGGAGATGCGGCTGGACGGGCATGTCGAAATCGCGGGTGATGCCGAACAGCCCGTCGAGCATCTGCCCGATCGAGATGTCCTTGGCCGGCAAGCCCCGGATCGGCTCGCCGACTGCGCGCAGCGCGGTCGTGAACTCGCCGATATTATGGTGTGGAGGGACATAGCCCGCCTCGAAATGGATTTCGGCGACGCGGCGATAATTGCCGGTGATCAGGCCATGCAGAATCTCGGCCAGCCAGATGCGCGCGCGACGGTCGATCCGCCCCATGATGCCGCAGTCGATCGCAGCGATGCGACCGTCGGACAGAGCGAAAAGATTGCCCTGGTGAAGGTCGGCGTGGAAGAAACCATCGGCGATTGCCTGCTGCAGAAAGGCCTGGACCAGTCGGGCGGCAAGCGCCTTGCGGTCGAAGCCGGCCTCGACGAGCGCGGCGCGGTCGGCCATCTTGATGCCGTCGATCCATTCCATCGTCAGGACGCGGCGGCTGGTCCGCGACCAGTCGATTGCGGGGACGACGAAGCCCGGCACGGCCTGCATATTCTCGGCCAGTTCCGATGCGGAAGCCGCCTCGCGGCGCAGGTCGAGTTCGCGGGCGGTCCACTGGCGGAACGTAGCGATCACGAGCCGGGGCCGAAGCCGGGCGAACTCACCGCCGATCGTCTCGGCGTGGGCGGCGGCCCATTCATAGGTCTCGATCGCGCGGGCGAGGTCTTCCTCGATGCCGGGGCGCAGCACCTTGACCGCCACGGTCCGTCCGTCGGTCGTAACGGCGCGGTGCACCTGCGCGATCGACGCGGCGCCGACGGGGACCTCCTCGATCGACCGGAAGAGTGACTCGATTGGCTTACCCAGTCCCTGTTCGATCGCCTTGCGGATCAGCGGAAAGGGAGCAGGGGGAAGCGCATCCTGCAACCGGCCGAGATCGGCGGCCGCATCCTCGCCGACCAGATCGGGGCGGGTCGCCAGCGCCTGGCCCAGCTTGATCGCTGCCGGACCCAGCGTTTCGAAGGCGTCGGCATAAGCCGGCCGTTCCGGAACGCGCGCACCGAAGCGCGCGATGCGGACAAGCCGCCGGATATGGGCCGGCGCGAGAGGATCACGCTCGATTCCCCGCAGCGCGCCATGCCGCGCAAGCGTACGGCCCCACCGGAACAGGCGGGCGAGGTGGACGATCGTGGCGGTCAAATCTTCCAGCCGCTGTGGATGGCGACAAGACCGCCGAGCATTGGCTCCACCTTCGCTTGCACGAAACCGGCGGCAGCGATCTCCGCGCGGAACTCTTCCATGCCGGGGAAGCGCCGGATCGACTCGACCAGGTAGCGATAGCTCTCCTCGTCACCTGCCAGCATCTTGCCCAGCTTGGGCACCAGGCGGTGCGAATAGGCGTCGTACACTTCCTTGAAACCCGGCCACAGCGTCGTCGAGAATTCGAGACAGAAGAAGCGGCCGCCGCGCTTCAGCACGCGATGCGCCTCTGCCAGCGCCTGCCCACGGTGGGTCACGTTCCGGATGCCGAAGGCGATCGTGTAGGCGTCGAAGCGCGACGATTCGAAGCTCAGCGTTTCGGCATTTTGTTCTGACCAGGACAGGCCTTCGATTCCGCGTTTGGCTGCCCGTTCCCGACCCACATCGAGCATTGCCGGGTTGATGTCGGACACCATGATTGCTGCGCTTGAGCGGGCAAGGCGAAAGGCGATGTCGCCGGTGCCTCCGGCCATGTCGAGAATCTCTTCGCCGGCGCGGGGCTTCACCCGGCGGACGAAGCGGTCCTTCCACAGCCGGTGCATGCCGCCCGACATGGCGTCGTTCATCAGGTCGTAGCGGCTGGCGACGTTGCGGAAGACCTCGCCGACGCGGGCGGTCTTCTCTTCGGGCGTGACGTCGGCATAGCCGAAGGAAACGGTGTCGGTCATGGATCGACGCTCTAGCGGCAGGCAGGCCGGACGGCAAACCGAGTCTCCGCCGATTCCCCAAAGTTTCCCGCCGGTCGGCCTGCCGTCACCGGCGCTTTCGCCATCGCGCGCACTCCAGTACAGGCAGGCGATGCCCGAGCTACCCGAAGTCGAGACCACTGTACGCGGCCTGCGGCCACCGCTGGAAGGCCAGCGCCTCACCCGCGTCGAGACGCGCCGCAGCGATTTGCGCAGACCCTTTCCGGCGGATCTGCGCCAGCGCCTGACCGGCGCCACGGTCACCGGGCTCGGGCGACGCGCCAAATATGGCCTGATCGAAACCGATCGCGACGACGTGATGATCTTCCATCTAGGCATGTCGGGACGGTGGAGAATCGACCCCAGCGAGATCGGCAAGCATGACCATCTTATACTGGAAACCGATCAGGGGCGCGTCCTGGCGCTGTGCGATCCGCGCCGATTCGGGTCGGTCGATCTGGTGCGGTCCGATGCGCTTCCGACCTTCGCGCCTTTTGCCGCGCTAGGGCCGGAGCCCCTCGGCCCCGATCTGACCGGCGCCTATCTGGAGCGGGTGCTCGCCGGACGCATCGCGCCAATCAAGTTGCTGTTGCTAGACCAGCGGATCGTGGCGGGACTCGGCAATATCTATGTGTGCGAAGCCTTGCACATGACCGGTATCGCGCCCGGGACGATGGGCGGACGTCTGTCACGCGCACGGCTCGACCGGCTGGTCGAATCGATCCGCACGGTCCTGAGCGCGGCGATCGAGGCCGGTGGATCGACCTTGCGCGATTATGCGCGGCCGGATGGGGAACTGGGCTATTTCGCGAAACAGTGGCTCGTCTACGGCCGCGAGGGCGAGGCATGCCATTGCGGGGCGCTCGTAAAGCGTCGCGTCGATGGTGGTCGGTCGACCTTTTACTGCTCCAAATGCCAGAAATAGGGGCCCTGCGAGGTTGACCGGGCGGGGGCTTCTGTGTATTGGGCCGGCCTTCCCGGTGAGGGCTTAACGCTCGCGCCGCTTCTGTCATCATAGCTAGGGTTTGAACGAGCATGGCGAATACGCCGCAGGCAAAGAAGCGCATCCGTCGCAACGACCGTCGCGCCGAGATCAACGGTGCACGGGTCAGCCGGATCCGCACCTTCGTGAAGAAGGTCGAGTCCGCGCTCGCCTCCGGCGACAAGAGTGCCGCTTCTGCCGCTCTGGCAGCCGCTCAGCCCGAGATGTTCCGTGGCGTATCTAAGGGCGTTCTGCACAAGAACACCGTCGCCCGGAAGTTCTCCCGTCTGTCGAAGCGGATCGCCGCGCTCGGCTGACGCTACGGCCAAGGCTGGTTTCGACGAAGCCCGTCGGCATATTGCCGGCGGGCTTCGTCACGTTCGGGTCACAAAAACGTAACCCTCGGAATTATCGTGATTCTTGTCAGTCTGACTAAGATGGTTGTTTCAAATATCTGAAAATAGACGATAAAATTTTTTTCCACAGGCGGAGGCCCGTGCCATCGGGAGTCAAGCCCATATTGCGGGCTTGTGACGAAATTGATGCTCTTGATCCGCTTTGCGGCTTCTTCATAGAGTGTCTCAACGGCCGGGGCGCGAATCTGTCGCAACGGCTTCAATGAGATTTTCAGAAGGGGGCTCCGGAGTCGTCGACTTCGGATCAGGGAGGCCTTTGCCCTTCATGATGTTCGGATTTCAGGGGGGCGGACGACGTTCGCTCGGGAAGGATGCTGCGTGTCTGACGGTTTGGGTTTGGGAATGAGCGGAGCGGCGTCGGCGAGTGCCGATGTGGACGTCGCGCTCGCCCAGGCTTGGGAAACGATTCGGTCTGGGTTGCGCCGGAGCATCGGCGTGCGGACCTTCGACGGCTGGCTGAAGCCGCTGACGCTCGGCGAGTGCGATCTTGCCGATGGGTTGCTCAAGCTGATCGCACCGAGCGAGTTCATGGCCAATTGGGCGAACACCCATTTCGCCGAGCATCTGCTCCACGCCTGGCGGGCCCTGCTGCCGCAGGTTCGCCAGGTCTCGATCGTGGCCGGCAATGTTGCTGAGCGGCCGGTGCTGTTCTCCGCTGATTCGGTGGTCACGGCCGAAGTGCCCGTCGACGAATCGACCGCCGTCGCTCCCGAAGCCGAGCTGCGCTGCGGCACGCCGCTCGAGGCGCGCTACACCTTCGACAGCTTCGTGGTCGGCAAGGCCAACGAGGTTGCCTATAACGCAGCGCGTACCTTGGCGGAGGGCGGCAAGCTCGCTTTCAATCCGCTGTTCCTTCATGGCGGCACCGGGCTCGGCAAGACCCACCTGATGCACGCGATCGGTCATGACTATCTCGCGCGCCACCCCGGCGCGAAGGTCGTCTACATGTCGGCCGAGAAGTTCATGTTCGAGTTCGTCTCGGCCATGCGGGCGAAGGACACGTTCAGCTTCAAGCAGAAGCTGCGCGCAGCCGACGTGCTGATGATCGACGACGTCCAGTTCATCGCCGGCAAGGAATCGACCCAGGAAGAATTCTTCCACACGATGAACGAGCTGATCTCGGCCGGTCGTCGCCTGGTGATCAGCGCCGACCGCAGTCCGCAGGATCTGGACGGAATCGAGAGCCGTATCCTGTCGCGTCTGTCCTGGGGCCTCGTCGCCGACGTGAACCCGGCCGACTTCGAACTGCGCCTCAACATCCTCACCCGCAAGCTGCAGGGCATGCCGCAGGCGCAGGTGCCGCAGGACGTGGTGATGTTTCTCGCCCGCCGGATCAGCGCCAATGTGCGTGAGCTGGAAGGCGCGTTGAACCGCGTCGTCGCTTATGCGGCACTGTCGGGCAAACCGGTCGACATCGACTTCACCCAGGCGACCCTGGCCGACATATTGCGCGCCAACCAGCGCCGCGTGACGATCGATGAGATCCAGCGCAAGGTGTCGGACCATTACCGGATCCGTCAGGCCGAAATGTCGAGTGCACGGCGCGCCCGAGAAGTCGCCCGTCCGCGTCAGGTCGCGATGTATCTGGCCAAGCAGCTGACCCCGCGCTCGCTGCCCGAGATCGGCCGTCGCTTCGGCGGGCGTGATCACACGACCGTCATCCACGCGGTCAAGCAGATCGAGAAGCTGCGCCAGACCGACGCTGAACTCGATGCCGACGTCCGCCTGCTGATCCGCCAGCTCGAGGGCTGACGCGCACGGGGTGGGGCAGGCCGGTCCGGCCGCCCCTTTTTCCCCGCAGAGCGGATGACGGGGCGACGATATCGTCCTAAAGGGACGGCATGTCGGCCACGCTCTACAATGCGCAGATATTGCGGCTCGCGACCGCCATTCCCCATCAGCAGCGACTCGACCAGCCCCAGGCTACGGTCTCGCGCCGTTCGCCCATCTGCGGAAGTCGGGTGACGGTGGATGTCGCGCTCGACCCGCAGGGGCGAATCGCAGCACTGGGGCAGGAGGTCCGCGCCTGCGCGCTCGGTCAGGCATCGGCTGCGTTGATGGGCGAGCATGCGATAGGGCGGAGCCCGGCCGAACTGGCCGAGGCCCGCGACGCGCTGGCCGCCTTTCTCGCGGGGGAACGCGACGATCCCGGCGCGTGGCCTGGGCTCGAGATCTTTCTCCCCGCGCGGCCGCACGCGGCGCGCCACCCGTCGATCCGGCTCGCCTTCGAGGCGGTGGCCGAGGCCGCCGCCACTGCACATGCTGCCATCCAGCCCGATCTTCAGGAAAGCCCCCCGCGATGACCGAACCGTCCCAGGCTTTCCTGATCCGCGATGGCGTGGTCATGCTGGGAGCCGCTATCGGTTCGGTGCTGGTTTTTCGGCGGCTCGGGCTGGGTGCTACGCTCGGCTACCTCGTAGCGGGCGCGCTGATCGGTCCGCAGGGCCTCGGCCTGATCGGCGGGGCGGAGGCCAAGCTCGGCATTGCCGAACTGGGCATCGTCCTGCTGCTCTTTCTTGTCGGGCTTGAACTCCACCCCAACCGATTGTGGCGTCTGAGGCGCGATATTTTCGGGCTCGGTCTGGTACAGGTGGTGGCCTGCGGGCTCGCGATCGCCGGAGTCATCTACCTGACGACCGGCTTCTCGCCGGCGGCCTCGCTCGCGCTCGGCCTGCCGCTCGCCCTGTCCTCGACAGCGCAGGTCCTGCCGATGCTCCAATCCGCCGGGCGCCTCAATACGCCGGCCGGTGAAAGGGCCTTTTCGGTCCTGCTCTTTCAGGATCTGTCGCTGATCCCGCTGATCACGATCATCGCCACACTGTCGCGTACGCCCCCCGTGCCGGGCGCTCCTCCGGGATGGCTGCTGGGTCTCTACACCGTCGGGGCGGTGGTCGGCCTTGTCCTGGCCGGGCGCTTCATCCTCAATCCGCTGTTCCGGCTGGTCGGCAATATGGGCGAGCGCGAACTGTTCGTTGCAGCCGGCCTCTTCACGGTGCTGGCGGCGGCGGCGGTGATGGAAATGCTCCATCTGTCGACCGCGCTCGGCGCCTTCGTCGCGGGGGTGATGCTTGCCGACTCGCCCTATCGGCACGAGCTGGAGGCGGATGTAGAGCCGTTCCGCACGATCCTGCTGGGTCTCTTCTTCCTGGCGGTGGGCATGTTGCTCGACCTCCAGGTGGTCATGGAAAGGCCGTTGTTCGTGATTGCCATGGCCGTGGCCGTCGTCGCGACCAAGAGTATCGTGATGTTCGGCGTTGCGCGGCTGTTCGGGGTACCGTCGCGTGCGGCGCTCAGCTTCGGCCTGCTGCTCAGCCAGGGCGGCGAGTTCGCCTTCGTTCTGTTCGCGCAGGCGCAGGGGGCGCTGCTGATCGCGCCGGAAGCGGCCAGCCTGTTCGGCGCGATCGTGACCCTGTCGATGGCGACCACGCCTTTCCTGATGATGTTCTCGCGCCGCTTCCTGACGCCTCCGCCTACGCGCGAGGATCGACCCGGCCCCGATGGTTCGATCAGCCCGGCCGCGATCATCGTCGGCTATGGCCGCTTCGGCCAGACGGTGGCGCAGATGCTGCTTGCCGCCGGGGTCCGGATCACGCTGATCGATCGCCGGGTCGAGCAGATCGACGTCGCACAGAAGTTCGACATGAAGGTGTTTTACGGCGACGGCACCCGCATCGACCTGCTCCGCAATGCGGGCGGGGCCGATGCGCAGGCGATCATTTTCTGCGTCGATGGCAACGGTCTCGACAAGGCGCAGTTGCAGCCCATCCTCGAGGCTTTCCCCAAGGCCGCGATCATGGTGCGCGCCTATGATCGCCTGCACATGATGTCGCTGAGCAAGCTCGACCTTGCGGGCGCCGTCCGCGAACTGTTCGAATCAGCGGTCCTGCTGGGCCGCGAGACGCTCGACCGGCTGGGGTTCAGCCCGGAGAATGTCGAGATGATCGAGACCGAATATCGCCGCCGCGACGGCCTGCGACTTGAAGCGCAGATCGCCTCGGGCGATGTGACGGTCAACCGCGAGATGATGTTCAACCATGAGCGCAGCCTCGACCTCTCGACCGAGCCCCAAGCGGAGCAGAACCATGGCACGCGCTAAAAATTCGGCCGATGCGCTCGCGGCGCTGCTGGCCCTGTCGGGCGCATTGGCGGTGATCGCCGGCGCCTATGGCACCCATGGGGCGAGCGGCAAGGCGGCCGAATGGCTGTCGACGGGCTCGCTCTACCAGATCGTGCACGCCGTGGCGGGCCTGACGATTCTCGCGCGGAGCCGGGGCACGGCCGCCCTTTTTCTGTTCGGCATGACGCTCTTCGCCGGCACACTCTACGCCATGGCCTTCGGCGCGCCACGCTGGCTGGGCGCGGTTACGCCGATCGGGGGGCTGTCCCTGATCCTCGGCTGGATGTGGCTTGCCGTCGGCTATCTGAAAGGCAAGTGAGGCACGGCGGCGACCGCCGGTCGCGCTTCGTCCTCAATCCTGCTTAGGCTTAGCGTCGTCCTCTTTGTGGATGGGCGACGTTGCACCCGTCACCAGCGAATCGAGGCTCGATCCATCGAGGCCCAGTTCCTTCATCAACCCGTCCACCACCGGGGCCTGCGCGCGATAGCGAAGCGCTGCGGCGACCGCCGACTGAGCGAGATTGCCTTCTCCACCGCCGCTTGAGCCTTCGCCCTGTGTCGCGCCGCCACCGGTCAGCCCGTCGACCTGCACGATCTTGATCGAATCGATTGCCTCCATCGGCTTGGCGGCCTCGCGGATGATGTCGGGGAGGACGCGCAGCAGCTCGAGCTTCGCCTGCAGCGAGATATTCTCCGACGACAGCAGGTTGGCGGCTTCGTTGACGGCGCGCTTGCCGGCGGCCTCGACCTCGAAGCGGACGCGCGACGCCTCGGCGCGCAGCTTTTCGGCTTCGGCCTCGCCCTCGGCTGCGGCGCGCACGGCGGCGGCGCGGTCGGCTGCGGCTTGCTTCTCGGCCTCAGCCTCGACCTTGATGCCCAGCGCCTGGCGCTCGGCTTCCTTCGCGGCCTGGATCAGCTCGATCCGTTTGGCGCGCTCGGCGATCTCGGTCTCGCGCGCGGTTACGACTTGCTCCTCGGCGGCAACGGCGGCGGCGCGCGCCTTGTCTGCCTCGGCCTTGGCCTGGCTCTCCTCGCGGCTCTTGTTCTGGACCGCAATCTGCTGCTCCTGCCGGGCGATTTCGAGCGCCTGGGTCTGGGCGATCTTCGCTTCCTGCACGGCGCGATCGGCCTCGATCTGCGCGGCGTCCGTCAGCTGCTTGGCCTCGATGCGCGCTTGTTCGGCCTCGCGCTGGCGTTCGGACTGCTGGCGCGCGATCTCGGACATCTGCTCGGCGCGGCGCATCTCGATCTCGCGCTCCTGCTCGAGCCGGGCGAACTCATTGTCGCGAGAGATCAGAAAGGACTGGCGCTGTGCCTCAAGGTTCTTGGCCTCGATCTGGACGCGCGTGTCCTGTTCGATGTCGTTTCGCGCCTTCTTGCGCAGCTCGATCTGCTCGGTGAGCTTGGTCAAGCCTTCGGCGTCGAACGCGTTGTTGGCGTTGAAATGCTCGATCGATGTCTGGTCGAGACCGGTCAGCGAGACCGATTCGAGTTCAAGACCGTTCATCGCCAGGTCGGCGGACGAAACCTGCTGCACCTTCTGGACGAAGTCGGAGCGTTGCTCGTGCAGCTGGTTCATCGTCATGCCCGCCGCGACCGACCGCAGCGCGTCTACGAACTTGCCTTCGACCAGTTCTTTGAGATCTTCCGAACGCATGGTGCGCATGCCCAATGTCTGCGCGGCCATGGCGATCGCCTCGCGATCGGGGCGGACGCGGACGTAGAATTCGGCCTTCACGTCGATCCGCAGCCGGTCGAGCGTGATCAGCGCGTCGGCATTCTTGCGTTCGACCGCAAGGCGCACGGTGTTCATGTTCACCGGCATCGTCTCGTGGAAGACGGGCAGCACGATGGCGCCGCCGTTCATCACCACCTTCTCTCCGCCGAAGCCCGTGCGGACGAAGGCGATCTCCTTCGATGCACGACGATAGAGGCGCGCCAGAATGAAACCCAGCACGAGCAGCGTGAGGACGACGACCGCCGGTGCGATCAGGTAGATGCTCCGCCCGCCGTCGATCAGGCTGTCGGAGGCAGGTATCGGCAAATTGCTCATCGTTCGATCCACTGTGAGAAGGGGGGAGCGCCGCTGCTGATCGCGCGGAAGATCTGGCCCTCGCGGCGGACGAGCAGGATCTCGTCGCCTTCCGCGAAGCGCGTGTCGGCCATGTCGGGCTCGGCCATCACATAATGGTCCTGCCCGTGAAAATCGCGGACGCGGGTTCGTGCGGGATGGCCCCGGCTGGCCGTGCCGACGACGATATGACCGTGCAGGCCGACCAGCTGGTCCTGGGCGATGGCGGTAGTCTCGTCCCGGGGCATGACCCGGGCGATGCCCCGTGCGAACAGCCCGGTGAGGGGCAGGGCGAGCAAACCGGCGCCGGGCACCGCCGCCCAGCCGGGCAAGAGCGATCCCGACAGGTCCCGCGCGATCTGCTGACCGATCAATCCGGTAACAGCGAAACAGCCGAGAAACAGGACGATCAGCATGAGCAGAGGGAGGCGCCCGAAGCCGAGCCAGCCTAGCCAGTCGCTGTCGGCATCGATGTCGAGATCCGAGCCCAGCGCGCTCTCGCCAAGGTCGGCGACTTCGACGATACCGACGAGGAGCATGACCGCCAGCGCGATCACGAAAACCAGATTTTCCCCTGCGGCAAGAAAGCTAAGCACCGAATCTCCTCAATTCGAGGAGCCTATCCTAGCCCGCCTTCATGGCCAACCGACGAACGGTCGGAAACGGAGGAGACGCGCTCAGCCGCGGTCGGCGTCGAGGAAGCGGGCGACGGCCGCCAGATCGACCTGCTTGTCGAGGAAGGTCTGGCCGATCCCGCGCGCCAGCAGGAAGGGCAGGCGGCCGCCCTCCATCTTCTTGTCGTGCAGCATGTGCGCGACCAGCGCGTCGCCGCGCGCATCGACGCCGGCGGCATCGAGCGTCGTCGGCAGCCCGGCTGCCGCAAGATGGTCGGTCACCCGGCGCGCATCATCGGCGCTGCACAGCCCCTGCGCGGCCGAGAAGCGGAAGGCGAGGGCCATGCCGGCGGCGACCGCCTCGCCGTGGAGCAGACGATCGGAGAAGCCCGTTTCGGCTTCCAGCGCATGGCCGAAGGTATGGCCGAGGTTGAGCAGCGCACGCCGCCCGCTCGTCTCGCGCTCGTCCTCGCCGACGATGCGCGCCTTGGCCGCCACGCTCTTGCCGATCGCCTCGAGCCGCGCTTCAGATGCGCCGCCAAGCAATTGGCGGACATTGGTTTCGCACCAGGCGAAGAAGGCGGGATCGTCGATCAGTCCATATTTGACGACCTCGGCATAGCCTGCCCGGACCTCACGGATCGGCAAGGTGTCGAGCGTGGTCGGATCGATCAGCACATGCACGGGCTGGTAGAAGGCACCGATCAGATTCTTGCCGGCCCGGCTGTTGATCGCCGTCTTTCCGCCCACCGAGGAATCGACCTGCGACAGCAAGGTGGTGGGCACCTGGACGAAGCGGCAGCCGCGTTTGACGATCGACGCCGCGAAGCCGACCAGATCGCCGATCACGCCCCCGCCGAGCGCGATCAGCGTGTCGTTCCGCTCGACCCCATAAGCGAGCATCGCATCGGTCAGCTTCTCCAGCATCGCCCAGCTCTTGGTGGATTCGCCAGGAGGCAACACCTCGACGGCGCAGGCAATACCTGCGGCCGTCAATGAACTTTCCAGTCTATAAAGCTGATTCGGAACGATATTGCGATCGGTCACGACGATGAAGCGCCCGCGCGCCGCATAAGGCGCGAGCAATTCGCCGGCGCGGTCGAGCGCGCCATTTTCGATGCTGATGTCGTAGCTGCGCTCGCCGAGCGCGACGCGGATCGTCATGCGGAAAGGGCTTTCATGATGGCGTCGACCGTGGCGTCATGCGGCAGCGGCTGGCTGCGCACATGGATCGGTGCGAGCGCGTAGATCGGGTTGCGGATGGCGGCGAGCTCAGTCAGCGCCTCGCGCGGGTCGCGGTTCTTCAGCAGGGGGCGCGTGCCTTCGCGTCGGGAGACACGATCGGCCAGCACTTCGATATCGGCGTCGAGCCAGATCGCCAGCGCCTTTTCGAGGATCAGATTGCGGGTCTCTTCCTGCATGAACGCGCCCCCGCCGGTCGCGATGATCTTGGGCTTGCCGTCGATCAATCGGCCAATGACGCGGCGCTCGCCGTCCCGAAATTCCTTTTCACCGAAGCGCGCGAAAATTTCGCTGATGGTAAGGCCCGCCGCACGCTCGATCTCGTGGTCGGCGTCGACGAAGGGCAGATGGAGCCGGCCCGCCAGCCTTTTGCCAATCGTCGACTTGCCCACGCCCATCAGACCGATCAGGACCAACGGGCGGTCGAAACGCAGAGTCGTGGGTGGCGGGCTTTGCGACATGTCGTCGGGGGCTATACACATGGGCGCCCCCTCGGGCAAAAGCCCGTCGATTGCAACCTGCCCGTCCACCCAAGGGAATTCCATGTCGCGGTTCAGTTTCATTCTCCTTTCGATCGTCCTGGTCATCGTCCTGGCCCTCGTGGGACTCAGCTTCGTCGATACCGAGCAGGCGCCGGTGACCGTCGAAAAGGCGATGCTGAATGAAGCCGCCGCGCAATAAACTCTCGGGCCGATCGCGCGCACGTCTGCTGCTCGCGCTCGGCACCGGCCTGACGGCGCTGGCTGCGGCTGCTGCGATCGCGCAGGAATCGCTCCTGCCTCCCGGCTTCGGCCAGGCGCCCCCGGCTGCCCGGCCGCAGGCGTCCCCCACGCCCGCGCCGTCCCAGGCACCCGCCGCTCCCGCGCAGAACCCGGCATCGCCCGCCGCGCCCACGCCTTCGCTCGTGCTCGATCCCGCCATCTTTGCGACGGTCGCGCCGCCGCAGCCGGTGTCGCGGCAGGCCGAGCTTCCCGATTCGGCGCGCCGGTCGATCGATATGGTCGGGCTGGGCAGCGGCTATGGCCGAGCCAGCTGGGGATCCCGCGACGGCCGCTTCCTCTCGACGATGATGCGCCGCCTCGATGCGCCGCTCGCCTCGCGCTGGGCTTCGATCGCGCTCCGCCGCGCGCTGGTCACCAAGGTGCCGACGCCCGACAATGTCTCCGCGCCCGACTGGGTGGCGGAACGCGCCTGGCTGCTGCTGCGCATGGGCGAGGCCGATGGGGCGGCGATGCTCGTCCAGAGCGTCGACGTCGATCGATATAATGCGAAGCTCTATGCGGTCGCGGGTCAGGCCGCGCTGGCAACCGCAGATGTTTCCGGGCTCTGCCCGCTCGCCGATGGCGGTGCAATTCGCAGTCGAGAGCCGATCTGGCCGATGGCGCGCGCGGTCTGCTCGGCCCTTTCCGGCGACACTGCGATCGCCGACGTGCTGATGGATCAGGCCCGCCGCCGCACGCGCGACCCGCGCGGCATCGACGTCCAGCTGGCCGAGCGGATGATGGCGGTCAACGGGGCCGGGAGACGCAGCGTCGAGGTCGAATGGACCGGGGTGAACCAGCTGACCAGCTGGCGCTTCGGCATGGCCAACGCGCTCGGGCTGACGATCCCCGCCGATCTTTATCGCACGGTCGGACCGCAGACGATCGCCTGGGGCGCGCGCGCGCCGATGATCCCTGCGGCCGAGCGGATGACGGCGGCGCTCACCGCCGCGCGGCTGGGCGTCTTTTCCAGTTCCGCGCTGGTCGATCTGTTCTCGCAGGCGGCCGAAGACAGCGGCGAGTTCACCGGCGACAGCCCGGCAGCTCGTCTGCGCGCCTGCTATGTTGCAGACAGCGACGACGCGCGTCTGTCGGCCATGCGGGCTTTCTGGACAGGAGAGGCCTGGGGCGAGCAGGGCAAGGGCGACCGTTATGCGGCGCAGATCCTGACGGCACGCGCTGCCGCGCGGATTCGCCCCGACAGCGATCATGCCGGCGATGCCGCCGAACTGATCGGCGCGATGATGGCGGCCGGCCTCGATCGCAAGGCCGCCGGCTGGGCGCCCGTCGTTTCGGCCATGTCAGGCGAGAAGGGCGATCCGGCCTGGGCGATTCTCGCCGTCGGGACCCCCAATATCTCGGTCGACATTTCGGCCGACCGTCTTTCGGCCGTTGCGGAGCGGTGGGCCGAGACCAATCCGCACAAGCTGCGCCTGTTGCTGGGCGCGCTTGCCGGACTGGACCGGTTGCAGACCGAGGATCAGATGAGGCTGTTGTCGGACAATGGCGTTGGCTTCGACAATCGCAGCAACTGGGCGCGGATCCTGCTGCAGGCGGCGGATCGGAAGGAAAGCGGCACCGTGCTCCTGATGGTCGCGGCAGGCCTGCAGCGCACCGGCTGGGGCGGTATTTCCTCGCCGATGTTCGCGACGATGATCCGCGCGCTCCACAATGTCGGCCTCGACGGCGAGGCGCGGATGATCGCGGCGGAGGCGATGACCCGGCTGTAACACAGCGCGATATCAGGAAGGCCGATGAGGGACGCCGAGGCCATAGGCCAGTTTCTGGAGATGCTTGCGGCCGAGGGCGGCGCAGCGCGCAACACATTACTGGCCTATGGTTCAGACTTGCGGGCGGCCTCGTCGATGCTGGGTGGAGGGCTGGTGTCTGCGGACGCCGGGGCTTTGCAGAAGCTGGGGGCCGAGTGGATGCCGCTCAGCCGGACCTCGGTGGCCCGAAAATCCTCGGTCCTGCGGCGCTTCTTCGCCTTTCTGGAAGAGGAGGGCATCCGCCGTGACGATCCCTCCGACGCCCTGCCGCGTCCTGCGGTGCAGCGGGCGCTGCCCCGCACCCTCGGTCATGGCGATATCGACCGGCTGTTCGCGGCCCTGGAGGAGCGGCGTAGCGACCGTCATGGCGATCCGCTGACGCTGCGGTTGATCGCGCTGTTCGAGCTTCTTTACGGGTCGGGCCTGCGCGCGACCGAGCTCGTCTCGCTGCCCCGCCATGCCTTGCGGGGTGACCGGCCCTTCCTGATCCTGCGCGGGAAGGGCGGGCGGGAGCGGCTGGTGCCGATCTCCGACCGGGCCCGGGCGGCCGTGGCCGACTGGTCGGCGCATGTCCCTGCCGATCAGCCCTGGCTCTTTCCATCGGGCCACAGCCATCTCAGCCGGGTCCGGCTGTTCCAGCTGGTGCGCGAGCTTGCCGCGGAGGCCGGCATCCCGCCCGAACGGATCAGCCCGCATGTCCTGCGCCATGCTTTCGCCACCCATCTGCTCGAAGGCGGCGCGGACCTGCGGGCGCTGCAGACGATGCTCGGCCATGCCGATATCGGGACGACGCAAATCTATACCCATGTGAACAGCGCGCATCTGGTCGAACTGGTCAACGCGAAGCACCCCTTGATGGACCTGCCGAAGGCGAAGGCTCCGGCGACGGACTGACGACTTCACTGCTCTTGTCGCGCGGGCCGGCTCTGCCATAGTCCGGTCGATAAACAGAGGGCGGGGAGAGCGACGTTGGGGGCAGGCACGATCGATGCGAAGCGGGACCGTCTGGTCATCCTCGCATCCACCTTGGGGACCGTGTTCGAATGGTATGATTTCTTCATCTACGGGACGCTCGCCGGCATTGTCGCGGGTCACTTCTTCCCGTCCGACAATCCGGCGGTCAGCTTCCTGATCTTCCTGGCAAGTTTCGGTGTCGGCTTCGGCATGCGGCCGCTCGGCGCGCTGTTCTTCGGGGTGCTGGGGGACCGGCTGGGGCGAAAATATACCTTCCTCGTCACGATCGCACTGATGGGCGTCGCGACCGCTGCGGTGGGCGTGCTGCCGACCTATGAGACGATCGGCGTCGCGGCGCCGATCCTGCTCGTGCTGTGCCGCATCCTTCAGGGGCTGGCGCTGGGCGGCGAATATGGCGGTGCGGCGATCTACGTCGCCGAACATGCGCCATCGGATCGCAGGGGGCTCTACACCAGCTTCATCCAGTCGGGGGTTGTCGGTGGCTTCCTGCTCAGCCTGATCGTCGTGCTCGGCGCGGGGCTCGTGATCAGCGACGCGGAGTTCGAGGCCTGGGGCTGGCGCATTCCCTTTCTCTTCTCGCTGGTGCTGCTCGGCATTTCGCTGTGGATCCGGCTAAAGCTCAAGGAGAGCCCGGTCTTCAAGGCCATGAAGGAGGCTGGGCAGGTCGCGCGCAATCCGCTGCGCGAGAGCTTCGACAGCTGGCCGAAGATCCGCATGGTGCTCGTCGCGCTGTTCGGGGTCGCGGCGGGCCTGACCGTGGTCTGGTACACGGCGCAGTTCCAGGCGCTCTATTTCCTTCAGAACAGCCTGCGGCTCGAGGATGACGCCGCACGCCTCGTCATCGGCGTGGGCGCGCTGTTCAGCCTGGGCTGGTTCATCCTGTTCGGCTGGCTGTCCGACAGGCTGGGCCGCCGGCGGATCATTCTCACGGGCTATGTGCTCACGATCGCGCTGATGTTCCCGATCTTCCACTGGATGGGGAATGCCGCAAATCCGGATCTGGCGGCGGCGATGGAGCGGTACCCGGTGGTCGTGCGCGGCAGCGATTGCAGCTACGATCCCTTTGCCAAGCAGCAGGCGACCGCCTGCGGCCGCATTCTCGACGCCTTGTCGCGCAAGGGCGTAGCCTATCAAACCGCGAAATTGACTGAGGGCAGCGCGCCGGTCGTGACGATCGGCGGAACGGTCGTGGACGTCGATGATCCCGCAGCGCTGGACACTGCGCTGACCGCAGCGGGCTATCGTCTCGACAAGATCACGCCGAGCTTCGGCGCCGGTCTGCGTATCGCGCTGGGAATCATCGCGATCGGCTGTCTTTCGGGCATGACTTATGGGCCTGCCGCCGCGCTGCTGGTCGAGATGTTCCCGGCCCGGGTCCGCTACACCTCGATGTCGGTGCCCTATCATATCGGCACGGGCTATTTCGGCGGATTCCTGCCGTTCATCAGCCAATATATGGTCGCGCGGTCGGGTGATCCCTTTGCCGGTCTCTGGTACACGGTCGGTGTCGCGGCCATGGCGCTGGTGGTGACTTTGCTCTGGCTGCCCGAAACCGCAGGCAAAGAACTGGAATAGCGCGGCGGGGGCGGCTATCGCGCTCGGGTGATCCCCGCGCAACTGCCCCTCCGCCTGACCCTCGATGCCGACGCCCTCGTCGCGAACTGGCGCTGGCTGGCCGGGCAGGGCGGTGCTCCGGCCGGCGCGGCAGTGAAGGCGGACGGTTACGGCCTCGGTGCCTCGGATGTCGCCCGTCGCCTGGCGAAGGCCGGGTGCCGCGACTTCTTCGTCGCGACCTGGGCCGAGGCCGACCAACTGGACTTGCCGGAAGGCGCCGCGCTTTCGGTCCTGCATGGCGTCCGCGAGGAGGATATGGCGGCGGCGCTGGGCTCGCCCGCGCGGCCGGTGCTCAACAGCGCCGCGATGGTCGCCCGCTGGAAGCAGGCAGCACCGGACCGCCCCTGCGACGTGATGGTCGACACCGGCATGAACCGGCTGGGCCTGACCGTGGAAGAGGCCCGCTCGGGTCTGCTTGAGGGACTGGCCATCGATCTGCTGCTCAGTCACCTCGCCTGCGCCGACGAGCCGGGTCATCCGCTGACCGAGCTTCAGCGCGCCGCTTTCGCCGAACTTGCGGCCAGCGTTCCCGCTAGGCGTTACAGCCTCGCCAATTCGGCGGGCGCCTGTCTTGGCCCCGCTTATGGTTTCGATCTGACGCGTCCCGGTCTGGCGCTCTATGGCGGCATTCCCCATCCGGCGGCGCTTGGCCATATTCGTCCGGTCGCGGGGATCGAGGCGCAGGTCCTTCAGGTCCGCACCGTGCAGCCCGGAGAGAGTGTCGGTTATGGCGCCACCTTCGTCGCCGAACGGCCCACCCGGATCGCGATCCTCAACCTCGGCTATGCCGACGGCTATCTGCGCGCCTTCGCAGGCAAAGGCAGCGCTCGCTCTGGCGACGCCGCCTGTCCGCTCGTCGGTCGCGTCTCGATGGATCTAATTGCGGTCGATGTGGGTTCGGTTGCGGTCGGGGAGGGCGACTGGCTCAGCATCGACTATCGGCTCGACGAGGCATCCGGCCTGACCGGCTTGTCGCAATATGAGTTGCTGACCGGGCTCGGCTCCCGCTATCAGCGGCTTTGGACAGAGTAGGACGTACGCGGTTTTGCAGCCAATCATCGCTTTCTTCGCGTCGATCGGGCGTGTCCTGATCAACGCCCTCGGTGCCATCGGCCGGGTGGCCGTCTTCGCATCGACGACCCTGTCCCGGGTCATTCGGCCGCCTTATTACCCTGCACGCTTGTTCGAGCAGATGTTGCAGATCGGCTGGTTCTCGCTGCCGGTCGTCGGCATGACCGCGATCTTCTCGGGTGCCGCTCTGGCTCAGCAGACCTTCACCGCCGGCTCGCGCTTCAACGCCACCTCGACCGTGCCGGCGATCGTCGTGCTCGGCATCGTCCGTGAACTCGGACCGGTGCTGGTCGGCCTGATGGTCGCGGGCCGCGTGTCGTCGGCGA
>NZ_JAGMXV010000090.1 GCF_018006725.1 Rhizorhabdus sp.
AGGAGGCAAGCGGATCAGCGGGATCGGCATCGCCCTTGGGCATAGCGATCCCAGCGCAGCACGGTGCCGGTGCGGATCATGGCGCAGCTCAGGTCGCCGATAGAGGGCGCGGCGCACCAGGCACCGGTCCTGTTGCCGCGTGCGTTGCCGGTTGAAAGGCAGCGCATGGTGGGACCATCGACCAGAATGTGGCCCGTGCTGGTCCGCCCCTGAGCGCCGCCGAGCAGATTAACAAGAGCGTCACGGGCGGCGAGGGCGCTCGCCTCGGGGCAGGGCTGACCTGGCCGGCAACTGCCGTCCATCTCGCGGGCCGCAATTCCGGCGAGACGGACATGCACACCTTCGCGGCACCAGATCGGCCCGTCTCCATCCCAGACGCGCGTCGGTGTGCAGGTGAAGACCTGGCCATCGGGAATGACGGTGGCGGCAAGCAGGAGTGCGAACAGCATCGCGGCGACGCTAGCCCAGCGGCGCGTGCTTGTCATGGGTATGCCATCGTCGGACCGGCGGGGCGGGGTGACCGCCTGGGCAAAAGTCGGCGGGATCATGGGGTCATGGCCGGCGGGTCCACCCGCTCTCAATCAGGCGCGATCCTTGGTCCGACCGGCGGCCTATTGCGATCAACCCGCAAGGGGTCCGGTCGCTGCGCTACGGCTTTTTGGGCTGCGCCAAAAAAGTGATCGCGGCCGCCGGCCGGACACATCGGGCGCCAGTCGAGCGGGACGGACCCGCCGGCGCGCAAAGGAACCCCGACATGTTCACCGACATTGCAACCGCTCGTCGTCACGCCTTCAGTCTCTCGCGCAGCCTCATGGTGGTCACCTTCGTCATCGCGATCGGGCAGCAATATGGGGTCATCACCGCAGAGGATGCGGACGGCAGCGTTGCCCTGGTGGCCGAATATGATCCATTCGCCTGATGGCTCCTCCGGGAGCCTACGGCTCCCGGCTTTGCCATGGAGGGCGTGTCATTGATTCAACGAAAATAAAGGCGGCAGCGCTAGGCGTTTGGCATGGATGAAGGTGCGCCAATCGAAATTGCCAACGATGATCCCTTGTGGAACCAGGCGATCCAAGATGTGAACGCGTGGCGAGGCGCGTGTTTGCAGCATTTCTCGGCGGCTGAAGCGGCCGTCACCGAAACGCTGCTCCTTCTCAAGGCCATTCCGGGTCGAGGGGAGACAGTACGGCTGCGGCATTTGATCGGTCAGCGGTTCGATAACCTCAGCAAACTTATCGAGGCAGAAGGCGCTTTCGCTCAAGAAGGCAAGGCGGCCGCCAAGGCCCTTTCGGATCTCCGCACACTCGAGGGCCTACGGTCGTTTCTTGCCCATGGTCAGGCCAAGATCGCGCTCGAGCGAACCGGAAAATGGATCGTGATCTTGCGCCATGTCTCGATCCGCGGGCAGCAGGCTGAACGTCTGATGCTGCTTTTCGAGCAAGCCGAAGCCGAAGAAAGGCACGCCGATCTGAAGCGCAAAAGCCAGAAGCTGTGCTCTGTTCTCGGCAATTTCCGGAGAATCGTGAAGAGCTGAACGGGCGGCTCCGGCGATGCCGGATCGGGCTCTAGGCTTGGCCCTGAGCCTTGGATTTCCAAGTCTCAGCCCATTCGGGTGACGATCCCTGCCGCGCGGTTCCCGCCTAACGCGCAAGAGATTGCCAACGCTCTGCCTGCCGATTGACGGCCAAGTGCTTTTCAGGCGGCCATTCAATCGTCGCCAGAAAGGCATTGAGCTGATCTATAGGCTCAGCGGCGCTGAGCACGCGGGCATCATTCCAACGCTTCGCATCTGCAGGCGCCGCTGCCAGGACATTGGCTTCAAGCGAAAGCAGCTCCGCCCGAGAAAGGCCAGGAAGCGCAATCGCTACCGCACGGCAATGTTCCCTGACGAAGAGACGGCGCAATTCCTTGGCGATTTTGCCATCCCTCGGGCAGGAGGCCGCTGCCTTGCGAGCGTGAAACATCCGGCCAGCATTGTAGACGGTCGAAAATTTGTGGCTGTTGTTATCACCGCCCACATGGCGCTTTAAAATCCTGTCGGTCAGGCATTTGGCGGTAATGCCGATGTAGCGCGCATGGCCCTCATGATCATAGAGCACGTATATGCCCTGGCCCTGCGGAACCGTCTCAAGGCGGGCGGGCGCCGTCTCCAGCAATTGGGTGAGGATCGATGTTGGATCGTACATAGTCTGTCGCTGAAATCAGATGAGGCGGCGCGCTTCAAGTGTCCCAAATGCCGTCGTGATCTGGAACGGTCAGTCCGGACGGGTGTTCACCTTGGCCTCCGCGATCACCACCCGTAGGTGACGACACGTCTTCAGCCTGTTTGGATCTGCTGGCTGAGCTGGCTGTAATGACCCAGCAGACGCTCGGTTTCTTCTGGATCAATGCCAAGCGCACCGTCCAGCTTGCGGACGAAATCCTGTTCGGCGGTGGCGTCAAGCGAGGGCCAGCTTTGGGTGGTCTTCCAGATGGCGACCGTGCTGCGGGTCACGAATGCCGCAAGCTGCGTTTGCTTGCTGCCGTCGGCCGCCATCACCGAGCGGGCAAGGGCCCAACGGCTCAATACGATCAGAGCGAAACAGTCATAGGGCAGCTCGGTTTGATGCTGCCCGATAGAGATACGGGATAGCAGCGCTGCTTCCGATCGGCTGCCCAGCCACAGCCGTTGAAGGATGCGCCCGGCGCGAACGACGAAGGCACGTTCACGATCGTGCTGCTTGGGAACGAGGTCGAGCGCGAAGAGCTCGTCGCGCTGATCGCCATCCTTGATCTGGAGGGGACGGCGGCAGGCCTCGACCATCAACCGAAGGATGAAACAGACTTCGGCCGTGAGTTTGCGTGGCGGAGGCGTCTCTTCGCTGGCTAGGCGGGCAATATAGGCCTCGAAGCTATCCAGGGCCTTCAAAATGTCGAGGCTTTGCCTCTCGGCTTCATCGCGGCGGTAAACCCGTGGCTCTCGCGCAGGCGGATTGCCGTCTTCGCTACCCGATGGATCCTCTAAACGGTTGCCATGATCCGGGTCGGGATCATCCTCGCTTTGCGGCATCTCGTCGGTGTAGAGCGTATCGTCGTCGGCATCATCACCCTCTTTTTGCTGGGGCTGGTTGATCCCACGCAAGATGATCCTGAGAAGATTGACCGCGTCCGGGTCATCGAAATTGAGCCGCCCGCTGTCGCCCGTCGCCGGGACACTTGCGGCCATGGCCGTTCGGAAAGCTTCCGGGCTATCATAATCATAGACCTCGTGCTCGGCATCGCCGCTGCTGCTCTTCGTTCTTGCCCGTCCCGCCAATGTGGCAGGTGTCACCGCTTTTCGTCGGCCCTGCGGCGTCTCGGAAAATATGATGGCGGCCAGATTTGCCAGTTCAAGAAAGTCGCCATCCTCCAGTTCGACCTTCGCAAAGGCTGAGCGCAGGCGCTTGTCGCCCATGCCAGGCGCGGCATGGGTCAAGCTGACCTCATCGTTGACGATGACGGCGCTGGTCAGCGTTCCATCGGCCAATCGCACCCGCGCGATCAGAGGAGGGCGGGGCTTGCTGGGTAGCTCGACTGACCGGCCACGGCTGCGGGTCGGATGGAACGGAAATTCACCCTCTGCTATGACGAGGGTGGCACCCTCCGGCTCCGTAATGCGGTTCGAGGGTGTCCATCGGATGGTGTTGCCGGCGGCTTCCAACGTTCCAGGAGGGATCCCCGCGTCGGACTTGGTATCGGTCAGTTGCTTGGTTTGCGGATATAGATCCTTACGATCAATCGGCACCGAAATATCCAGACCCAGAGCGCCTAGGCCGGTGCCCGCCTTGAGCCGGCGATAGATCGAACACTCCGCGTTGCGGGCCGCTTTGTCGGCGAGCCCAAGGGCATCATCTGAGCAATTCGCGCTACCATAAACGAGATGATCCCAGTGCTCGGTCTGGATGAGCAAAGCCTTGGCATGGATGAAGCGCGCGCGGTCATTACCATCGAAGATACTTGCGAACCGGGCATCGGGTATGAGCGGCAACCCATCGAGTGGGAATTCGGGCCGGTGGGCGCTGAGCGCGATAATGATTTCCTGGGGGCGCATGGCATCGATCAGGCCGAGCAACCCGTCGAGATTTGCATCCCAGTAAGGGGACATGATGATGAGCCGGGTTACGGGCACGGTGCCGACAAGCCCAGCCAGGCGCGTGAGGATGCCTGCCTCACCCTTTCCAGCTTCGCACAGCAAATCGACAAGCGAGCCATCGCTTAGCGCGAGCGGCGCGTCATTGGCGTCTATCTCAAACAGCCAGGCCGCATCGCGTTCGATCAGATCAAGCTTGCGCTTCATCGCTTCAAGCCCAGCCTCCTTCAACCAGGGCGCGACATAGTCGAAGGCCTTGCGGATCAGCTGGCGACTGGCGTTCGCATCCTCATCGTCGCGCTTGCGCCACCATTCGATTTGACCGACGATCTCCCGATTGCGTCCCCAACCCGCTGCCGTCGCATTGGCTGAACCGATGATCACGCAACCGGCATCGCTGCCCAAGCGGATGCTGACCTTCGGATGGAAGGCGCCGGGCACGGAAATCGGCAGCAGGGCATAGGCTGAGCCCGCTCGCGCAAAGGATTCCGGTGTCTGCGCGATCGCGCGCTGCAGCATGTTGGCATCGGCCATGAGGATGTTGTTGTCGCAGCCATAGCTGCGCAGCCGATGATGGAGCGATCCATCATAGAATGCTGCGTCTACCGAGTAGGTCGTTGTGATCGATGTATGGAATCCGGTCCGCGCCAGATCCTTAAAGAGGCTGATTCTGTTCAAGGAACGCCTCCCCGTCCGCTGTCACGCCGCTGGCATGCAGATATCCCGCATCGCGCAGCACCCGGGTCAGATTGAAGAGCCGGGGCGTGGTGTAGCCATACTCCCCCAACCGCCCTTCGCTCAGCAGTCCGTCTTCAACCAGGAAATGATAGGTGAAGGTGCCCGCCGCCGAAAGCTTGCGGCCGGCGATGATCTGATGATCGATGATAATATGCCTGAACAGAACAGCGGCGATCGCTTGCTGAACAGGCTCCTGTCGTGCCGTATCGAGCGTGCGCAAAATGCCGTCCAGCGACCGACCGTCACGCCCGGCTGCGGCGGCGATGATAGGTCGGACATTTCCGTCGTTCTCGGCCCATTTCGCCCAGAGGATGCCAAGCAGCTTGAATGCATCGAGTAGTGTCTCTGGTGTCGGCTGCAAGCCCGACCTCAGATTTTCAAGGACGACTTCGGCGTGAAGCGCCTCGTCGTTGTCGGCGAGCCCGACCAGAGCCTTCGCCCAATCCGACCAGGTTGATGTGTTCTGCGGGATCGCCTCATCGACCAGTTTGGCGACGAGTTGTCGTGGTTCGATGCCGTTGGTGTAGCTCTCGTGTTGCAGGCCTACCAGGCCATTGAGGGCGCACTCCAGGGCAATATGTCCATATTCATTGGCTTGATAGGCGCGCCATCGGTCGACGGTCTTACCCGGGGGCTGATACGGTTGCCCGTTTGGAAGCGCGCGCGTGTAAAGCGCTTGGCGCAATCCGTCGATGTCGCCAGGCTCGATGCCGTTGCGATAGAGGTCGAGCACGAGCCAGATAGACGCCCGGCGCGCTAAACTCGCCTTGGATTGGTCTCTTTGCCCGAGCAGAAATTCGCGCAACGCGGCCTGTTCGGGCGAACCGTGGGGAATGTGTGCAGGGTGGATGGCCGTACCAATGTTTTGGAGCTGCTGCGATGTCGCTGTTCCAGAAAGCAGGACGGTCTCGATCTCATCTGCGATCGGACCGATCGAACCTGCAAAAGCGGAAGAAACCAGCTGGCCCTGACCCTGGGTGACCGGCACGGAGGATGCGGTGAGCCAGCCCATTTCGGTCAAAGTGGGCGCATAAGCCGCCCCATAGTTCCCCCGCGCCGCTTGCAGATAGGTTTTCTCGGATGTTCGGTCGTCGGTGAACGGCCTGAAGTCGATGCCATTGCTGCGTGCCACGTCGCGCTGCTGGTTGGCCCAATTTGCTCCGCCCAATCCATCGCTGCCGTCCATATCATTGACGACCGTCGCGAGCGCGTAAAGCGCCTCGCCCCGTCTCATGAAGCGGGCAAAGCGGGCTGGATCATCCGAGTGGTGCTTCTTTTCGTAGAGTTCAATCAACCATGGGAAATAGGCATAATATCTGAGGCGATTGGTGATGTTCGTTATGTTCGGAACCAGAGATTGGTAAATCCTGATGCTCGTCGCCTGGAGGCCAAGAGGGTCGAGGCCCATCGTCCAGCTGCCGGTCTCCGTCCAATAGGGATCGCCGTCCTGTTCAGATAATTCGAGTGCTACGCTCACTTCGTTCCCATTTTCCACTATATTGACGCTGGAGGATGCCACTTCGATACTTCCACAATCATATTGGCGTGGTTCTAGGCGGCGGCTCGGCAAAGAATGTGCGCGAGCATCATGTCATTTCCGGACCGATGAAGCTGGTTTCCATCCGCACCAGCGGCGTGATGGAGGGCACTTGTGATGGCAGCTTGATCTCAGGAAGATCCGGTAGATCGCGGGTCAGGCCATAGGCGAGCAGCAGCCGTGATCGATCACATGACATGTCGGTCATGGCCTTCGGCGGGAGCGGGTGGATCGTCGGGGCTGCGCCCAGCACCTTTTCCGTCGGCATTTCAGCGATGAACCGGTCATGGACTTCTGTTTTGCAGCCGCCACCGGTCACGAGCAGTTGGACCGGCTTTCTGCGGTAGGCGGCGTGAAAGCCGTCCTGAGCGCGTTCAGGCGAGCGCGCCCGGCCAAAGACCTCCTCGAATTCATGGTCGCATGCGCGCTTGAAATCTCCTGCGCTCAGCTGGCGACTAAGCGCGCTGTCTAGCGCAGCGGCGCCGAGAAGTTCGACGGCGGCTGAGAACACCGCGACACGCTCGCGGCCCACGAGATTGAAAGCGACGATATCGAGAGTCGATGCTCCAACATCGACAAGCATGTGGGAGCCTGGTTGGGAGGTCGGCGCGAACGCATAGCCCGCGACTGCCGCGGTCAATTCCGGCACGAGGTAAAAGCCTGTCGGCAATCGGTCCGGCGATCGAGAATGTGTCTGCCGCACCAGATCTGGGGTCAATCGCGAAGCAAAAGGGGCGAGCTCGACAGCTGCGGCAACGATCCGTTTGAAGATCGAGAAAGATCTCGCATCATCATGCGCGGCAACGGGGATACCGACATTCACGGCCATGAACTGATCCGCACCCGCCGGACCGAGCGGCTTGGCCTGCCTGTACCATCCGAAGAAATGCGCGAAATGAAGCGCGAGAAAGGCGGCAGCCGCTTCGACCCGGGTGATGCTGACGTCGGGCCTCACCAGCTCGCCCCCATGGGCTCCGATGATACCGGTTTTGAAGCCCTCGAGCGTTACCGCACCAGGCAGGGGGTAAAGCGAAAAACGGCCAGTTTTGGGGTCAAGCCACAAGGCAGTCTGCCAAAGATAAGGATGCCCGAAGGACTGTAGGCCTTCAGGCGCGGGCATGGCCTTGGTCGGGTTATCCGCATGATAGGGTTGGCTCACGGCGAGCTTGACCGAACTCGTTCCGAAATCGAAGCCGACGATGAAACCGTCGTCGAGGTCAGGCTGGAGCTTTTTCGCGAGCTGCGCCGCGCCATCAACGATTGCGCGGTTGATCATCGCCTGGTTCTGGGGCGTGATCGAAACCGGACGTGGCTCGATCATTGGCGTGGTGTTGCTCACTGCCGCAATGACCTTGCGGAATATTGTCTCCCTCGGAATGGCCGGCTCCGCTACGACTGGAGCAGGCTGCTTCACAGCGGCGGCGGCCCGCTCGGCTTCCAGGATGGCCTGATAGGCGGCCTTCATCCCTGGGCCTTTGAGGATGATTTTCTTCGGGCCTTTGGACTTGGGTTGTGGCTGGGCCTTCTTGTTTTTTGCTTTCTGCGCTTTGGCCCCCGGTTTGGAGGCTCGCTGGCCTGCCCCGTTCCGCGCCGGAAAAGTTGAAAGAGGAGGACACGCCGTCGATTCGCCTTGCCCTACCGCCTTCTTCGCGAGCATTTGTTGCTCGATATCGGCAAAATCGCCGTCCGCTGCCGGGGGCTTTCGGTCAGGGCTTCGGGACGGGGCATTTGTTCCGGCCAAGCTCGTGCGCAGGTCCATCAGGGCGGAAGCGGCATCAGCCAGGCTTGCGAAGCTCTTGCCTTTCTTGCTCATGCGCCGGCCTTCGCGACCTCGACCACTGCGATACCGACGAGCATTGGCTCGTCAAAGCTCAGGTCATTTTCCTTACGGTTTATCTGCTCCAGCTTGAGATCCATCCGGGCGAGAAAGGCATTCAGCTTGCCCTGTATGGCATATGTGATGTTCATTTTCTTGGCGCTGCCCGAGGCGCGCAATTCGCGGATCTGGGTTTCGGCCCTGCTTTTCTCTCGTTCCTTGTGCTGCGTGATGAGCGCGCGTTGGGTGGCGACGTCGTCATAGTGCCGGGCGGCTTCCGCCCCTTCGAAGTCGGTTCGGCGTTCCTTGAGTGCCGGCAAAAGGTGCGATGCCATCACATCCGCGACATGGGGTAGATCGGCCGGTTCGAGATGTCGGAGCTGAGGGGCGCTGGCCAGCGATTCCATCAGCACTTGCTCGACGGCATCTTCTTCCAAGCTTGTGCCGGTGGCGAAGTCGACGCCAGCGAATGCTAGGCGATCGACAGGCAAAAGGCCATCGATCGACCAACGCTCGACTGCCACGACATATCGGCCTACGGGCAGAGGCCAATGCGGCTGATGAGGCACGCGATATGCGGTTACGGGCCGGGGCGCGACACCGACCTGCCGACCGTCGAGGAGCTGGGCGCAAAAGCGCGCCAGCGGATGGGTCATCGGAATGGCTTCCAGATTGCGATGGCGCAGCGGGTCTGGGTTGCTGCCGAACACGGCTTTCACGCCGCTGGCGGCGTCTCGAGAAAAGCGGGTCGGGTAGCGCCGGGCTTTCAGATTCCGAAAGTGCCCAAATTCGGCCTGCGCTCTTGGCGACAGGCGAACGTCATATGCTTCGATGTCGATGCCGTTGATCGGTTCGAAGCGCGTGCCCTCGAACGTATTGACCAGAATGCCGGCGATATAATCGCGCAGGTCGCTTTCGGTCAGCCGCTTGTGCGGCGCATAGGCTTCCTTGACCTTCTGAAGAATGCTGTCGCCATGCGCCACCAGTCCAGGGGCTTCCCGCTCAAGCTCCTCTGCCTGCATTTTCCTCTGCTCTGCAGCCTGGATAGAGCGATCGAATTCACGTGCCCGTGCCTCTGGAGAAAGCTCGGGGTTGGTCAGGATGAATTCGATGTCGCGGATGATCTCACCCAGGATGGGTTCGAAGTCGCCCAGCGTCTCCTGGATGATCCCCAGCCTCAGATAGAGCCGGTCATAGACCTGCTCTTCGATCGTTTCAGCGGCGATCAGATTGATGATGTCGATTGATGGCGATCGCTGCCCGATACGGTCGATACGACCGATCCGCTGCTCCACCTTCATGGGATTCCAGGGCAGGTCCCAATTGATCAGAATGCGGCAGAATTGAAGATCGAGGCCTTCACCGCCGACCTCGGACGTCAGCAGGATCGTGCCTGCGGGAGCGTCGGCAAAACGCGAGACGATTTCCTGGCGGTCAGCTTTGACGCCGCCATGGAGTTCCATGATCGCAAAGCCGGCAGCCTGGAGCTTCGCAGCGAGATAGCTGATCGTGCGGCGAAAGCTCGAGAAGACAATGAACTTTTGATCGGGATCCCGCTCGCGCAACTGGCGCAGCCAATCGAGCAGCTTTACAAGCTTGGTATCGGCGGCTTCCAGTTCCGCTAGAACGGCGGGATCATCGCAGATTTCGCCAAGCGCGCTAATCAGCGGGCCTGGCAACGCTCCAGGGGGTGATGCATCGTCCTCCTCGTCGAGCGTGAGGAAACCGCTTCTTTCGCCCCAATGGCGATAGGCAGTGGCCAGGCTCGAGGCGAGGAGTCGCTGGGTTTGGGCGAGCAGGAACCGCTCGTTGATGTCGTTGGCAAAGGCATATGCCTCGATGCGCTGTGTCGCCCGCTGATAGAAGGCGTCTTCCGCCTCATTCATCGGCCATTTTACCGTCTGGGGGCGGCGCTCGACCTTGAATTCCGCAACATCGCGCCGTCGCGTGCGATTGATCGTGGATCCCAGCAGCGACATCTCTTCGATCCGCGCTGCCAATTTCACGCGGTTTGCCGGGGTATCGACGATGCCTTTTTCGAGCTCTTCGCGCAGGCGTTTCAGCCGTTCGCCGGTCTTGAGAACCCGC
Organism: Rhizorhabdus sp.; assembly: GCF_018006725.1. GTDB lineage: Bacteria > Pseudomonadota > Alphaproteobacteria > Sphingomonadales > Sphingomonadaceae > Rhizorhabdus. The sequence continues at coordinate 10,288 of NZ_JAGMXV010000090.1, forward strand.
CCCTCGGGCAGATCCCCGACAAGCTCCGCCAATTCGTGCATTGGCACGCGCGTATCGCGTGCCGCTTCCCAAGCCCGCACTAGCGGGACATTTTCTTCCTGGAGGATATCGAAGAGATATTCCCGTTCGAACGTGTCCGGATCGATGAGCTTCAAAAGCGCGCGCAGGTCGTTGGCGCGCAGATTGATCGGGGTGGCCGAAAGAAACAGCGAATAATCACTCACATCGGTCACAAGCTTTGCCAGCTTATGGTTCATCGTCTCGGCATTGCGCAGATGATGGGCCTCATCGAAGATCGCGAGATCGAACAAATCCTGAGCCGAATCATTGAGTAACCGCGCGAGGTCTGCGCGCGCACCCGAGGCGGGCTCGTCAGGATCGTCCCACCCGCGCGGCGGACGGATGGCGGACAGCGATGCGATAACCTGAAAACCCTCGCGACGCTCCTGGTCGTCACGCAGCGTGTCGAGCAACTCGGCGGCTCCGCAGATACGCGCGTCGACATTGAATTTGTTGCGTAGCTCAGCCCGCCATTTTTCGACGAGCGGCTTGGGGCAGACCACCAGCAGTCGACGGCAATCGTGATTCCGCGCCACCAGCTCTGTCCAAATGAGCCCTGCTTCGATGGTTTTACCGAGACCGACTTCATCGGCGATGAGCAAGCCACGAGAGGGCGCGTTCAGGAGCTTGAGGACCGGCTTGAACTGGTAAGCGTGAAACTCGGTGTTCGTCGCGCCCATGCTGTAGATCATGTCGGCAAGGCGGCCCGTCATGCGCAGATGGGTCAGAGCGCGTCGCAAATCGGTTGGGGCGGAGAGTTTGCCGTTTCGCAGATCCACGAGCGCATCGGGGGCGGCCAGGACATGTTCGAGCTGGTTTGCCGGCAGACTTCGGCGGCCTGTCGGAAGCTCAATCTGAAAGAAGGTGCGTCCTGCTCGTTCTTCGGGCGGCCGGTCGGTTACGACACCGACAACCGCCGGATCGTTTTTCAGCCGTACCCGTTCGCCTGCCTCGAACATAGTGAAACTTCCCCCCTAACAGGATGATCAATAGAAAGCCGACAGCGTCAAGTGTCAGGCGAATGTTAAATCATTCAAAATCTGCGCCATTCACTTTGGTAGATGCTGGCATTGATAGATGTGCGCCGCCCTCTCTTGCGACGGGCGGAAGTAACTTCCCGGACCGTTCGGGCATGCAGGAAATTCATCGAGTCGATCCTTCGTCGTCCTGGGTGGGGCTATTATAGCTTGCATGGGTGACAAATTCTGTCGCGGTCGATAGTCGGCTCGGCGACGGTCAGCGTCTGCAAACTGGGTGCGATACCCGGGGAGGAGCAACGCCATCTGGTTCCTTGTTCCGTTGTCGGCTTCCTGGTCGGCGCGCGGGGCCGAGCAAGCCCGCATAGGCGGGCTTCTCCACTGCGTTGCGACCCTCCGGGTGCACGACCCCGCTATGACGCCGCCCTTTGGGGCGCCTGTCGGAAGGCCCCGATGGGCGGGGCTGATCCAGACCGGAGTCACAGCCATGCCGCAGCCTTCTCAACAATCGGCAGACCGAGCCGAGCGGATCGACCGCATCGCCGCACTGAATGACAGCCTGCGGAGATCTATTTGCAGCCCTGGCCGAAACCAGATCGTCATGACTGCGGGTGTTGCCGCGCTGGTCGGGGATGTGTCCCTCTTCCGCGGATTTCGCAGACGCGCTGAGATCCTGCGCACGGTGCGAAACTATGACAGCTTCAATTCCGACAACGATCCATTGGGCGAGCATGATTTTGGTCGCTTCGAATATGACAGCGCCATTCTCTACTGGAAGATCGATTATTATGATCTCGAGCTTGCCTGGGGCTCACCCGATCCAGCCAATCCCGACGTCACCACTCGGGTTCTGACGATCCTACTCGCCGAAGAATACTGATCGGCACGGCCATCCCCCTGACCGGGGGGATGGCCGTGAAAAGTCTGCTTGAGCAGACTGCGCGCAAAGGATCTCCAAGCGCCAAGCGCGCTCGGGGAGGGGAGGGGTGCACCGGAGCATCGCCCCCGTGCGGCCGATGCAAAGCTGTGAGCCGACGCGGGATCAGACCATTTAAGGAGTTACCGCCATGTCCGCCTATTTCGCCGCCCATCCCGATCACGCGATCCTCTTTGCGTTCGGCTGTTTTGCGCTCACCGTCTACCTGTTCCGCTATGTCGGTCCCGGCATTGGCGGTGGCGGCGACTGGTCATCGCGTGACCATTATGAGCGCAATCTGCGCGACGGTCCGGAAGACTATTGTTGAGCTGGCCGCCCCGATGAGGACGATCGCTGTGAGCCTTCTCAAGGGCGGGGTAGGCAAGACCTTCCTCGCCACGCATCTCGCCTGGTATCTGGCCGAAGCGGCGGGACGCCGGGTTGTGTTCGTTGACCTGGACCCGCAAGGTAGTTCGTCGCGCCGTCTGGCCGGCGAGCGGCCGGGTGGCTTCGCGGCCGATCTCTTCGATCCATCGGCGGCGCTTGCCGCCGATGGCCAGGTCGGGCTCACTTTGCTCGCTGCCGACCAGCGTTTGCAGATGATCAAGGCGGCACAGGATGTGCGCGACTTTCTCGGCCGCTTTCCTGCGCTCGCGCCCCATTTCGATCTTTGCGTGATCGATACCGGTCCCAAATGGGACGAGCTTACCTTGAGCGCTCTCGCGGTCGCCGACGCAGTGATCGCGCCCGTCCAGGTCGCCGAAGATTCGGTTGAGTGCGCCAAGATGCTGTTGACCGCGCTGCGCAAGGCCGAGGCGGCGAGAGCAGGGCGCAAGATCGATTTCCTCGGATTGCTGCCATCGATGGTCAACCCGTTCGACCGGCGCGAAATAGACAATGCCGTCAAGCTCGCCCACGCGGTGGGCGAGCGGCTGATGTTCCCTGCCTTCATCAAGGCGCGACCGACCTATAAGCATGCCGCGGAAAATCATCGGCCGGTCTGGATGGAAGGTGGTGGCGGGGCCAAGGCGGCGGCCGGGGAAATTCGGCCGATCCTCGCCGAGATCGAACGGCGGCTCGGTTCAGCGCCAGCGGCCGCCACCTGATGGGTAAGTTCGACGAACGCATCGAGGAGTTTGGCCTGCTAGTCGGCGCGCATGAAACGGCGCGCCGGGTCGAGGAAATCCCTCTGGATCGGGTCATCCCCGACCCCGGCAATCCCCGGCGCAGTTTCGACGATGACGCCCTGGCCGAGCTTGCGGCCTCTATAGCGGCCCGCGGGGTCTTGCAGCCGATCACGGTTGCGCCCGCCGACGCCGCCGGCTTGCATCGCATCCGTTTGGGCGAGCGACGCTTTCGTGCCTCCCAGCTCGCGGGCCGGGTGACGATCCCGGCGATCGTCGTGGCCGAGGGGGAGGGAACCCATCTGCTCGCCGATCAGATCGTTGAGAACGATCAGCGTGCGAACCTTTCTTCGGTCGAGCTCGCTCGTGCGATTGCCCGTATGCTCAAGGGCGGCATGAGCCAAGTCGAAATTGCCGCTGCGCTGGGCCGCTCCAAGCAGTTCGTCTCGCTCTATGCAGCCTATGGTGACATGCCTGCCTATCTCAGGGAGGCGCTCCCGCGCGCGCCGATCCGGCTGCTCTATGACCTGCATCGCACAGCCAGGGATTATCCTGCGGAAGTCGAGGCCTATGTGGGCGCCTGGGATGAGAGCGGCGCGACATTGGCGGAAGGCGCGCGTTTCATTGCCGGGCTGAAGGGTAAGGCGGACGTTCTCAGCATCGAGGCAGCGCCGATGCAGGCCGCGGCAGTGACCGTCGCCCGTCCCCAACCGCGGGCAGGGACTGAGCCAGTCGCGCGACCAGGGGAGCAAACGCCAGAGGCCAGCCTTGCCGTTGAAGTCGATGGCCGTCCCGCGCGTCTTGTCCTCGGCCCGCGTGTTGTCGTGATCTTCGGCGATGGTTCCCGGCAAGAGATCGCGGCCGAACGACTTTGCACCGCGTCTGAGGGACGCCCGACGCTGTGATGCTCTGACCCTCTTCCTCCGCGTTCGCATATCCTGTTCGCGTGTATGTCGGCCGCGCCCCTTTCGGGGTGCGGCCTTTTGCGTAGGTCCGAGCTGGGGCGGCGCCGTTGGCGCCGCCCTTCGTGGATCAGGCGTGAATGATAGGCGCATTTTCCCAAATATGGTCGAAGTCTGCTCAAGCAGACTATCAGATGAGTTGAGTGAAGGTGAGGGCCGGATAGGCGTGACGCCGGGGATGTATGACAATAGCCTTTGATGCATGCCCGTCTTCACCTTCCGTCTCGACGATGAAGTCGCCCAGCGCTTCGATGCTGTGGCGGACAGCGCCGGTGGGCGCTCGGCTTTGCTGCGGCGCCTTGTCATGAATGCAGTGGACGCGGAGGAGGGCGAGAGGTCGGGGCTTCTTCGCCGGCGGGAGCGAGCAACACGGCGGTTTGAGATCCGGCTGACCGATGCGGAAATTACCGCGCTCGATGCCGAGGCCGATGCTTTGGGTATGAAGCGCACAGACTGGGTGACAAGGCTGGTGCGCCGCCGGCTGCATTCGGCGGCACCGCTGCCGCTCGAAGAGCGGGCGGCAGTGGCTCAGGCGTGGCGCGAGCTCAACCGGATCGGCATCAATCTCAATCAGGCGACGCGGGCGCTCAACGCATCGGTGATGGTCGAATCCGGGCTCGATGTCGCGCGCGAGGCGGCGCGGGTGGAAAGCTTTCGGACGGAAATCCGGACGGCGCTTGCCGGTCTTGGCACTGCGCTCAAGGGCGATCTTGCCTATTGGGATAGCCTCGATGTTTGAGGAGGAGGGCATCTTGCCGCTGCCCAGCCTCATGGAGGCATGGCGGCCGCCCACCGGCGGTAAACGGACACTGCGGGGAGCCTATGTCCGCGTCGGGCGAGGCGGATCGGGCCGGGGAAGGCAGGCGCGCGCCGCGCCGCTGAGCCAGGCCGAGGCTCGGGCCAAGCTCGAGCGGATCGTGCGCAAGGCCCCGGAGGTCATGGTCAAGGTCTCGGGTAAGCAATATGGCGCGCATCATCTATCGGAGCATTTCGGCTATGTTGCGCGGCACGGGAAGCTTGCGGTGCGCTCGAGCGAGGGCGAGATCATCGATGATCCCAAACGGCTGAAGGAGATCGCGCAGGACTGGGCCATGCTTGACGAGGCGATGAACGAGCATGGCCGCGACCGGCCGACCTCGCTGTCGCTGGTCCTTTCCATGCCCGGCGGTTCGACCGATCCCGAGACGCTGCAGGATGCCGCCCAGGCGTTCGCCCGGATCCTGTTCGAAGACAATCACGCCTATATGCTGGCGCTTCACACCGACACCGATCATCCGCACGTCCATCTGACGGTGGCCACCGAAGGTGCGGACGGCACGCGGTTCAATCCGCGCAAGGCCGACCTCCATCATATGCGAGAGACATTCGCGCATGAGCTACGGGCGCGCGGCATCGCGGCTGAGGCGACGCCCAGACGCGCACGCGGTCACGTTCAAAAGCGTGTGCGCTCTGCAGCGCTGCATCTCGATGCTCGGATCGGTCAGGAGGGGCGCCGGCTCAATATGGATGAACTCAACGTGCTGCGCGCCCGGGCCTTTGCGCACGCGCGCGATGAGGAACGGCGGCCGCAAGACGTGATGGCGCTGGTTCGCCAGAAGCAGATACGCGGTGCTTATGCGGAGGCGGCGGTGGCGCTTGCACGTACCGGCGAGGCCGACGACCAGGCGCTTTCCGACGAAATTGCGGGTTTCCTGGCGGCTATGCCGCCGGCGGTCTCCCGACGTCTGGCCCTGGCCCGCGAGATGATGCAGGGGCGGCAAGCGACACAGCCGGCGCGCGAGCTGGAGGGTGGAGCTGGTCCCGAGCGGCCAGTGCCGGAGCGTGGGCGGGAGCGTTGATTCGCATGGGTGGTTGATCTTGCGAAGGGATGCTCCCACTACCATGTGCTAGAATGTCTTGGAAAGTCGAGGGAACTGGCGCTTTCTGTGGTCATGGTTTGTTAGAAAAAACCATGCTATTATCTAACAGACAGGAGCATGGACATGTCTGCGGTGGCTGATCGGATTATGAAGCGTGTGCGCGGCAAGGGCCGTGGCTGGGTGTTTACGCCCAAGCAGTTCGTCGACTTCGGCACGCGCGGCTCGGTCGACATGGCGCTGTCGCGTCTCGCGCATGCCGGTGACATCCGCCGGATCGGCCGCGGTCTCTACGACTATCCCCGCCGGCATGACAAGCTTGGTGCCCTGAGCCCGGATCCCGGGCAGGTGGCCCAAGCGCTCTCCGCGCAGAGCGGCGATGCGCTCGCGCCATCGGGAGCGGCGGCGGCTAATAGCCTTGGTCTCTCGACGCAGGTGCCCGCCCGGGCGAGCTACGCTACCAGCGGTCGCACCCGCACCACCGAGGCTGGCGGCCGCAGCGTCACTTTGAAGCACAGCCGCGCGCCGGTGCTCGACGCGCCGGAGTCTGTGAATGCGATCGTCCAGGCACTCGCGCATCTGGGGAAGGGCAATATCGACGCGGACGCGATCGGGCACTTCGCCGCGCGGCTCGACGATGCCGGTACGCGTGCGCTCGTCGCGGGCCGCCCGGCCATGCCGGGCTGGATGGGCGACATTGTCCTCAAGATCCAGGCGTCGCGGAGAGATAGGTCATGCAGGGAGAAAGGGTAGCGCCGCTGGCGCCACTAGCAAATCTCCAGATGCAGGGTCGGGCACAAGGATGGGTACGGCCGGATAAAGTGTCGGCCATGTCGAATACTTGGCGATCCATGTCGCGGCGCTTGGAGACAGCCAGCCCGTCAAGGTCGTGATACTCGCATAGCGCTGCGCAAGCGGAAGCGCGATGATGGGTTCATAGTGGGCGACGCGGTTGCGCAATATACGCAGGTCGCGCAAGTCCCGCGCGATCACACCGCGCTGTACGCCTTTGGCCTGAAAGATGGGTCGCAGGCTTTGCCAGAGGTGGTGTGACTTGGGGCCGAAGAGTGACGCCCAGAAGCCGAAGTTCAATTCCGCTACGATCTGCGGACGGGTCGCTGCCTTCCCGTCTTTCTGCAGCGTCTGCCGTGCTTTTGCGATTGCGCCCGTCTGATAGTTCGTCACAAGGATCGCAGGATCGTCGATCCAGGCGGCGCCATGTTGGGCCGCAAGCCGCGCGTCCGCCATGTTACGCAGCACGACCTCGAGCATGTGTAGAGGGCCATAGAGGGCTGCGGAAAGCTGCACATTATAGGTGTACAGGCGCTCTGCGAGCGTCTGATCGGCTCCGGCCCACTTCAGATAAGTGTCGAAGCGGTCAGCGGACAAGGCATGAACGAATGTTGGCACCGGAACCTTTTCACTTGATTTTTAGGCACCCTTGCGCCATATGAACTGGGTATCCCCCGGCGGTCCCTGCTTTGCAAACCGTCGGGGCACTTTATTTCTAGACATCTTCGATTCGATCTTCAATGCCGTTGCTGGAGCAGCGCAGCGTGAATGAACTCGCGCGCCGCCGGAATGCGAGGAGATTTTGCGTGATCAAAGCGAAATACATCCCGTGGGACCCGATTGGCGCGATGCCCGACGACCGAAAAGACGGTCGCCTCATGCTGCTCTGGGAAGGAGATCGCCCCGTAATCGGCCGATGGGATGACGGGCGTAAGGGATGGGAAGATCCGGAAGGCATGCACCTTTTCGAGGAGATCACCTATTGGGCGGATATCAATTCACCGGAATGACCCTTGCTCTTTCAGATGATAAATGATTGATATAAAACGATAAAAGTTTGATAATATATCTTATGTTAATAGCGATACCGCAACTGTCCATGTAAACTGTGTCCAGTGTGATGGGGAAAGGCTTGCAGTCACGGCGGTCTTTCAACAGTATCAGCGACCGTGTCCACTTCGTTCGCCACGACGCCCT
>NZ_JAGMXV010000091.1 GCF_018006725.1 Rhizorhabdus sp.
CCCGCAGGCCCTGGATGCCCCGATCAGCGGCGCAGCGTCTCGGACGGCAGTTCCTGGAAGCGCCGGCGATATTCGGCGGAGAAGCCGCCGAGATGGGTGAAGCCCCATTCGAGCGCCAGTTCGCTCACCGTGGTCGGTGCGCTCGCCTCGAGCAGCGCCTCGCGCACGCCTTCCATGCGGCGGTTGCGGATGTAGAGCAGTGGCGGCGTGCCGACGAACCGCTCGAAACCGGTGTAGAGAGCGCGCGCGCTGACGTCGGCAACGGCGACCAGCGCCTCCATCGTGATATCCTCGCGCAGATTATGCTCGATATAGGACAGGGCCCGCTTGACGTGGCGCGGCAGTGCGCCGGTCGCCGAGGCCCGCAACGCCTCGCTGTAGTTATTGGGCTGACCCAGCAGGAGCAGCGAGATCAGCGCGCTTTCGATCTCGTTCGACACGCGACGCTCGCCGAGGAGGCCGGGATCGATCTCATATTGATCGAACAGGAAATTGGCGAGCCGCGCGATCGACCGCCCCGGTTCGCCATCGAGTTCGATCAGCGGCTCGAACACCACCGGCTGCGTCAGGCCGCGACCGAGCAGGTCGGCGGCGCATTTCTCCACGGCCGAGCGCGAGATCTTGACCATCCGCTGCCCACAATCGGCCGACCAGACCGAGCGCACCCATTCGGTCGGCGAGACGATCGTCGCCGTCCCGACCTGATTACGGACGGCGCGACCGCAATGTTCGAGGTCTGTCCAGCCCGAAAGAGGCAGTTCGAGCATGAAGAAGGTTTCGAACAAGCCTGCGTCGATATGCACTTCCGCGCCATATTGCAGATAGTTGAGCGACAATTTGGCAAGCGGAACGCGATGATGCCTCGCATCGACCCGGTGGTCACGGTCGCGAAGATAGGTCCGATGGCTGCAATAGGAGCCCGCCAGATAGCTGCTGAACTCGGCCAGATCGCTGGAGACCATCGCGACCCGCGAAGAAAGGGGCAATTGCGGTGCAATCATGCTGTTCCTCCTTTCCTGTCCAGTTCAACAAGCGAGCGTGTAGCGAAAACCCCGACCGTTCAAGTCTAAAATATCACCGGCCTCGGCTAGAGCAGATGCCAGGGCTTCAACTGTTCATATCCAGCCGAATAGCGGTCGGCCATCCTCTTGTAGCGAGCCGCTTTTTGCCGATCGGGAGCGAATTCCCGTTCGATCCTGACCAGCGCTGTCGAGCCGTCGGCAATCGAGGCATAGCGACCGACGCCCAGACCGGCGACGATCGCAGCGCCGACCGCGCCGGTGTCGAGGCATTCGACGCGATTGAGCGTGACACCGAGGACATCCGCGCGAATCTGCGCCCAAAGGTCGGAGCGGTTGCCGGCACCACCGATGAACAGCGACGGCGGGCGAACCCCGGCTGCTTCCACCGCGCCTTCGAAGATCAGCCTCGCCGACAGCGCGACACCCTCCAGCGCGGCCAGCGCGAGCTGAGGCGCGCCGTCATGCGAGGTCATGCCCAGGAACGCGCCACGAGCATGCGCATCCCACAAGGGTGCGCGCTCCCCCTCGAGATGGGGCAGGAACAGCACGCCGTCCCCGGCCCCGCTGCGGTCGGCCTGCGCGGCCCGATCGAGGACGCCCTGATGGTCGGTGCCGAGCAGCTGGGCCATCCAGCGCAGCGTATCGCCGCCGCTCTGGGTCGGCCCGGCCTGCACATACCAGTCGTCGATCGGCGGAAAGCTGACGATACCCGGCCGACCGCCTGGCCGACCGCCGATCAGCGCTACGATCTCGCTCGTTCCGCTGATGTAGCAGCCTTCGCCAGCACCGGCCGCGCCCGAACCGAACAGACAGGCAAAGGCATCCATCGTCCCGTTGACGATCCGCGCCGAGCAATCCGGCCAATGCGCATGGCGGAAAGGCCCGACCACGTCGCGAAAGGATCTGAGCGGCGCCACCCGCTCGGCCGCGCCCGGGACCATGGCCAGATATTCGTCGATATAGGCGCCCGACGCATCGACCGCGTCAAAGCAGGCGAACGGATCGGCGGTCCACAGACCGGTGAGCTGGCGCAGCAGGAAATCCTTGGGCGACAGCATCTTGGCGGTGCGCTTCCAGATATCGGGCCGATGGCGTGCGACATGGGCCATCTGCGGCAGCATGTGGCTGGCGCTGATCGCCATGCCCGACGGCCACCAGCGCAGGCGGCGCTCCTCGCCGACCATCTGGTTCAGCCGCTCGGCTTCGTCCTCGGCGCGGACATCCTGCCAGACGACCGCTGGCGCGAGCGGCGTGCCCTCCGCATCGACGCAGACATAGGTGTTGACCTGGCTGCAGATCGCGATCGCGGCGAGATCGGCCGGCGAGCGCCCCTCCATCAGCCGGTCGGCGACCTTCCACAGCGCAATCATCCAGTCCCAGGCGTCCTGTTCGACGCGCCCCTCGGCGGGCCTGTAGGTCGGGTAGGTGGTGCCGCAGGTTCCCAGCAATTCGCCGTCGCGGTCGTACAGTACGCCTTTGAGCGACGTGGTGCCGAGATCGATCCCGAGAATATAGCCGCCATCAGGCATCGAGCGCGCTCCTGACACTGCGGAGGAATTGGCGGATCGCGGCGCTGCCCTGCCGGACGCTGCGCACGCACATCGATCCGATCACGACGCCGTCAGCACCCGCATCGATCGCCTGTCGCGCCTGGGCTGGCGTACCGATGCCGAAGCCCGCCAATATCGGCCGGACGATCCCGGCCTCCCTGGCGGCGGCGATGGTCTCGGCAAGCCTCGGGTCGAGCGCTTCGCGCGGGCCGGTCTTGCCGTCGGCGGACTGGACCATGACATAGCCGTCCCAGCTTCGGGCGTCATCGATGTCCCAGAGCGTCCGATCGAGCGGCAGCAACCCGCAGCGCGGCGCCCCCGGCACGTCGATTGCCGGGCCTTCGCCGCCGATGACCAGTGCCCCGTCGAGCGGAATATTGGCCAGCTGTCGAAGGTCGAGGTCGGCATAGGCCATGCAAACCCCGGCCGGCGCGGACGGCCGCGCCGCCAACCATTCGGCCAGTTCTGCCATGCGCCCAAAGCCGTCGCCGCCATCGGCGATCACCCGCGCCATCGCACCGGAGATATCCGCCCCGTCGAGATAGGGATCGGCCGAAGGGATGCCGAGTTCGAAGATATCGACCCCCTCCTCCACATAGAGATCGCGCAGTGCATCGTCGAATTGCGCGTCCCCCAGGACGAAATAGCAGGCGAGGATCGGCCGGCCGCGTGCGGCCAGCCGATCGAGTTTGGCGGTCCCGTTCAAGCATAGCCTTTCTTGACGGTTCGAGAGCATGTCCGACATCGGCGACGGTTATGGGCAGCCGTTACCGATCAGAAGGACCTGCGGACCGACAGGCTCCATTCGCGCGGCCGGGCGAACACGCCCTCGACATAGCCGAAGCCGCCGAACTCGTTGTTGCCGGTCAGCAGATAGCGCTTGTCGGTGATGTTGCGGATACCCGCCGCAACCTGCCAGAGCTTGTCGGACGTATCGTAGAGCAGCGTCGCGTTGAACAGATGATAGCCGCTCTGCGCGATGTTCTCGCTATTCGCAGCGTCACTATAGGTCTTCGAGCGATAGCTCCAGTCACCCCGCAGCGTCAGATCCCCGACCTCGCCGAGCGGGACGACATAGCTGGCCGAACCGGCAAGCGACCATTTGGGCGAATTGACGAAGCTGTCGCCCTTGTCGATCCCCTGCGAGGGATCGAAATCGGCGGCGAATTTCGTGTAGCCCGTGTCGAGATAGCCCGCCGAGAATTGCAGCGTCAGCGGCTTGACCGGCCGCAGCGTGAGTTCGGCCTCGGCGCCATAGACCCGCCCTGCCGCCGCATTGCCCGTCCCCGGGGCGATCACGTCGAGCACGCGGACCTGGATGTCGCGATAACGGGTATAGAAGCCGGCGAGATCGAAGCGCACCGTGCCCGCCGCGTTCGACGTCTTCAGACCCGCCTCATAGACATCGGCGGTTTCGGGTTCGAATGAGCCGGGCACGGCGCGCGGCGGGAAGACGCGCTGATTGAACCCGCCCGATTTGAAGCCCTGCGAGAAGGATACATAAGTCATCAACCGGTCGGTCCACTGATAATCGGCACCGAGCAGCATCGAGAAATCGTTGAACTTCCGCTTGGACTGGACCTTCGGCAGGATCCGCTGGCCATCGGTGAAGCCCGCGCCGCCGAACAGCGACTGGGTATAGTCGTAGAAGATGACCTGCTGATCGGGCGTGAAGCGCTTGGTTTCGTCGGTATAGCGCGCACCGGCGGTCAGGCGCAGCTTGTCGGTCGCCTTGAAGGTGAGATGAGCGAAGCTGGCGAGGCTGTCATTCTTCACCGCGCCACCGCTCTTGATCAGGATGACCGAGGTGTAGACGTTGTTGAGATTGTCGCCCTTCTCGGTGAAATAATAGCCACCGACGAGCCAGTCGAGGCGGTCGTCGATCAGCGAACCGTAGAGCTGGACTTCCTGGCTGAACTGCTGCTGGCTGATGTCGTCATAGGTCTCGACGATCGTGAAAGGCGAATTGTCGGTATCGCGCCCGAACTGGCTGTCGAACTTGCGGAAGGCGGTGATCGACTTGAGCGTGACGCCACCCATGTCATAGGCGATCGTTCCGCCGACGCCCCACAGGTCCAGGTCGGAGATCGCATTGGGATTGCGGCCCTGGAAGGTCTGGTAAGGGCCGCCCGAGGTGAAGCGCCCATCGAACTGCGGCAGGCCGAGCGCCGGGGCGATCACGCCATTATAGGGCCCGAAGGTTGGCGCGCCGGCATTGGGGTTGAAGTCGAGCAGCTTCTGCGCCTGCGCCTGCTCGCGGCGACGCGTGCCGTCGGCAGCGAGATCGACGGTCAGGGCGTCGGTCGGCGTCCAGCGCAGGGCGATGCGGCCGAGCAGCGCCTTGGTGTTGCCGAGCTTCGGCCCGCCGACATTCTTGACATAGCCGTCCTGGTTGAGCGTCGCGGCCGAGACGCGCAGCGCCAGCGTGTCGTTGACCGGCAGATCGACCACCGCCTTGCCGTCGATGCGGTTGCGGCTGCCGGTGCGCAGTTCGACGCTGCTGCCGAACTGGTCCTTCGGCGGCTGCGAGGTGATGTTGATCGCACCGCCGATCGTGTTCTTGCCGAACAGCGTCCCCTGCGGTCCGCGCAGCACTTCGACCCGCTGCACGTCGACCAGATCGAGTACGCCGCCCACCGAGCGGGCGATATAGACGCCATCGAGATAGAGACCAACGCCCGGATCGGTGACGAGGGTGAAGTCGGTCTGGCCGATGCCGCGGATATAGATCGACGCGGCGGTGTTGCTGCCCGAGATCGGCGCCGAGGAATTGAAGACGAGGTTCGGCGTCGACTGGGCGATCTGCGAGACATTGTCGACCTGACGCGCCTGAAGATCGGCGGCGGTGAAGGCGGTGATCGAAACCGGCACCTTCTGCAGCGATTCCTCGCGTCGGCGGGCGGTAACGACGATGTCGCCAATCTCGGCCGCCTCGCTGACGCTGGCGGCACCCTCGGTCTGACCCGCGAACACTGGCGCGCCGGTGACCAGGGCGCTGGCCGAGAACAAGGTCGTGATCAGGCTTCTGCCAAGGTTGGACGACATCGATTTCCCCTTTTCGTCTCTTTCTACCGATTGACGGCGAATAAGAGGTCGGGGTGGGCTTTTCGTCTATCCAGCCTTGGCGGGGTTTATCCGCTTATTGACCGGCGCTCAGCCTAAACCGCGCCGTTCATGCTCCGATCTCGGTGCGTGGAGGGCTGCGGCAGAAAGCCTTGAAGCTGGTCCTTGATCGCAAGGCGCAACTTCTTGAGCCTCGACAGACGGACATCGTCCGGCACGGCCTTCTGCATTTCGCGGCTGATCTCCTTCTCCAGCCGGCGATGGGCAAGCGACAAACGGTAGATCAAGGCGTGCATGACCACTCTCTCCTTCTGATTGTGCGGGGAGTTGGCGCGATAGCCGCCAGCCATTGGTCTGACACGTTGGTCTGACGACGCGCCGCCGCTTCGGCAACAGGGAGACAGGGCGGCGCGCCGTCAGTGACCGTCGGATCGGGGGGTTGCTTGGGGGAAACCGACCCGACGGCAATCTGGAAACCTCTGGCTCGAGGCAGTACTGGTCCAACTTCTCGGCGGTCCGGGAGATTTGAACAGTCGACCGATCGAAGCCCTTCGACCCGCTTTCCGTGTCAGGGCCTCCCGGCCCGTTACTGGAGAGATGCCGAAAAGCGCGGGCGAAGGCCAATTGAAAGGGTCAGGCTAAAACGATAGAAGACATCTATCGCATATCTGTCTACGACGTGGGACCCCACGCAGGGATTGGCCTCAGTCCGCAGACAGGATCGCCCGCGCGGTCAACTGGATGCGGCGCGCGATCGAGCGATAGCTATCTTCATTCGCGGCCCGCATGCGCCAGGCCGCCGCGATCGAGCGGGTACTGGTCCAGTCCACCGGCTCGACCCGGCGCACCAGCGCATCGCCGCCGACCTCCGACCGCAGGTAAAGTTCGGGCAGAACCGCGAGGCCGATGCCCGAGCCGACCATCTGCTGTATGCTGTCGAGACTGGTGCCCTCATAGTCGCGCAGGATCACCGCCCCCAATTCGTCGCAAATGCGCTCCACCATGCGATGATAATGGTGGCGGGGATCGAGTGAGAGGAAGCGCTCGCCCGCGAGATCCTCGCGTTTCACGACTTCGCGGTCGGCGAGCGGATGATTGGGCGGCACGACGATGATCATGCGTTCACGAAACAGCGGCTCGAGCTCGATCCCCTCGGCGCTGAGCGGCAGCGGCCCGACCATCATGTCGAGCCGCCCACGCGACAGTTCGAGGGCCTGCTCCGAAGGAATGCCCTCCCGGATGTAGAGCCGCAGATCGGGCTCCTCCCGGTTCAACGCCCCGACGATGGAGGGCATCAGATACGGCCCCAGCGTGGGCGTCACGCCGAAGCGGATGATGCCGACCATCTTCTCCCGTGCGCGGCGCGCGACGCTGCGGATCTCGCCGACCTCCACCAGCACGCGCCGCGCGCGCTCGACGATCTGGCGCCCCAGCGGAGTGAGGTCGACGGTCCATCCGTTCCGTTCGACCAGCCTGCCGCCGAGCCGCTTCTCGAGCGCTGTCAGCTGATGGCTTAGGGTCGGCTGCGAGACTCCGCACTGCTCCGCCGCCTTGCCGAAATGAAGGAGATCGGCGACCGCGACGAGATATTCGAGCTGTCGGATCGTAGGCATGGCGAAACGATAGAGAACATCTATCGATAGGGCAAGCTTATTTCGATTGGATAGGATGTGTCACGCAAGGCACATAGGACGGGCGCATCGGCGGAGCTTTGGAAGGTCGCTCGCCGTCGATGTGCGACCCCGCCCCTTCCCCGCTGGCACGCCCGGGGGCCGGAGAGGTCGGCGGCGCGCCTTGTTCCCCTTTGCTCGGCGCGCCGCAAGCCTTGCCCTTACCGATCGCGGGGCAAGAGCAAGCAGAGGCGTTATTGCGCGAGCACCGCTTCGATGGCCGCCTTCACATGCTGTCGGCGGCGTCGAACGGAGAAGCGATGACCGCAGTCGCACGCCGGCCGCGAAAGAAAGCCTGCCGCCCTCAGTCGGCGGTCACGATCGGATGCCGCGTACGCATGTCGTCCAGCAGGCGCTCGATCTTCGCATTCTGGCCCGCACTGCCCGAGGGCGCGACACTCCAATTGCAATGGGGATGGGTCTCGACGTCGTGCAGCCGCACGGCGCCGAGCGCGCTGCGCCAGCGCCTGCGTTCGCCGCCATGCTGACGAACGAGGGTGTCGAGCAGTAGATCCTGGAGTTGATAGGCCTTCATGGCAGGCCTTGTGACGGGTTTCGCTGCGCCTTGCCAGAGTCCCGATGGGGCTGGATCGCCGGGAGAGACGTCTACCCCTCCCCCGGCTATCGCTCCGATCAGTCGATCGCGGCGGTGGCCTCGATCTCGATCAGGAAGTCCGGAAGGGCGAGCGCCTGGACGCCCAGGAAGGTGTTCGGCGGCGGGGTGACGTCGCCGAAGAAGGCACCGACCTCGGGCAGCACCACACCAAGCTTGTCGGGCGAATGGTTGACGACGTAAATGCGCAGCCGGACGATGTCGGCGATCGTGCCGCCGGCAGCTTCGACGACGGTCTTGATGTTCGCCAGCGTCTGCCGGGTCTGCGCTGCCAGATCGTCCCCGCCGACGATATTGCAGTCCTTGTCCCAGGCGACCTGCCCGGCGAGATGAATGGTCTTGCCGCTGGTCTGCACGGCCGCGTGCGAGAAGCCGTAGACGAGCGAATTGTACATCGAGTCCGGGTTGATACGGTTGTTCGCCATGCTGTGTCTCCCGCTCTGGCTTTAGTCGACGATTTCGAGGCTGTGACCGAAAGGATCGGTCATATAGACATTCTTCTTACCCGCCAGCGGGCCATCGGTGATGTGGATGATCTCCATCGCCGTGCAGCCATGGGCGACGAGATAGGCGATCGCCTTGTCGACGTCGTCGACCTTCAGGCCCAGATGATGGCCGCCCCGATCGCAGTTGCGCGGCAGATCCTGCCGCCGGTCGTCGGGCTTGTCATACTGGACGAGCTGGAAGTTCATATTGTCGGTCAGTTTCATCATGACGAGGGTCAGCCGCGCGCCCGGCACGTTGACATGGGTCGCCATCCAGTCGCGCCCCTGATCGTCGAGCGGAATGTCGGCGGCGTCGAGCGGGCCCAGGCGGAACAGTTCCTCTGCGCCGATGACGTCGCGATAGAAGGCGACCGCCGCCTCCAGATCGGGAACCGTCCAGGAAATATGATCGACCGAGAGGAATTGCGGCTTTTCGGGCGTCGCGCTCATTGATGGTCTCCGACTAATAGCAGACCGAATGTGTCGTGCCGAAGGCACGGCCGCAATCGGTGAAAAGCGCTCCGATTGTTGCTCTAGTCGCAACGAAGCGGCGGTGCGGCGAGATCGGCTATGGTCACCGGACGTGCGGGGAAGCGGGCGGCGAAGCCGGGCTCGTTCGCATTGCCGATCAGACGCAGCAACGTCGGCTCGCAATTGCGCCCCTGGCAAGCGCCCATACCACAGCGTGTGGAGAGCTTGATCGCATTGGCCGAGCGACCGTCGAGCAGCGGCGCGATCCGGCCGAGCGGGACATCCTCGCAGCGGCAGACCAGCGTTTCGGCGTCCATCGCCGGAAAATAGGGGCGAGGATCGGCGATGCGGTCGAGCAGCGCCGCGAACCGCAGCAATTCTTCGCGACGCGAGCGCGCGGCCGATGCCAGGCGGTCGGCGCCGGCTTCGTCTAGCAGCCCCATGTCGAGCGCGATGCCCGCACCGGCGACCTCGCCCGCCGCCATCGCCGCCGGCGCTCCGGCGACACCCGTGGTCTCGCCCGCGACGAACAAGCCCGGCACGGTCGAACGCATCCAGCGATCGTGCAGTGCAGCCCAGCCCCCGGCAGGCCCCGCCGGACGCACCCGCGCGCCGATCATGCGCGGCAGCGCCGACTGGGGCACGAAGCCGAAGCAAAGGCCCACCGCATCGCACGCCCAACGGCGACCGCCGGCCTCGACGGCTTCGACGCTGCGTTCGCCCCGGATATGCTCGATCGGCACACCATAATGGACCGGCACCCCATGGCGCCGCAGCGTGCGCATGGCGCCTGCCGCCGCGAGGAGATTGCCGAGATGGGCAGCGGCGGTGAACGGAGCGCCTGCGACCGTCTTGACCATCGACCGCTGCGGCTGGGCGAACAGCACCGCCTCCACCCTGCCGCCGGCTTCGACGACCTGCGCCGCGATCACCATCTGCAACGGGTGAGTGCCCGCGAACAACAGCCGTTCACCGGGGATCAGGCGCTGGCTCTTGAGAAAGGCCTGGACACCGCCTGCCGCATAGACGCCCGGCAAGGTCCAGCCCGGCAAGGGCACGGCCAGATCCTGGCAGCCGGCCGCCACCAGCACGCGGCGAGCCTCGATCGTATCGACCCCGGTCGCCGAGGACAGGGAGACGGTGAAGCCCTCCTCCCCGTTCCGCGCGATGCCCAGCACCGATCGCCCGCCGCGCCAGTCGACGCCGTCCAGCGCCTCGAAGCGCGCCAGCTGGTGGCGGAGGTCGGCATAGAGACCGCCGTCCATCCAGTTGGCGACGCGGAAGGCCTTGGGCGGCTGGCGCAGAATCTGCCCGCCGGGGCGTAGCTGCTCGTCGATCACGGTCGCGGCGACGCCCAGGTCCGCGAGGGCCAACGCTGCCGCCTGCCCCGCCGGGCCACCGCCGATGATCGCAACGTCGACGCGATCAGCCATCGGTCCGCACCTCCATGCCGTCGCTCACGGGCGTGACGCAGGCGCGGGCGCGCCGCCCCGACGGAAGCAGCGTGACCATGCATTCGGAACAGCTGCCCATATTGCAGAACAGGCCGCGATCCAGCCCACGCGTGTCGCGCCGGAAGGTGGCGCCGCTCTGGAGCATCGCAGCCGCCAGCGTCTCACCGTCGAAGGCGGTCAGGCTGTGGCCGTCCACGGTCAGGGTCAGCGGATGTCCCCGCTCGGTATCGCGTTCGATCCGCATGCCTACCCCATGAAGCTGTTCAGATGCTCGAACCGCGCCGGCGAGACGAAGGCGAGTTCGGGCGCCGGTATTCCCCCCATCGCCTGGGCGACGAGCCGCGCGAAGGTCGGGCCCAGCGTGAAGGCCGATCCGCCGCCCGCGATCCAGAAGCCGGGCATGCGCGGCACCTCGCCCACCACGGGCAGCTGGTCGGCGCTGACGGCGGTGACGCCGGTCCAGCTGCGGATCAGGTTGAGCCCTGCGACGGCGGGGACGGTGTCGATCGCAGCGCGCAGATTGCCGGAAAGCGAGTCCGCGATCAGTTCGGGCCGCACGCCGGGATCGAAACCGCCATCGCCGGTACGCGCGAGGCGCGACGGCCAGCCGCCGCCGATCAGGATATTCCCCGCACCGGTCTGCTTCATCGACAGGCGCCGACCGACATGCTGCACCAGATGCGGCACTTCCAGCGTCCGGCTGCGCTCGGTCACGTTCATCAGCAGCGCAACCGGGTAGAGCGGCGCATGGAGATTGGCGAGCGCGCAGATTTGCGGCGTCCAGGCGCCGGCTGCGGCCAGTACCTGGCCCGCACGGATCGACAGATCGCCCGCGCCTGCTTCGAAGCCACCAGTCACACGCTGGAGCCGGTCGAGGCGCGTGCGGCTTATCAGTCTCGCGCCTGCGCGCCGTGCCGCGTCGGCATAGGCCGGGACGATCGCGCGCGAGTCCGCATGGCCTTCGTCGGGGGCATAGCCGGCCGCCAGGATCGAAGGCGACAGATAGGGTGCGATCGCGCGCGCCTCGTCCCCGTCGAGCAGGCGCATCCGCAGCCCCTCGCGCAGCTCGCGCTCGACCTTGCGTTCGAGCATCGCGACCTGTTCGGGGGTATCGGCGACCATGAAGCCACCGTCCATGACGACGTGCAGGTCGGCACCGAGCGCGACTTCGAGGCCTTTCCAATCGTCGATCGCCATACGGCTGAGCGCTATGGTCTGCTCGGCCTGTCGGGCGAGCGCGTCGCCCTGTTCGAGGAAGCGGCGCTCGATCTGGAAATGGAGCGATCCGGCGTTCTGGCCCGATGCGCCCAACCCGAAATCGGCGGCATCGACCACCGTGACGCTCGCTCCGGCGGCGGCGAGATGCCAGGCGGCGGCGCAGCCGACAAGGCCGCCCCCCACCACCAGGACATCGCACCGCTCCACCGGCTAGAGCCGCCCGGCGGCGACCAGGGTCTCGCGGATCGTGGCGATATGCTCTTCGGCAACGTCGCGCAGCGGCCGACGGACGAATCCGCCTGGCAGACCCTGCACGTTGAGCCCGGCCTTGAGCACGGCCGGCCCCGAGCCGAAGCGGCCCACCAGTTCGCGGGTGTACCAATGGTCGAGGATCATGCGGTCCTTTACGCCGCAAGCGCGGGCCGCGTCTATCTCCCCTGCCCAAAGGTGATTGTAGAAATCGGGATGGACGCGTCCCAGGACGGCACCGGCCCCCATGGTGCCGTCACCGCCGCGCGCCTGCAGCAGCGCCAGGCCATGCTCATCCATCGAATGGCCGAACACGCGAACCTTTTCGTTCAGCGCGAAGAAGGTGCCGACGAAGCTGCGCAAATCACTGGTCGACTGCTTGATCGCGACGACATTCTCGATGTCGGCGAGGCGCTCGAGCAATTCGACCGGCATGTCGATCGCGGTGCCCGGCGGCCAGTTGTAGACGCAGATTGGCAGTGGCGTATGCTTCGAGATCTCGCCGTAGAAGTCGACGATCTCGTCGGCATTCGGCCGCAGATAAGGCGGCGGCGTCACCAGAACGCCCTCAAAATGATGGTCGGCCGCCGCCTGTGCGAAGTCGATGACCTCGGGCGCGGTGAAGGCGCTGCACCCGGCGATGAGCGGCAGGCGCTTGCCCAGCTGGTCGCCGGCGGCGGCGAACAGCTGCTTGCGCTCGGCCGGGCTCAGGCTGGTCCACTCGCCGGTGGTCCCGGCAAGGACGAGGCCGTGCATGCCCTCTGCCTCGAGCCACTCAAGCAACCGGCCGAGGCCGGCCAGGTCGAGCTGCCGATCGGCGTCGAAAGGTGTCGTGATCGCAGGGATATAGCCCCGCCAGTTGACGCGAGATCGCTTGCTCAAACCATGGCCCCCTTTGGCGCTCGAAACGGCTTTGCCAAACCGTCTCTAGCTGTTGCGACGAAGCCGCTCTCGCAGCAATAGCAATGAATCCCCATGTTCGTTGCGTTGCGTGCAAAGTTTTCATTTGCGTTACACGCCGCTTTCCTGTTGCATCGCCTCACAAAAAACGGAGCGGGGATATGTGGGACAACGCTTTCCATTATTTTTATGAGGCCGCGTCGCTGGGCTCGATGCGCCTGGCAAGCGAGAAGATCGGCGTCGCGGTATCCTCGATCAGCCGCCAGATCAGCCAGCTGGAAAGCGCGATGGGCGTATCACTGATCGAACGCGGCCGGCGATCGATCCGGCTGACCGACGCTGGCCGGCTGGTGTTCGACTTCCACCGCGAACAGCTGGCCGACCGCGAGGGGCTGATGAACCGGCTTCAGGAGCTGCGCGAGGTGAAGGCCGGGCATATCGTGCTGGCGATCGGCGAGGGTTTCATCGGCAACGCCTTCGCCAAGACGATCGACCAGTTCCAGCGCCGCAATCCCGGTATCGCCATCACCGTCCACAGCTGCGCAAGTTCGGAAATCGTCCGCATGGTTCTGGAGGATGAGGTTCATATCGGCATGATCCTGCATGTGCCGGACGAACCCAAGATCCGGACGCGCCTGTCGGTCAGCCAACCGCTGACGGTGCTGTGCGCCCCTACCCATCCGGCCGCGGCGCTCAGCGCCATCACGCTGGAGGATCTCAACCGCTTCGACCTGTGCCTGCCGCCCAAGGGCTTCCGCATCCGTTCCAGCCTGCTCCATGCCGAACGGCGCGCGCGGATCATGCTCGAACCGATGCTGGTGACGACATCGATCCAGATGATGCGCGACGTCGCGAAGGCCGGCCGCGCGGTGACGGTGCTGCCGCGCATCTCGGCGCTGACCGAACTGGCCGAGGGCAGCCTTGTCGCGCGACCGCTGCTTGATCCCGAACTCGAACACAGCTCGGTCAGCCTGATACACCGTCTGGGCCGTCAGCTCGACGGCGCTCCGGCGCGGCTGCTGTCACAGTTGGAGAACAGCCTGAAGAACTGGGCGCCGTCGCAGGCGACGACGCCCCATGTCGAGGATGAGCTAGTCCCGGCGACGTGACGGGATCGCGACCGAGACCAGCGCCGCCACGGCGGCGTTGACGATCATCGCCACGAGGCCCGTGTCCCAATGCGGTAGCAGGTCATTCCAGAAGGGCTGCATCTGCGGCAGCAGCGCGGCATAGCCGACGACGATGCCGGCCATGATGCCGACCGCATTGGCCCGCTTCCAGGTGAAGGCGAAATAGACGCCGGGTGCGAGCATGCCGATCGCAGCATAGGCCGACAGGCCGATCTCGACGAGCGAACGCGACGCGCCGAGCGTCAGCCATACCGCCGTGCCGGCGAACACCAGCATCGACAGGCGCGACGCGAGCAGCGCAGCACGCTCGTTCATCGAGGGCAGCATCGGCTTCAGGACGTTGCGGGCGAACAGCGATCCCGCCGTCAGCAGCAGCACCGATCCGGGCACGAGCGCGAGCAGGCAGGCGGTACCCGCGAACAGGCCCACGGCCCAGGGCGGATAATGGCCCGCGACGAAGGTGATCAGGGCCGCATTGCTGTCGCCCTCCGGCGGCTGGGTGCCTGCCAGCAGCGCCGCGAAACCGAGCAGGATGATGAAGAAATAGGAGAGCGAATAGATCGGCTGGAGCACTGCATTGCGCCGGATCGTCTTGCGGCTGCCCGCCGAGAAGCAGAGCTGGAACAGATGCGGTAATATCCAGTTGCCGATTGCCACATTCAGCGCCGAGGTCATCAGCCAGACGCTGTCGAGCCCGGCTTCGGGCTTTAGGCCGGGGAAGCTGCCGGCAGCAGGAAAGCTGTCCTGTACGCGGGTATAGATGTCGAGCATCGAGGACGCGCCGACCGCCGATGCCGCGCTGCCGCACAGCACGACGACCACGACCAGCATCAATATGTCCTTCACCCCCGCCGCAAAGGCGGCCGAGCGCAGCCCGGCGAGAAAGACGAAGGCCACCATCACGACTGCTGCCAGGATCGCCGCCAGCGCCGGCGAGACATCCTGCCCCAGGGTGAGGCGCAGGATCAGACCCAGCGCGGTGATCTGGATCTGCACATAGACGATCAGCGCGGCGATGCCGGCCAGACCAACCACGACGCCGAGCCAGGTCGCCTTATAATGGGCGGCGAAGAAGTCCGCTTGGGTGACCAGATTATCCTTGTGGCCCGCCGCCCAGATGCGCGGCATTAGCCAATAGCCTATCACCGCCGCCAGCGAGACCGAGGTCAGCGCGAGATAGGCGGGCGCACCATAGGCCCAGGCGAAGCCGGAGATGCCGAGCACCGCGAAGGTGGTGTAGATCTCACCCGCGTTGAGAAACCAGAAGATGAGGATGCCGAAGCGGCGCCCGCCGACGGCCCATTCGGCCATCGTCTTCGCGCGCGCCTGCCGTCGGCTGTAAAGCACCGCACCGATCACGGTGCCGAGCACGATCGCCAATGTGAGAGCGAGGATCATGCGTGGTGGTCCCCACCCTGCAGCCCCTCGCCATTCGCTCCCTCTTCGTCGCCGTCGATACGCTCATCGAGGCGGAAGACGATAGCGATGACGATGGTCGTAACGACGATGCCGACCATCTGCCATGCCATCGGGAAAGGCAGCGATAGCGGCCGCCAGGCGACATCGTTGACCAGCGGGACAGCCGCGATCTGCCAGAGGAAAGGGATCAGGAACAGCCAGCGGTGCCCGTAACGTCCGGTCGTCATGCCTTCGTCTTTCCCCCGCTCGCGGCGATCCAGCCATCGACCTTCGCTTCGAGCACATCCATCGGCAGGCTGCCCGTCTCGAGCGCCTGCTGGTGATAGTCGCGGATATCGAACCGGCTGCCAAGCTTGGCGGTCGCGCGATTGCGCAACTCGCGGAACTTCAGCTCACCTATCTTGTAGGCGCAGGCCTGGCCCGGATAGGCGATGTAGCGGTCGATCTCGACCGCCACGTCGCGCGGCGCCATCGAGGTGTTGTCGAGCATATAGTCGATCGCCTTCTGCCGGTCCCACCGCTTGGCGTGAATGCCGGTGTCGACCACCAGCCGGACCGCACGCAGCATCTCCATGTCGAGATGGCCGAACAGCTGCATCGGATCGCCGAACATGCCGAGTTCCGGCCCGAGCGATTCCGCATAGAGCCCCCAACCCTCGCTATAGGCGGTCGACGACCCGTAGCGGAGCAAGGGCGGCAGCGCCTCGTTCTCGCGCGCCAGCGTAATCTGGAAATGGTGGCCCGGAATGCCCTCGTGCAGCGTCAGCGTCTCCAGCGTCGGAATCGGCCGGGTGTTGAGCATCGACATGTTGAAGAACAATATCCCGGGGCTCTTTCCGTCGGGCGGGCCCGGCCGGTAATAGCCGGTACCGCGCTGGTCACCGAGCGCGGGCAGGGGCGCGACCTTGAACGGCGCCTTGGGCCGCCTGTGGAACAGCTCGGGAATGCGCAGCCAGATGCGGTCTTCGATCGCCTTGAACCGTCCAAGCAGTTCATCCGGCGTCTTGCAGTAGAATTTCGGATCGGTCCGAACATATTCAAAGAAGGCCTTGAGATCGCCTGAGAAACCAACCTTCTCGCGCACACGGTCCATCTCCGCCCGGATGCGGGCAACTTCGGACAGGCCCAGCGCGTGGATCTCGTCGGGTGTCTTGCGCGTCGTCGTGTGGCGGGCCAGCTCCCAGGCATAAAGCCGGTCGCCGTCCTTCATCGCCCAGCGGCCCGGCTCGGGCGTCGCGACGGGAAGATAGGTGTCGCGCAGGAAGCTCTGCCACAGGCGATAGCCGGGATAGACCTTCTCCTCGATCGCCTGGCGATAGGCGGCGGTAAAGCGCGCCTTGTCCGCCGCCGAAAAGCTGGTAGGGAGACGATCGATCGCCGACCAGAAGGGACTTTTCTCGACCGGGGTCGCGAGCATGGCATCGACCTGCTTCAGCAGATTCTCGACCACGATGCGCGGCTGGCGATAGCCTTCGGCCAGGCCACGCTTCGCCTGGGCGACCGAATTATCCAGATAGCCGACGAAGCCGTCGAGCCGTTCCAGCCCGGCTTCATAATCCTGCACCGTCGCGAAGGGCGCCGGACCGCCCGATACGAAATCGGGAAACTCGACCTGCAGGCCGAAGGACGGATTGAACGGCGCCTTGCGCTGCACCTCGAACAGCCCGCTCTCGAAAAGATCGAGGGTCTGGCGCGTCTTGTAGGCGAACACGTCATAGGCGATGCGGTCGACCGGCGAGAGCGCGGCGCGGTCGATCGCCTGCAACGCCCGCCATTCGGCCAGCTTGTTGGCCTTCGTCTGCGTGGCATAGAAATCGCCGAGCGGGTCGATGAAGACGGGCCCGGTGACGGCCTTGGCCTTGCGCGACTCCGAAATGGGATCGAGTTGCGCTTCCGCTTCGTCGCTCTGTTCGAGCAGCGCGCGCAGACGCTGACCAGCATCCTTTTCGCCGGCAGCCCAGCCAGGCATGGCGACGACGACGGCGCCCACGCCAAGCAGGCCGAGCATCCCCCGGCGCGACGGTTCTATTGTCTCGAAAGCGGTCATTTTCTTTCCCCCGTGCATTATGCGGTCGGAACCCTGCGCGCAGAATGCAAATCCCCGCCATCACGGCAAGCGGCTGCCCGTCCGGCCCGATGACGGAAATATGCCGGAATTCCTTGCCTTCCGTGACATTGCGTCATTCAGTTTGCGGATATTGCAACAAACAATCACAGATCGATGCATTGTTTGCACAGATACATCGCGCATGCTGCCGGCGGGTGGAGGCGGTTGTGGATAGCGCCTCCGGAATAGAGGGAGCCAAGACCGATGACGCCACGCATGGGAGCGATCTGCCTTATCGCCAGCCTGGGGCTCGCCGCGCCCGCCATGGCCGAAATGGTTGCGCTGACCGGCGCCAATGTCGTCGATATCGACGGCAAGCCAGCAGTCCGCAATGCCGTGGTGCTGATCGACGGAGAGCGGATCAAGGCGATCGGGCCGGCCGCGACGACCCCGATTCCTGCGGGCGCACGCACCATCCCGCTCGACGGCAAATGGCTGATCCCCGGCTTGATGAACATGCATGTTCACCTGGCGCTCAATCTGCCGGGTGCGTCGCGGGTCTATAATGAGGGCAAGGACTCGATTGCGCTGCGGATGCTCGACAATGCACAGAAGTCGCTGCGTTCGGGCGTGACCACGATCCGCCTTGCCGGTGCGCAGGACGGCGTCGACTTCACCGTGAAG
>NZ_JAGMXV010000323.1 GCF_018006725.1 Rhizorhabdus sp.
GGACAGGACCTCGATGCCGCTCGCGTCCGTGGGTACGAACATGCGCAGCTTCCAGGAGATGATCTCCCCAAAGAGGCCGTAAGCACGGAGGCGATCGCGTATCGTGTCGTTGAATCCGGACAGCTCGATGCGATAGGCGCCCATCACCCGGACGCGGCGAAGTTGGAGTTCCTCCGCGAGGTCGAGGACGGTGCGTCCCTCCATCAGCGCGGCAAAGGCAGCGTCCGGCGTCAGCGCGGGCGCGTCCCTCGAAAGGACGTTTGCGACCCATGTGGCCGAAAACTTGCGTCCGATGATGCGTTCGCCCGCATCGGTCTGGAGCCGATAGACGCGGGTTGATTCGTTCGGCAGCCGCTTCCAGATAGGGAGCAGCAAGCCCGCCACAACGTGGATCGTGCTTTCCGTGAACTGGGGCACCTCGGCAAGCTCCGCCACCCAGGCCGCAGCGAAGCGCCCACGGTCCGCTTCGATCCAGTGGCTCTCCGCCATCATGCTCAAGGGGACCGTGTGCTGATCCATCGGCCGGATCAGACGGACGCGCCGCTCGATCTCGCCGTCATCGAGCATGACGCTCGCCGCGGGGACCTGCACGGCGGCTCGTCCCGAGCGCTCATTGACCAGCAGGACGGCCTGACGATCGGAAAGACGAGCAAGAGCGTCATCCAGACTCACCGGATGATTGCGCTGGCGCTGTGTGACAGTGAGCAGCCGGGTCTCGGCGCCGGTCCCCCGCTGGTCATAGATCGTCCGCCGGTCGGTGACGACAAGGCTCTCGGCACGGAGTGTTTCCAACCCGACGTCGTAGGTGCCGGATGCAACCGCGCCTTCGATCCGAGCGGTCAAGAGCTGCTCGAAGGCGGTGAACAGCACATTCTGGAGGTCGATGGTGAGCGCCAATAACCTGTTCAGAAAGGTCGTGATCGGCGGCAGGTCATTCCTGAGCCCATTGGCATCCATGAGCTTCAGACCGGTTGCATCCTCGAACCTCCCAAGCGAGCAACCGTCGACCTTGCCTCGCGCGAGCAGCGTGTAGAGCTGACGCAACGCATCACGTCCATACTGGCTTTCGAGATTGTCCTCGGGCCGGAACAGGCCCTGTCCTCCGGTCTGACGTTGGCCGCGCGTAATGGCTCCCAACGTATCGAGCCGGCGGGCAATGGTGCTGAGAAAGCGCTTCTCGGCCTTCACGTCTGTCGCAATCGGACGAAACAGCGGCGGCTGCGCCTGGTTGGTCCGGTTGGTGCGGCCAAGGCCTTGGATCGCGGCGTCGGCCTTCCAGCCGGGCTCGAGCAGGTAATGGACGCGCAACCGGCGATTCCGCGCCGACAGTTCGGCATGGTAACTCCGCCCCGTGCCGCCGGCGTCGGAGAACACGAGGATGCGCTTGACGTCATCCATGAAGGCCGAGGTCTCGGCGAGATTGGCCGAGCCTGCGCGGTTTTCGACCACCAGCCGGTCGCCCTTGCGGATGACGCGGCGCGAGCGGCCCGTCACCTCGGCGACCAGTTCGGTGCCGAAGCGCTGGATGACCTGATCCAGTGCCCCAGGTACCGGCGGCAGCGAGGCAAGCTTCTCGATGAGGCGGTCACGGCGTGCGACGGCTTCCCGGCTCTCGACCGGCTGGCCGTCGCGATAGACAGGCCGGGAGCAGAGGTTACCTTCCGAGTCGGTGAAGGGTTCGTAGAGCTGGACCGGGAAGGAGTGGGCGAGGTAGTCGAGGACATACTCGCGCGGGGTGATGTCGACCTGGACGTCGCCCCATTCTTCAGTTGGAATCTCCGCGAGCCGGCGCTCCATCAGCGCTTCGCCCGTCGACACGATCTGGATGACCGCGGCGTGCCCAGCCTCAAGATCGTTCTCGATCGCACGGATCAGTGACGGGGTCTTCATCGAGGTCAGGAGGTGACCGAAGAAGCGCTGCTTCGCGCTTTCGAAGGCGGAGCGTGCCGCAGATTTGGCCTGCCCGTTCAGCGTTCCCGTTGCGCCGGTGATGTTGGCGGCCCGCATCGCCGCGTCCAGGTTATTATGGATGACGCTGAACGCACCGGCATAGGCGTCGTAAATGCGGACCTGCTCCGGCGTCAGTTGGTGCTCAACAAGCTCGTACTCGACGCCCTCGTAAGAGAGCGAGCGGGCTGCGTAGAGGCCGAGCGCCTTGAGGTCGCGCGCCAGCACCTCCATGGCCGCGACCCCACCCTCCTCGATCGCTTCGACGAACTCGGCACGGGTGGCGAACGGAAAGTCGGCGCCGCCCCAAAGGCCGAGGCGTTGGGCATAAGCGAGATTGTGGACCGTGGTTGCGCCCGTCGCCGACACATAGACCACGCGGGCATTCGGCAGCGCGTGCTGGAGCCTCAAGCCCGCGCGCCCCTGCTGAGAGGCCGCTTGGTCACCACGCTCGCCCTTGCCCCCGATCGCATTCTGCATGGCGTGGCTCTCGTCGAAGACGATCACTCCGTCGAAGTCCGAGCCCAACCATTCGACGATCTGCCTGACGCGCGAAAGCTTCTCGCCACGCTCGTCGGTCCGTAGCGTGGCGTAGGTGGTAAATAGGACGCCTTCCGCAAGCCGGATCCGGGTGCCCTGGCGAAACCGGGACAAGGGCGTAACGAGCAGGCGCTCCATCCCGAGCGCGGACCAATCGCGCTGCGCGTCCTCGATCAGCTTGTCGGATTTGCTGACCCAGACGGCACGTCGGCGGCCCTTGAGCCAGTTGTCGAGCAGAATCCCGGCGACCTGCCGGCCCTTGCCCGCGCCGGTGCCATCGCCCAAGAACCAGCCGCGGCGAAAGCGGACGGCATTCTCTGCGTCATCGCGCGCGGCGGCGATAACATCAAAGGTCGCATCGACCGTCCAGGAGCCCACGAGAAACTCAGAATGCGCCTCGCCGGCATAGATGACGCTCTCAAGTTGGGCGTCCGACAGAACTCCATCTGCCACCAGACTCGAAGGCAGGTGCGGACGATAGGATGGTTTCGGTGACGCAACGGACGCCATCGCCGCGGACTGCACGAGCTTGGTCGGGTGTGCGCACGATCCGGGAATACGGATCGATTGCAATCCGTATTCCTCGTAAAGGGCATCGGTGAGCCGGGTGCCTTCCGGCGGCGACCATTCGACCGTTTCGTATGTAAGTTCGACGCCTTCTGGCGCGGCGTCTCTCGAAGAAGACGATGAGCGTGGTGCAACGGCGCCCAGCGATCGCGACATAGCCGGCCGCTCGATAGCGACGATCTCCGGTGATATGGCGACGGGCAGCCTTGGAGGCACATGCTGGTTCACCCAGTCGAGCAAGGTAGCGACGTCGGCCGCCATGCCTGGCGAAGCCGGAAAAGCCGTCGGATCGGCAGCGGGCAGCTTGTCGATCACAAGCAGCCGTGTGTCGATTTGTGTTCCGTGCTTCGCGTAGATGGCGCCGTCGATCGCCGCAGAAAACGCTACCTGCCCGCGTTCCTGGAGCCGCACAAAGGCTTCTCGCCATGCCGGGTTATCCGGTGCGAAGCTGGCGCCAGTGATGGCGACAAGGCGTCCACCGTCGCCAAGACGCGCGAGCGCTGAAGCGATGTGACGGAGAGCCGCATCCGTCATCCGTCGGTCTACGTTCGTCAATGCCGAGAACGGCGGGTTCATCAGAACGACGCTCGGCACGACACTCGCGTCGAGGTGGTCGTCGATCTGTGCAGCATCGAACCGCGAGACCTTAACGCCTGCGAAGAGATGATCGAGCAGCGCCGCGCGGGCCTCGGCCAACTCGTTCAAGACCAGAACGCCGCCGGCGAGCTCGGCAAAGACGGCGAGCAAACCGGTCCCAGCAGAAGGCTCAAGAACGCGATCGGCCGGCGTAATGCCAGCCGCGGCGCATGCGGCCAGCCCAAGCGGGATCGGCGTCGAGAATTGCTGAAGCGCCTGGCTGTCCTCGGAACGCCGCGTGTGGGTCGGCAGACAGCTAGCGATCTTCGTGAGCATCGGCAGCATTGCTGCCGTCGACCCAGCCTTGGCACGCATCGCGGGGCCGAACTTGCGAAGGAACAGAACGGCTGCCGCCTCGCAGACGTCATAGGCGGTCTTCCAATTCCAAACGCCGGCCGTGTCCGAGGCGCCAAAGGCAGACTCCATGGCGCTACGCAGAACAGCGGCATCGATGCGACGGCCGCGTTCGAGCTCGGTCAGGACCTGTCGCGCGGCCCTGACAGCGGCAGAGGTGAGATTTGCAGCGGCACGCATGGAGAGCGGCGTGGCGATGCCGCCGGCAAGAGATTCGGTCATGGCAGGAATTCTTTCGGAGAGCAGGAATGGGTCGAACCATCAGGCGCTCTCCTTTGCCCCCGACGGCTCAAACCCTTCCCGGCCCGACTCTCACTCTCCGCCGTTCCCAATAAGAATGGGGACCAGCGCTACACACCGGTCCCCAAGCAACCGCGGGACGGCCAAAGCCGCCCCGCTCTGTGATGATCACTCAGCCGCGTCGAGATGT
>NZ_JAGMXV010000324.1 GCF_018006725.1 Rhizorhabdus sp.
GGACCAGCTTGATCCCCTCACACAAGGTCGCGCCCTGGGTGATGAGGCCATAGACGGCCAAATCCTCCTGAATCGCAAAAGGGCCTTCGATCGTGTCATGCACCGCGCGCATTCTTCGTCCTCATCCTGCCTGCCCCTGAGTGTGTGATAAAGGACATTATCACATATAGAGGCGCGACGCTAGCGAAACGACCACCGCAGGCGCCGAGATCCCGAACTCGCCCCCTAATCTGGTGAGCGACGGCAGGGCTTGCTCACCGATCTGGCGGCACACCGTTCGGGCGTCTCCAACTTAGGGGGTCGATGCGCACCATTACCTTCATCACGCACTTTCAAGTCAGACATCGGCTATTGCGAAGCAGTTGCATATATCATAGGGCGGCGCACAGATTGAGAACGATTCGCAAGGGGTAAAATGAAAAAAAGTACATTAAGCGGCGCGTTAGGCCTTGGATTAATGGCCGTGCCCGCAACGGCCCAGGACCAGCCAGCTCCCCCGGCTACGGACGCACGCCAAACAATCATCGTCACCGGCGTCCGGGACGGCTACCAGGTCGATGCGACCAGCACCGCCACCCGCACTCCGACCAGTCTCAAGGACGTTCCACAGGCGGCATCGATCATCACCGAGGCGCAGATTGACGATCAAGCTATGCGCTCGATCGCCGACGTGCTTCGCTATGTCCCCGGCGCGGTGATATCTCAGGGTGAGGGTCACCGCGATCAGATCATTCTGCGCGGCAACAACAGCACCGCAGACTTCTTTGTCGATGGCCTGCGTGACGACGTGCAATATTACCGCGGCCTCTACAACGCAGAGCGGATCGAGGTCCTGAAAGGTCCCAACGCAATGATCTTCGGCCGCGGTGGTGGGGGTGGGATCGTCAACCGCGTCACCAAGCGCCCCGGTGCCAACGCCTTCATCAGTAGCAGCGGTTCGGCGGATACATATGGCGCATGGTATATCGACACCGACATCAACCAACCGATCAGCCAGTCCGCCTCGGCTCGACTGAACGCCGTCTATGAGGAGTTCAACAGCAACCGGGACTTCTACGACGGACGCCGGCTCGCGATCAATCCGACCTTTGCCGTATCGCTAGGCGGCACCACACGGATCGACCTGGGCTTCGAATACAACAATGACAAGCGCACGATCGATCGAGGCGTTCCCTCGGCTGCCCAAGGCTCTCTGACCAGCCCGTCACGCCCCCTTACCGGTTTTCGCGATACCTTTTTTGGTGTGCCGGGATTCAACGTCAGCGATTTCGAGGCTAAGGTCCTAAGCGGGCGCATCGAGCATCGGTTTAGCGACAACCTGACCGTAACCAGTCGCGTCCTCTACGGAGATTATGACAAGCTCTATCGAAACACTTTCGCGGTAACCCCGGCCACCCCGCGCGGCGCCGTCCAGAGCGTCGGCCTCGAGGCATATAGCGATCCCACGACGCGCAAGAACCTGCTCAACCAGAACGATCTCGTCTGGACCGTCACCACCGGCCCCGTCCGCCACGTGCTGCTCGCCGGCTTCGAATATGGCGATCAGCGCACGCGCAACCAGCGGATCAATGGCTTTTTCGGAAGTGGTGATATCGTCAATGGAGGGCGGCGCGTCTTTGTCGCGTTGGCTGACCGAATCACGGTGCCGCCAGTCACGCTGCGCACCACCGCCAACACCGGCTACCGGTCTATCCGGACAAATGCCGACGCCACGGCCTTCTATGTGCAGGACCAGATCTCGATCGGCGAACATGTCGATGTCATCGGCGGCGTTCGCCGCGACCGCTTCAAGCTCAGCATCGATGATCTCGTCGCCGGGCGGAGCTATAGCCGGACCGACACCCTCTGGTCTCCCCGCCTTGGGGTAGTGCTGAAGCCGGTGCAACCTGTATCGATCTACGCCAGCTATAGCCGGTCCTTCCTGCCGCAATCGGGCGATCAGTTTTCATCGCTCGACATAACAACCGCCGCGCTGGAACCAGAGAAGTTCGACAATTACGAAGTCGGCCTCAAATGGGATGTTTCCCCAACGCTTAACCTGACCGCTGCCGTCTACCGGCTCGATCGCACCAACACCCGCGCGACCGACCCCAACGACGCCACGCGGACGGTGCTAACGGGCGCGCAGCGCAGCAAAGGGCTTGAGATCGGCCTCAACGGCGCGATCACACCCCAATGGCAAATCAGCGCCGGCTACACGCTGCAGGACGCAAAAATCCGCAAGACAACGAGTGCGGCTCCTGCCGGCCGCGAGGTCCCGCTTGTGCCCAAGCAGCAGGCTTCGCTCTGGACCCGCTACGATTTCACCCCTCGCCTCGGGGCCGGGGCGGGTATCTACCACCAATCGAAAAGTTTCACCTCGGTCAGCAATGCCGCCGTCCTGCCTGCGTTCACCCGCGTCGATGCCGCCGCGTTCTTCAAGCTCACCCCCCACATCGAGGCGCAAATCAACGTCGAGAACCTCCTTAATAGCGGCTATTTTTCGTCCGCCTACAACGACAACAACATCATGCCCGGTGCGCCGACAACCGCGCGAGCGACGGTTAGAATGAGCTTTTAGACAAAGGCTTTTCCTTTGGTGCTGGATGCTTTCACCGTAGTTGTTCAGCACGCACTAAACCGCCTCCTCGGCGGGGGGGCAGACACAGACATGGCCCCTCCATTTCCTCCAGAAGACGATAGTGTCGATCTATCGCCGCTGCCCGTTCTTGGACCATTCCGCTTGCCGTCACCCAACTCCTGCGGACAGCGGAATGGTCATGTGCCGCTGCCCGGCTCACGAGCAATATCGGCGGCTTGTTGCCAATCGCGCTATCTGGTCGCGACAAACGTCGACATATGCACGGCCATGCCGTTGCCCACAGCCGCCACGCACACATTGTCGCCCCCTCGCTTGACCTGACGAACACCATGGTTGCCGCCCTAGCTGCGCTCGGCCTGCCAATAGAAGGTGAATCAGGAACTTGAAAACAGCGGGACGCGTGGATCGCCGGCCTGCGTGCGAGCTGTGAACGATTGGATGCAATGGAAGAGTGCGCCGCGGCGCTCGGGGGCGTTCCCGCTTAGTGACATTCGTTCACGTCGGATTCGAGGGGTGTTCGCCGGCCGTGCGTAAAGGATGTGAGCACGGCGGAGGAATGAACATGGATATGGATTTAGACAGCGCCTTGCGCCGCCTTGCCGAGCAGCCGCTTCATCCCCGGCTCGCTGAACTGGAAGGCGATGTCATGCGGTTGATCGCGGCGGAGCGGCGCGCCGGCGGCGGAGTGACACTGCGGACTGGCATGCTGGCAGCGGTAGGCGCGGTCGCCTTGGGAGTGGTGGGCGGCGGATTGTCGTCCGCAGCGGCGCCTGCGCAGATGCCGACGCTGACGCCTTTCGGGCCTGCCGCGCCGCTAGCGCCTTCGACCTTGCTGGCGTTCCAGTGACGGGCAGCGCCCGGAGAACGATGCTGATCGCCATCGTCGCGTTCGTGGCGGCGGTCGCAGGCGTGTGGGCTGGACACGAGTTGTTTCCTTCACCGCCGAGCCCGGGCGTGGAGCTTCACAGCTTGCTCCACGACGGGCTCGAGCTGGACGAAGCTCAACGGACCAAGCTCCAGACGCTGGAGTCTCACTTCGCCGTTCGAAGGCGTGCCTTGGAGCTGGAACTCAGGGCCGACAACGCCCGGCTCGCCGCCGCAATCGAGGCCGAACATGGTAACGGGCCGCAGGTCGCGGCCGCCGTCGATCGTTCGCACGGCGCGATGGGTGAGCTCCAGAAGGAGACGTTGAACCATATGTTCGCGATGCGGCAGATCCTGCGGCCCGACCAGGCGAGGACGTTTGACCGCGCGGTGGTGAAGGCGCTGACCGCAGACGCGCGGTGAGCCTTGATCTCGCGGCCTGCACGGACGGCGAACTCGCCGCCTTGACGCTCGCTGGACGTCAGGCCGCCTTCGCCGAGATCATGCGCCGGCACCAGGAGCCAGTCTACCGCCTGATCCGTGCACATATCGGTGACGCTGAAGAGGCGCTTGACCTCACTCAGGAATGCTTCGCGTCCGCCTTTCAGAACCTGCCAAGATATGACGGAGATCGGCCGCTCGCTGCGTGGCTGGCCCGCGTGGCGATCAACAAGAGCCGCGACTGGCATCGGCGGCGGCGCATACGCCAGATATTATCGTTCGCTTCTTCGCTGCCGCCCGAGACGATGGAAAGTGAGTGGGACGAGGCGCCGGGTGCCGACGCCATCACCTTCGATCGCGCAGAGCTTGCGCGGCTTTCGCGCGCGGTGTCCGAGCTGCCGGCCACGCTCAAGGAGACGCTTTTGCTGCGGACCGTGGAGGGCTTGTCCCAGGCGGAAACCGCCGCCGCGCTGGGGATCAGCGGAAAGGCCGTGGAGACGCGGCTCCGGCGTGCGCGTGAAAGATTATCGAAAATTCTCGACTTCGCGTGAGGGGATGAGCCTATTTGCGCGTAATGAAAGAT
>NZ_JAGMXV010000092.1 GCF_018006725.1 Rhizorhabdus sp.
AAGTGGACACGGTCGCTGATACTGTTGAAAGACCGCCGTGACTGCAAGCCTTTCCCCATCACACTGGACACAGTTTACATGGACAGTTGCGGTATCGCTCTTAACATAAGATATATTATCGTATCGATATCGAAATGATCTTGTGTTGCTGTTTTAGCTGGAGTTTGTGGCGGGCGGCAACCGGATCGTCATAGAGGTCGCGCAGCGCTCGGAAGCGAAAGGCATTCCACCATCGCTGCCAGCGGTGTTCCTCGGCGTCGTGGAGGATGTGGCACCGCTGGCAGAGCGCGGCGAGATTGGCGGGGCGGCAGTTGCCAGGGTCATGATCGAGGTGCGCGCAGGCGAGAACGACATAGGTCGTTCGCACCAGGTCGAGCGAGAAGCCGGTGGCAACCTTGACCTTCCTGCCGCGCCCGGAGCGCCAGGCGCGTGCTTCGACGTCCCACCAGCGGCCGTCACCCAGATGCGCGACACGCCGCTTGTGCGGTCGGCCGCACTGTTCGCAGCGTCCCCCTGCCCGCCCGAAACGGATATGATCCGAGATTTGCGGCCAGTCGATCGGGTAAAGCCAGCGGTTTTCGGGGCGGATCGGCATCGATGACTCTATGAGTCATCGCGCAAAAGAACAAAAGGGGAAAAATGCGTTCCCCTGATGTTCCTTTGCGGATTATCATGCGCGCATGTCGACCTGCGTGATTCCCCTCTCCCGTCCCGTTCCGATCGCCCACATACCCACTGACCTGTGCCTCAAGATCGTCAGCGCAGCAGGGGCCGGCTTCCCTTCACCCGCGCAGGATTGGGAGGAAACGGCGGTCAATCTGGTCGAGTTGCTGCGCCTCGATCGCGCCGCCAGTTTCGTGTTCCGGGTCAGCGGACATTCCATGCTCGACGCGGGCATCCATGACGACGATGTCGTCGTCGTCGACCGGGACGTGACCCCGTCCAACGGACGGATCGTCATCGCCGTGGTCGATGGCGGGTTCGTCATCAGGCAACTGGTATGGCGCGAAGGAAAGCCGACGCTGGAGGCACGCAACGCTCGCATGAGATACGAGCCAGTCGTCGCGGATGAAGCCGTCGAGATCTGGGGCGTCGTGCGCGCCACTGTCCGCAACCTGCAAGGCTAGACAGGCGATGTGGGGGATAGCGGACGTCCAGAATTTCTATTGCTCGTCGGAGCGGGTCTTCGATCCCTCGCTCCGGGGCAAGCCTCTCATCGTGCTGTCGAACGGCGACGGGTGTGCGATCGCCCGCTCGGAGGAAGCCAAGGCGCTGCACATCAAGATGGGCGCGCCGCTTTTCAAGATCCGGGACATCGTGCGCGAGCACGGTGTCCAGTGCCGATCGAGTTCATACGAGCTTTACGCGGACATGAACCGGAGGTTCAACCAGGTGCTCGCCGATCACAGCGACACCATCGAGATCTACAGCATAGACGAATCCTTCTTCCGCCTGCCGGTCCTGGCGAACGGACTGGGCGACGTCGAGAGCGCGCATCGCATCATCGCGGACGTGAAGCGGGCGACAGGCTTGCCGATCCGGATTGGCCTTGGACCGACGCGGACCCTGAGCAAGGTCGCCAATGCGCTGGCGAAGGCGTCAGAGAAGGTCTGGCGCGGGGTGGTCGACCTGCACGATGTCGAACTGCGCCAGCGCATGTTCGCACAATGGCCGGTCGAGGAAGTCTGGGGCATCGCGCGCGCGATGACACAACGCCTGCGACCGCTGGGCGTGCGCACCACGGCCGATCTTGCAGCGCTTCCGCCCGAGGTCGCGCGCGATGTGGGGACCGTCGTGCTCGAGCGCCTCGTGCGTGAGTTGAACGGGGTGGAATGCACCGATTTCGAGCCTGAGCCGCCGGCATCCAAGGCAACCGCTGTGACGCGGTGTTTCGGGGAGCCGGTGAGCGACGTGGACGCGCTGCGCGAAGCGATGGTTCGGCGCGCCGTTCGCGCGGCCGAGAAAATCCGCAATCAGGGTCTGGCTGCGACGAGGCTGATCGCGTTTGCGCATGGCAGCAGGTTCAAACCGAACGCGCCATCGGCATCGCGCGTCGGTCGATTGTCGCCGGCAACCAACGATCCCCGCGTCATCGCCGGCATGGCCGCGCGCATGGCCGAAGCGATGTTCGAGACGGGCCGGGTCTATACCAAGTGCGGGGTGATGCTGGAGGGATTGGAAAGGATGGCGGCGCATCAGGCCGACTTGTTTGCAAAGCCCGACCCGCGATCCCCTGCCCTTCTGTCCGCGATCGACGGGCTCAACGGTCGCTTCGGCCGCAATACCATGCGCCTTGCATCCGAGGGGTTCGGAACCAAGTCCTACGATACGAAGCGAGCGTTCAAAAGCCCGTCATGGACGACGCGGATCGATCAGGTGCCGATCGCGCGGTGATAATGTCAGCGCGCCCCGTTCCCGCATGTGCAGTGCCTGTTCGATCGGCGGAGAACAGCCAGGTCTTCGCGGCTTCGTCGTTGTCGAACAACTTGCCATTCTCACCGATCAGTCTCTTTGCCTGAAGGCGCTGAAGGGAAGAATCCGATCCGACCACCGCGATGCGTCTGGCCAGCTTGCCATAGAGCGGAATGAACTGCGCGATCTCCTCGGCGATCGTTCGATCCTGAACCGGAAATCCGTTCGCATTGACCAGGATATGGCCTTCGCCGGGCGTTGCTCCGTTGGCTATTGCACGCTGCAATACAAGCCGGGCCTCATCGTGGAACCGAGCTAGGACTTCCCGCGTCCAGAAACCCCGCAATTCGACGTACAGAAAGCGGCGTGCCATATCGTGATTCAGTCGAAACATAAGACATATCCCCTTTCTTCAAAAAGGCTGAGCGGTCGCAACGACCTCTCCACCCTTTGAATATGCTTTTTACAAGTAAACCGATCATTACGGCGCTGCGCGGCTGCGACGATCTGCGCGAATGCTCATGCCCGCCGGGCAGTCATTCCATGACGAGGACCGTGGCTCGTCTATCTGGCACCGGGGTCGGTCTCGTTGTCCCTGGCGCAGGCGGTCGCGCGGAACCAATGGCAACATGGTGCCAATTTTCAGACAGACTTTTCCAATCCAGCGCGGCCGCGATCGGACGATAGCTGGCGGGATGGACGCCATCGGCGGTCGGCACCGCGCTCAACTGGATGACGGTATCGCCAAAGCTGCGGGCAACTGCTGCAACGATGCGGGAAGCGCGTGCATGGTAGGGCGCCAGCCATGTCACGCGAAACGCCGTCGTGCGGCTGCGCAGTGTCGTGAGATTGCGGGCGAGCGCTGGGTTTTCAGGGTCGTTCGATCCGAGCGCAATCAGAGCGAGCGGTGCTGGCGATCGCGACCGGGGCATGCGGGCTATCTCGGCCGACGGCGCACCGACGCGGGCATGGACCTCGCAGCGGATACCCTGGGCCGCCAGCGCGGATGCGGTGCCGATCGCGGTGCTGTCACCCAGGATGAGGCAAAACAGTATCATCAGCGAACTTGCTGCCCGGGGAGGGTTTTGGACGGGGGCTTCTCCAGAATGTGCAGTCCCTCAGCTGGCAAAACGTGTACGCCGTGATTGGTATAAATCGCGATCCGGTCGGAAGTCTCTGCAATGGGATAGCCACGAACCCGAATATTGCCGGATTGATAGAAGGCGCAGCAGCCCTTCTGAACCTTCGCAATCGTCGCTTCGCGCTCGAACTTGGCGGCTTCGACCCCGGCCGGTCCTGAGCTGACGGCTACGACAACGACTATGCCCCCAGCGATAATGTAATTAGGAAGATTGACGACGCGGTTGGCGACGGCGTGCAGGATTTCCAGAATGAGCTCTGATGAGTTCGAACCTTTCCGTTTGCCGTAGACGAGTGCCCCAAGGGCAACAGCGATAACTGACCAAATGAGGAGCGACGACACCATCACCCGCCACAGCCAGTCGAAAAAGTGTGTGATAGTGAGATACAGTACGACGGTGTAACCCTGGCCCATGACCTCACCCGTCGACATTGTCGTCGCTCCGAACGTGAGCCCGAACGATCGCAGGTAGGTGTCGATGTAACTGTAGCCCGCAAAGTAGAGGAACGCGCCACAGACGATCGCCAGCGACGGGATCAGCGCTAACATCGACGAAAAAAGGCCAGTGATCCGAACCGGAACTGCTGAGGCATCCGGGGACGGCGACGTGGGCGCGGGAGGCCGCTCAGGGTTCATGGTCTTGTGGTTTGAACGTCGGGAGGCGGAGCCGAGCCTAATGGCGCGCCGTGTATTTCACCGAACAGCATGATGCCGATCACGGCAACCGCGCATCCAGCGAGACCGAAGACAATGCGTAGCATGCCGATTGTTCGTGCAGCACGTCCGCGCCTGATTTTCAGGAACAGCCGTCCGATGCCCGTGCGACAGGCAAGCCAGCCATCGGCTATGTCGATCGCCCCGAGGGCGGCGATCGGCAGCGCGACCGCGAACACCAGCCATGCCGGCGGTGCATCGAGCAGGATGGCCGTGCCCACCCCCAGTATGAGTGCGAGTGCGGCACCGGCGTGAATTACGGCCGCAAGCGGCGCGATCCTCCACGTCCGGCTCTGGAAAAGCAGCCGGAAAAGCACCAGCGGTCGCCGGCATGTCTCGCAACGGTGGATGCGGTGACCGGGCTCCCACGGCATCATCGCACGATGGCAGTAGGGACAGGGTGTAAGCCCGAAGCCGGCCATCATGTTCATGACGTCTGAACCGTCTGGATCGATTTCTTAGCGATCATCGCATTTCCCGGTCATTGCGGTCTGGAGGGAAGCGGCTGCGTCGTCGGCGTGGACGGTGCGGCAGCAGGCGGCGTCGCAGGCACGAGCCTTGGCTCAAGGCGCGGCCGTGCGTCCCCGATGAGCTTTCTGAAGGCATCGAGGGTCGCAAGCGTGGTGATCTTGCCGATGTCGGTCGAGGCATAGCTGCCGCCCAGAGCGCCTACACCAAGCCCGAGCAGGACACCCCCACCGATCACACCGACGTCTTTCTTGCGCGCCGAGCCACTGGCGACCGCCTCCTGGATGCCGGTGTTGACGTCGACCAGGGTCATGAGGACCTGGCTTTCGAGCGTCTTGGATTTTAGGCCGACCGCACCGCCGAAGACACCCCCGATGCCGCCACCGGACTCGCGGGACTTGGCATCGGAATAGACCACCTTCACCTCGATCAGATAATCAGCTTTGGTAACGGGCCGGGTGGCAGCGGTCGCGCCGGCGATCGCCCGCTCCCGCTCGAGCGCGCTGAAAGCCTCCCCGCGATCGGCTACGCGGAAGCAGTTCGAACGTGCGATCATGAGCTTGACCAGAGGAAGGGCATCGACGCGGGCGGTCGATCCGCCATTCTGCATTTCCGCCATACGCATCAGTGCCTGCAATTGCGGGGAAAGGGCGTCGGCGGGGTCCGCAGCTTTCGTTTCTACGAGCGCTGCGACGCCGAGCGGCACCGGGCATTGGGGCAGTTGCGTCGTCTCGTCGACGCCCGTCCCGCCCTGGCCAAGCTTTTGCGCGAAGGCGATGGAAGGTGTGACGGCCGCAAGCGCGGCCGTCACGGCGAACAGGCAGACGCGCTCAAGCACCGGCCTTATCCTTTTTGGCGTGGGCCAAGGGATCGCAGATCCCCGCGCGCTCTTCCTGCGTCACGACTTTCCTGGCCGCTTCGTCGCAATCCTTGCAATCGGGGCAGTCGGCGCAATCCTTGCACTTGCCCTTATGATGGCGATGCCTGGCATAATGTGCCTTCTTCGCCGCAATCTGCGTCGCAGCGTCGTCTCCAGCCCGCTCTCCGACATAGGCCGACATGGCGACGAGGATGGGCGTTGCCGATTGCGCGCTCGCCGCTGCGGGCATGGCGGCCGAGAGAGCGGCAAGGCTCAGCGCGGCGATAATTTTCAGTTTCATGATGCTGTTCTCCAGTTCTGGCCGATTGTCAGAAGAAGCCGTTGCGTCGGCCGTCGCGACGGTCATCGTGGCGGGTATCGCCATCGCCGAGGGCCGAGCGCCGGACCTCGAGCTCCACCCCATCCCCCTTGCGGCGGATGCGGACATCCTGCGGGGCGAGGTTGTTGCGCTTCGCCCAGCGGTCGGCGTCGGCGTCCGAGCCGAACTCGCCCATTTCCTCAAATTCCCAGTTGCTCATGTCGATGCTCCTGACTGATCGCCTCGCCGGCGCGCGGAGCCGGTCGGGGCGTGACGATGTGCGGGGTTCCGCGCATGATCGGGGCGGCAGTCAGTTGACCGCGCTTCGTCGTCGCTGCGATGCGTCGAAAATCCCGACAGCATTGCATGGTCGCGTAGCGCCACCTCGATCGCGCTGATTTCGTAAGAGGGACGCCCGGGATCGCGACGCACGAAGAGAATGACGGTCGAAGGCCCGGCCAGCCACCGGGCGATCGACACGGGAGCGATGCCTGGCGTGCGGTCTGCGATGCCGGCAATGCCGGTCATCACGGTTGCGCGCACGGTCTCCCCCCAGCGCAGTGCCTGCGGACACGACGGATCGTGACCTGCGACCTCGGCGATCGCGCTGGCGGGCAGCGCATGGATTAGGCGGCGGACCCCTGAGAGCGTCTCTGCCGGCTCATTGCCGATATGGGTGATTGCGCGCAGCAGGACGTAGCGCGCGGCATAGGTGAAGGCTGTGCCGCGCACGTTTTCGACCGGCAGGAACGCTTCGATCGCGGAGGATCTGGCATAGTCGCTCGGATGATCGGCAAAAAAGTCCCAGTTGCCGAGCGCCGGATCGATCAGGACATCGCGGGTCTGGTCGGCAAGCGCGGTGAACGCGTCGCCATCGCCCAGGATGGCGAGGCGGTCGCCCGTGCCGTTTCGGACCGTGCGAAGCCGGTCGGCCGAAGCGGTCTGGACGGTCGCGATCGTCAACAGCGGGCGCGCGGGTTCGCATTCTCTCTGGAAGGAGAGCGGGTAATCAGCGCGCATGGACCCCGCCTCCCCTCTCTTGCATCGCTCTTGAGCGAAGGAAGCGGCCGAGCGGCATGAGGACGGCGTAGGTAAGGCCGAAGATCGCGGCCATCGCCAGGGTTTCGCCGCCCCAGTCGAGAGCGTCCTCATGCTTCGCCTGCTGGATGCACTGGGTCATGGTGTTGGTGTCGAGGTTGCAGGGATGCCAGTGTTTGCTGGCGATGACCTGTTCGAAGGATAGCGGGGCGGCGGTCATGGTCTTGACTCCTTTCGGTGGGGGGCGGCGTCGTGAAACCGGCTGCGCTGCTGCGGCAGATAGCGTTCGAGAAGGCGCTCGATTTCGGGATCGCCGAAGGGATCGTCGTCGAGGCCGGTGTAGGGATTGAGCGACGACAGGCCGGTGTCGAACGCGAGCGGAAGATGGTGGCATCGAGGCAGGTCGAGGTCGGTCTCGAAGGGGCCGGGTTCCCGTCGAGGGAGAGGCATCTCGATCGTGATGGCCCGCGAAGAGACCGACTTTACCGAAGGATGGTTGCCGACCTGCCCTGCTGAACGCGCGCGGGGTGCCTTGGAAGCGCGTCGCTGTATCCGAGGTGCGGGAGCGGCTTTGGACACATATACGGGCGGCTGCGGGGCCTGATAGCGGGCAGACAGACCGATCCACCACATTCCGAGGGCGACAAGGGCAAGGACAGAAATGAGCATGAGCGCCATCACAGTTCCAGTCCGATGTCTTTTTCAGGGAAGGGAAGTTCCGGCGCTTTGGGCTCTACGATTACCCTATGTTTGGTAAGGTCGAGTGAGGGGTCGGTGCGGATATCGATTTTACCGAGAGAGTTGTCCTTGTTGGCTACTTCGGCATTGCTCCCAAGCTTTTCCGGAGCGCGATCGAGGTCCGGCGGAAGCGAGGGGTTGAACGGCTCGTTCGACGTTGCTGCGGGTTGCGCGCCGGCGACGCCCCGCGCCGGATCGACCGAAAGTTCGCCCACGGTCTCGAGCGCCGATGTCTTGTTGCCTTCGTTGCGCTCGATGGCCTGTGTCAGCTTTTCGCGATCGTCGGTGAACAGCTGGATATCGTCGCGGACGCGGGTCACGGTCACGTTGAACAGGCGCTGGTTGGAAAGGTTGGATTCCTTGTGGCTCATCACCGCGATCGCGGTGTCGGTCGTGATGCCCTGCGCCGCGTGCATGTTGAGCGCATAGGCAAGGCTGATCCGCTCCATCATCGGATCGCCTGCCTTGAGATCGTGGATCGTGCCGTCGCTCGCCTCGACGCGGATGCCCGCCTTGTCGGCCGAGATGACGCGGGCGATATCGTTGTTGTTGAGGCCACGATCGCGATCGTTTTTCGTCCAGCGGATCTTGTCGCCTTCGTGCAGCCGGATCTGCTCGCGTTGCGCGAGCTGCATCGCATCGCTTTTGTCGAGGGGCGATATGCGCTGCGGGTCGAAGCTGCGCACACGCGAGCCGATCCGCACCTGGACGCGTCCCTTGTGGTCGACGCCGATGACATCGTAGGTGCCCGGTCCAAGGCCGAGGTCCCTGACGGCTTTCGGGATGTCCAGCACCTGGCCGGGCTTGTAGCTGTGAGCGTAGCGCAGTTCCTCGCGGGTAATGTTGATCTTGTCGAGGACGCCGATCGCGACGCCCTCGCCCTTGATCGCCCCTTCGGCGGCAAGCCCGTCTTGGATGCGCACATTGAGTTCGGCGCGCGCGACCCGGCCCGACGAGAACATGGCCGTCGTCTCGCGCTGTTCGGGCGTAAGGCCCAGCCAATGCTCTGCGGCCGCCTTCACATGCTCGGGGTTGGCCGTGACCTTGTCGCCGAGCACCGCCATCGCCTCGCGCACCTGACCGAGGTTGGTGAGCGCAGCGACCGTGCGCAGCTGGTCGGTGCGCTGGCGCAGGTTTTCGTCCATCCGCGCCAGCGTGATCCCGCCGGCCTGTGCGATCGCGAAGGCCTTGCCGGCATCGACCGCGGTAATCTGCTGGCGGTCGCCGATCATCAGGAAGCGATCGACGCCGAGCGCATTGGCGATGCCGACGAGGTGCTTCATCTGTTCGGAGCCGACCATCGAGGCTTCGTCGAGGATGATCGTCGTGCCGGCGAGCGCGTCACGCGCGCCGTCATAGCCTGCGCCCTTCCCTGCGAGCGCATGGCGCGCATAGCTGTGGACGAAGGAGGAGACGGTGCGACTCTCGATGCCGGTTTCGGCGCCGAGCCGGTCGGCGGTGGCTTTCATGAGCGCCAGGCCGACGACCTTGCCGCCTTCCTGCTCGACATTGCGCGCGACGCTCGCAAGCATCGTCGACTTGCCCGCGCCCGACACGCCCTGCACGGCAACGATCCGATCGCGCGAGATGAGCGCCATGGTGGCGGCGGCCATCTGCCCCTCGTTAAGCTGTTTGTCGCCCGAGGCGGCATTGATGCGGTCGATCACCACATCG
Organism: Rhizorhabdus sp.; assembly: GCF_018006725.1. Taxonomy (GTDB): domain Bacteria; phylum Pseudomonadota; class Alphaproteobacteria; order Sphingomonadales; family Sphingomonadaceae; genus Rhizorhabdus. Next base: position 9,364 of record NZ_JAGMXV010000092.1, read on the forward strand.
GCAGGGACGATCACGCGCCCCTCGCCTTTCCCGCGCTCGATCTCGGCAAGGATACCGCGCTCGGTCGCCAGCGCCTCGGGCGTCGTGACATGGGTCACGAAATCATCGATCCGGTCCGACTTGCCGGGGATCAGCTGCTCATTACGGATCAGTTCGGAGACGCGGGCATCGATATGACTGGCGGTGACGCCCTTGAGACCGAGATCGAGCGCAGTTCGGGCGACGGCGGATACTTCGAACGCCGCTTCACGCTGGGCGTGGATACGGATCGCGGATGCAACAGCATGCTGAGCGCGAATCTCGACGGGCGAAAGACGTAGCCGCTCGATACCTCTGGATACGAGCGGATCGCCGGGGCGGAACATCTCTCCGAGTGTCTCGCGAATAGTCTCGATCACCGCACCGACCCGTTCCATCGTGCCGAGCCGGGTATCCGGCCTGTCAAGACCGGCACGATCCCGGGCGGCATCGACCAGCGCCTTTCCGTCGAACCCGAGCGCGGTTGCCCGATCACGCCATTCCGCGCGCAAGGCATCGCGGTCCTCGACATTCAATTTTGCGTCGCGGGTATTGGTCGTGATCCGGTCGATTGCCTTGGGATTGGTGATCCCCAGTTCAGCCGCCTTGGCCGCTATCTCGGTGCGGCGCTGACTAAAGGCTTCGATGACGGCTTTGGGCACGCCATTGATCTCGAACTGGCCGTGCTTGCCGGTGATGCTGGTTTCATAGCCAATCTTTGCCAGCTCGGCGCGGAACTGGGCATGATAGGCCGCGCCGATGGTGGTGTTGTTCTTCCACAGCTGGCCATTGTGCAGCGCCTGCCAGGCCCCGTTTGCCATCTTCGTCATGTTCGCGACGAGGACGTGGATATGTCCCTGCGGATCGAGCGCACGGCTCGTGTCGTGCTGGAACATGGCATAGACGAGATTGCCGGTTCGCACAGCGTCGCCATGCCTGGAATGCTCGTAGGTCCGCCCTTCGGCAAAGGTCTTCTCGACCCATCCCATGGTCGCACGAACGGCGTTCATATGCGCGGCGAGAACGCGGGCGTCGCCGGCGACATAGGCCATGACGCTGGCCGACTTGGGCATCGAGAAAGTCAGGTCTACACCGGACTGGCGGTTCTGGACCTGCCCGACCTTTTCCCCGTCGGGCATTTCGCCGTTGAGGATCTTCTCGAAGTCCTCCTTGGTGACCTCGCCCGACAGACCGAGCGCTGCCGCCCCCTCCCCGCCCCACGCGGTCGCCTCGGAGGCATGCTCGGCAGTGTAATAGTCGTCCTTGGCGAAATAGTTCGCCGCGCCCGAGGCCGATTTGACGGAAGCGACCGAGAGCATCGGTTACATTTCCGGGTCCATGTCATCGTCGATCTCGGGCGAGCGGTCATGCCCGTGATGACGATGATGATGGTCCTCGGTGCGATCGGTCGCGAACCCGTCGCGCAGTTCGCGCGTCGACTGGTCCTCATGCCGGTCGCCATCGGAACGGTTCGACGGACCTTCATGACTGTGCATGTCGGGGTTCGATCGTGTCTGTTCGGCACCCTGCGCAGCTGTGCGGTTATCGATGAGTGACATCCCCATGCCAGTCAGTTTCGCATCGAGGTTGAGCTGGCCGTGGGTTCCGCGCGCGGTCTCGGCATTGGACGCCGTCCTGCCATCAGCCGACTGCCCGGGTTCTGTTCCGCCGGCTGCTTTGTTCGCTTGTGCGATCTGGATCTGATCCACCACGACCGGCGGTGCGGCGATCACCTCCATCGCCGCTGCCGCCTTCTCCGCTTCGCTCCGGGCATGACCAGCTTCAGACTGCGTCTTCTGTTGCTCTTCTTCCTCGCGCTCTTCCACGCCTCCCACGGGCCGCGTGGGCGTATGCTCACGCCCACCTTCACCCCCCTCATCCGCGCTTTCGTTCCGGCGTCGCCGGTCCTGCGGCGAGACGTATTCGGTCGGCTTGAAGTCCTTCCGGGGAACGGCGCCTGGGGCGATCTCGGGATAGGAGCGTATCTTCAGTTCGATCCGCGAGGCGGGAAAGCCGTCGGGGAATTTGACGAAGCCGTGCAGCGAGGGGAGATTGTTGATGTCGTCGGGCAGGACGAGCGGTTCGATCGCGGTGCGCGGCGTCAGCGTCGAGGCATCGCGGGTATTGTTATAGCCGTAGCTGTAGGCTTCATCCATCTGGCGCACTTCGCGATTGCCGATGAACTCGGAGCATTTTTCGGCGGTCGTGCGGTCGGCGGTGGCGAGGATCAGCTTGGTGCGCGCAAGGCCCGTCAGCGCGGTCGCGTTCTGGAGCCCATAGGTGGCGACCAGCTTGTCGAACGAGTGGATGCCAAGGACGAATGCACCGCCGAAATTGCGGGCGGACTGGAGGCCATGTTCGATGCCCGGTAGCGCATGGAGCGCGTGGACCTCGTCGAAGAGATACCAGGTCCGCAGATCGCGTGTCTTGGGCAGGCGCATGAGGTTGTTGACGGCGAGGTCGATCCACAGCGTGAAGAGCCCGCGGGTCATCTCCAGATCGTTGTACGAGCCGGTGATGAACATGATCGACCCGTCGCGATTGTCGGTCGCGATCCAGTCGCGGATCGAGAAGGCCGGAGGCCCGCCCTTGACCGGGTCCGGCATGAAGCGAAGCGCCTGTCCGTTGACGTTGAGGACGGAGCGGATGGACTCTGCCATCCGCGCCGCCTTTTCGGTCGTCAGCGGGGCAGCGACGGTATCTTCGAGCTTGGCGTGGATCTTCTTGAGGTCGGCCTGCATCAGGTGGTGGGCGATGGCGGCGTTGTTGCCTTCGCCATCTTCCTGAAGCTTCAGGCACATCTCGATGAAGAGCATGCGCGCGGCGTTCTGCCAGAAGGGTTCCTTGTCCTCGGGATGGGAGGGAATGAGCGCGGCGGCGGCCGACACGAAATCAGCATAGTTGCGGCATTCATCGAACAGCGTCCACGGTGCGCAGCGCTCGTCCATGGGGTTGAGGATGACGTCGGTTTCGGGATCGTAGAAGCTTTCGACGAAGGCGCCGGTAAGGTCGAAGATGACGGCGCGGTGGCCGCGCGCACGGATCTGCGAGACGTGACTGCGCAACTGCGTCGTCTTGCCGGTGCCGGTGGTGCCGATGAGCATCGTATGGCTCTGTTCGAGCCTCCATGGATAGGGGATGCCGGCGATGCGGTAGGGCACATGGATGCCCTGGTCTACGCGATCGATGACCGGCGCCTTGGCGACGCGTGCGGGATCGAATGGCGGGTCGTGCTCGGCGCATTCCTTGCGGAAGTTTTTGGCGTTGTGGGCGCGCACGGCATTGAGGAGAACATCGTTCTCGACGAGCATCGCGCCGCGATTGTGGCGCTCCTGGAGCATGTCGCGCCCGCGCTTGTTGGCCCACATGATGAACCACATGATGAGCGGCGCGGCAATGAAGACGGACATGACCAGCGTGGTCAGGAAGATTTTGACGGTCTTCGCCCATGCGTGAACGACATGGGGTTCGTAGGGGACGTAACCGATCGGAACCTTGGTGACGATGCCGCTGGGAAGGGTCAGGTTGATGAGGTAGAACTTGTCCGCGCCGACCCATGTCCAGACGGCGGAATAGAGCTTCATGAGGTCCAGCTGGAACTCATGTTCGGCAAGCCCCAGCCAGACGAAAATGTTGAAGAGGACGATGAAGGTTCCGAGCCAGATCCAGATGGGCACCTGGATGCCGGCCCACGTCATCTTGTACTGGCTGGCGAGCAGCTGTGATCCGCGCGTGAAGTTGCCCGAATTTCGGGTGATCCGTCCGCGTGCGGAGTGATGTTTGACGGTCGCGGCCTGGCCGTTGAAGCGGATGTCGTTGCTACGCATGGAAGGTCTCCAGGCGTTGCTTTGCGGCTGCTAAGAGCTGTGGGACGACGTCACCGTGATCGCGCGTAATGATGACGTCGATCGCCGCTTGCATGTACTCGAGGACGAGCACGGCGCGGGTGATATTGAAGCTATGGTCCGCCTCGGCAAATCTGATGCCGAACATGAGAGCGTAGCGAGCGGCTTCGGACCGGGAACAGCCTCGCTTTGCAGCGATCTGATCCAGTGCCGCCAACTCACTCGGCAAAAGCCGAAAAGCTATGGTTGACTTAGACATGTACCACCCACGGTCAAGTGGATGGTGGGGCTTCCGAGCCTCTTAGATACCGCGATTTGCAGGGGGTTTCCAGCAATAACGTGTAGCTAAATTGCAAACAGAACTTATCGTGCAAAGACAAGTAGTTAGCGTGGGTGTCGTGAGGCGTTTGCACATGCAAACAGGCAAGCGTATGCAAACGGTCGATATTTCAATGTCTTAACCTGCGGCCTGCCGCATAGGGTGTGCAAATCTCTAGGGACTATCGGTGGTTGTCGGGGCATCAGGGGATGTTGTCCGATCGTTGGCTCCGATTCCGGCAGGGAAGCGCCGCAGGCAATCATCCTCGGGATCGTCGGGACGGGGTTTCGCGGAGCAATTCCGCCCCACGACGGACCTGGCCATAGGCCAGTGTCCGTCGCCCTTATGCTGGTCCGGTCAAGACCGGATCAGCGAGCGAGATGGTGGCTCCATATGGAGATGATGCTGCGTGCTATTGTGTCGTCGTCGGCACGCTGGCATCCTGTGTCGTGGAGGCTGGTCACACGATCAGAAAAGGCATGTCCCATGGCACGGAGTATCGAGCAGGAACGCAAGCAGCTTGAGGCGGAGGAACAGCGGTTGAGCGAGCGACGCAAGCAGCTTGCCGAACGGGAGCGAAGCGACCGGCTGAAAGAGGTCGAGAAGTCGGGGTTGATGAAGGCCGACAGCGCGCAGTTTACCGGCATCCTCGAAGCGATCCGAAAACTCGGGGCGACAGAGACGCTCAAGCGCCTGACCGCGTAAGTCGGTCGGCGCTGTGTCGGGCCTCAAGCCCGACAGGCAAAATGATGGGGGAGCGGCCGTCAGGCCCTCCCCCATTTTGCAGAGGCAAAGATTGTCACGGATCTTGTGCCATGCAGGCAGAAAAAAGGGGCACCGGACGAATGTCCGGCACCCCCGACGCAGGGACCGTGGAGGGAGGCTAACCCCAGACCATGCGTACATCGTCGGCGACCGTGGAGGTCGCGGCAATCCTGTCGAGACGATCGAGATAGCTGTGCAGGCCATTGTCGGTCATGGCTTTGCGGATGTCGGGTTTTCCGAGCCGCGCGCGCAGATCGTCGAGGGGAATGTCGCCGCACGCTTCGGTGCCAAGACCCATCGCCTCGAGAACGGCGTAACCGTTCTGGTTGGAGAGATCGATTTCGGCTGCGCCGTCGGGTGAGGAACCGACGCACATGCGGATGGAGCGGGTCGCATCGTCGCGCCAGAACCGGATGGTAAGGCCGCGAAACTGCGCTTCCTCGACCACGGCTATGACGGCTTCGTCATGATCGAACAGGGCGCAGATCGATGCGAGCGACCATGGACATAGGCGGGCCTCGAAACTGGCGCTGACAAGCGGGTCATCATCGTCGTCCTCGATGAGTTCACCACGCTCGCGAGCGAAGGCGCGGAACGCGGCGAGCTGGCGAGCGGTGATGATGGCCGGTTTGGCGACGGCGCGCTGCTGGACTGCGAGCGAGAATGTGATCGACATGGGCTTGTCTCCCGATTGAAACCGCATTCCCGATCCCCCTGCTCTTCGACCCGTCAGGGTCGCGCTGGTCGGTTCAGGATTGTCGGTCCGAAGGACCGTGATCGACCCGGCATCCCGGCATCGGGTGCGTTGGTGGTGCGCGGTGCGATCGGCACTGGCGAGGCGTAGCGAACGGGCGACCCGCAGGGGTCGCCGTGACGCGAGCGAGCCGTGCCGGTCGGCTGTCATGGAGGGCGTCCCGGGACCGAGCGAGGCGCAGCGGGTGCGCAGGCGATGCGACGGCATCGCCGCGCCCGCCAGCGAGCCGGACCGGGCGGCGGTGCGCCATGCCCGATGGGTGCCGCGCCGGTCGATGCGGAGCGAGCGCGACACGCGCAGGCGTGGCCGCGATGCGAGCGAGCCGGCGCGGCTGTTGTGCGCGGTGCGATCGGCACCGGCGAGGCGTAGCGAACGCGCGATCCGCAGGGATCGCCGTGACGCGAGCGAGCCGTGCCGATCGGCTGTCATGGAGGCCGTCCCGGGACCGCGCGAGGCGCAGCGGGTGCGCAGGCGATGCGACGGCATCGCCGCGCCCGCCAGCGAGCCGGACCGGGTGGCGGTGTGCCATGCCCGATGGGTGCCGCGCCGGTCGATGCGGAGCGAGCGCGACACGCGCAGGCGTGGCCGCGATGCGAGCGAGCCGGCGCGGCTGTTGTGCGCGGTGCGATCGGCACTGGCGAGGCGTAGCGAACGGGCGACCCGCAGGGGTCGCCGTGACGCGAGCGAGCCGTGCCGGTCGGCTGTCATCGAGGCCGTCCCGGGACGGCGCGAGGCGCAGCGGGTGCGCAGGCGATGCGACGGCATCGCCGCGCCCGCCAGCGAGCCGGACCGGGCGGCGGTGCGCCATGCTCGATGGGTGCCGCGCCGGTCGATGCGGAGCGAGCGCGACACGCGCAGGCGTGGCCGCGATGCGAGCGAGCCGGCGCGGCTGTGATGCGCGGTGCGATCGGCACTGGCGAGGCGTAGCGTGCATCGGCAATGCGACGGCATTGCCATGCCGCGAGCGAGCCGGGCCGCTGCCGTCTATGGGCGTCATCGACCGCAAGGTCAGGCCCACGCGGCGCGATGGGGCTCGATGCCCCGGAGCGCCGCCCAGGGCGACGTAAAAAAAGGGAAGGACCCCGGTTTCCCGGAGCCCTTCCGACAGATGCGTCAGGCGCGGCGGCTGCGCGCAGGCTGCATCGGTGCCTGTTCGTTGCGACGGAAGACGTGCAGCGGGACGCCAGCGGTGCGCATCTTGCGGGCGAAGTCGATCTGGACGCCCGATCCTTCGCACACGACTGCCTCGACGGGACGCAGGCTTGCGATGCGGTCGTTGCGCAGGAACCCCGCCTTGTTGCCGTGACGACGCTCGAGCATCATGCGCACCAGCTTGACGTCGCGCGAGGACGCCCATGCTGCGGCGATGGCGTCGGCTCCCTTGTTCATCGCGGTGGTCATCAGGACCATCGAGGGGATGCGGCGCTTGATCTGGTCGAGGCGTTCGAAGAGCTGCTCGTGGTCGTGCCATTCCATGCCGCCCGAGAAGGCGACGACAGGCCCGGTCGGGTTGTGCTCTTCCCGCTTCTTGGCGGCGCGTGCGGCCAGATAGTCGGCTCCGTCGATCATCGAGGCGGTGAGCTTGGAGGAGACGCGGCTGCCGCGCACGGTCGAGAAGGGACGGCCAGTCTCGATGCGATAGACTTCGCCGGCGTGGTCGCGCATGCAGCGCATCGCCTCGGCGCACCCTTCCAGTGTCTGGCAGAGCAGCTGGGTCTCTTCGAGTTCGACAGCGTAGATCTCCGAGGGGTCGTAGCTGCGGACCAGATCGCCCAGCTTCTTGGCGGCGTCATCCTCCCGGCCCTCGATGCGCTTGGCCACCATGTGGAAGCTGTTGACGAAGCCCCATGCGAGGTCGGCGGCGAACTCCTCCATCCGGGTGTCGCGGAACACATCGAACATCGTCGAGAGCATCTGTTCGACGGCGGCTGCTGCCTGATCGGGATCGGGCATTTCCAGCTTCTCGGCTTCTCCCACGATGCTGAGCTTGGCCATCTCGCTGGCTTCGATGAAGCTGCCTTCGTAGGTCTGGCGGGTTTCGGTGTCGACGCGGCGCTCGTTGAACGCGCGGCCCATGTCGTCGAAGTTGCTGTACTTGGTCATGATAGCCTCCATGTGTTGAAAATCTCACCTTCTCTCGGTGAGGAATCTCATCCGGCATGCGGCGGTCAGGGCGGTCAGGGACGTTAACCGGGAAGCCGTGCCGCGCAGACGGCACGGACCCCGGTTAACGCTCGCGAGCGGTGGAGCCGATTTTCTCGTGCCCGAAAGCGGAGGCGCAGCCGGAGTGTCGGGTGCGTGAAAATTGGGGGACCGCTCGTCCTTGACGGCCCGCAAATCCCCGCATGCCAAACTTCCTCATCACAGAGAGAGAAAATATTATGTTGTGGCAGGCACGCCGGGTCGGACCGACGGCGGGCGACGATGGCGTGCCGCAAGGCACGGCATCGTAAAGCGGGCGCCAGAGAGCCCGGGAGGGCGAACCAGCCCGCGCCGCCCCCAAGGAGGACGCCCGGCGCAGCGAGCGGATCGTCACCCGTCAGGGCGGAGACCCCGCAGGGGGCTCCGGGAGGCCCGCCAGGGCCGAGTAGAGCCGCGTGCCCGCCCATAGGGCGGGACGCCCAACC
>NZ_JAGMXV010000325.1 GCF_018006725.1 Rhizorhabdus sp.
CCCAGAGATAGAGCGCGTTGATGCCGGTGTAGGGCGTGCCGCAATGCCGCAGCGGTCGCCCCCCTGCCCCGGTCAGTCCCCAGGGGCGCGACCAGGGCAGGACGCCGGCTTCAAGCTTGGCGATTATGAGGTTGGTGATCTCGGCCGCGACATCGCGGCGTGGCGCAGTCGATTTGCGGTGAAAGGTCATGGGAAAGCTCCCTCGATGCGCGGGCCACGCGTGACGGTCCGCGGGTAAAAAGAAGGCGGCCGCCCCGGTGAGGGACAGCCGCCAAGGTGTGCCCGGGAGACGAACGGGCCGGGGGTATCGGGGGGCTATTCGGCCGCGATCAGCGCCTCGTCGCTGTCGATCCCGGCATCGTCGGCACCGAGATCATCGGTGTCGCCGTAGTCGTCGTCGTCGAAGCCCTCATCGCCGGGCTCGTCGTCGATTGCCTCGTCGGCACCGGCGACCGACACGAGATCGAACCGCATCGCGTCGGGCACCCAGGCCAGCGCCGCTTCTTTGGTTTCCGGCTCGGTGATCGCTTCGCCGGCGAACAGCTTCTCGCAGCTGGTCGAGATCTCGCCCTTCTTGGAGGCCATGTAGCGGGCCGCGAGCGGCGCGCCTCCGACACTGGTGAGCAGCGCGAGCAGCGTGCCCTTCGACACGCGATCGAAGAAGTTCGCCGAGGTCGGGCGCCACCATTTGGCGGGTTCGATCTCGAGGATCGAGGCGAGCCGTGCATGGAGCGGGTTGGTGGTGACCGAGCTGTAATCGGGCTTGGCCTCGAGCGAGGTCGCCACCACGACTGCGAGCCAGGCCGCCTTGGCGTCGTCGCTCAGCGCGCGGAACGCCTCGAACCGCTCGACCGGGTTCGCCCCTGCCGTCCACGACGTGTCGAGACCCTCGCGGGCTTCGGCGATCGCGACCTGCGCCTGCGTGGCGGGCTGATCCTTGGGCATCTGCGGGTCCTGCGGACGCCCTGCCCGAACCGTCGTCCCGTAGCGGCCGTAACCGTGGCTGGGGTCGGCGAGGCAGAACAGCATATAGTCGAGCGCGAGCCCCGGATCGCCGAGGATCGACGCGGCGAGGATGTCGCGGCGCTGGACCGCCAGTTCGTCATGGAGCCGGGCGCTGAGCGGCTTGCCGCCAGGAGCGACCGCCTCGGGCGGCAGGTCGGCGGTGCGACGCGACGACGGCGACGACGGCAGCGGCCGATCGTCACCCGGCAGGCGGATCGGCGTTTCGCTGTAGTAGGTCGTGTCGAGCGTCATCTTGCCGTCGCGGCCGAGCGTCAGAAACACACCGACCTGGCCCTTGACCTCGTCGGTCAGTTCGGGCGCCTTGTCGTGGATCGCCTGATATTCCTCGCGCAGCCGATCCGATTCCGCATCGAGCGCGGCATAGGTATCGTCGTCGATACCCTCGTCCTCCATGTCGCTCTCGATGACCTGCACGCGCTCCTCGATCTCGTCGCACCGCGTCTGTTCCTCGACCGTCAGCGGCGCTGCCGGCAGCGTCACGCGGTGGAGGTCGGACGTGATGCCGTAGAGGCTGGTCGTGGCGACGGGGCGCACCCATGCGATCCCCAGTTCCTCGCCGAGCCGCTTGGCCTCAGCCTCCATCAGCGTTGCGGCGAGCGTCTGCGCCAGTTCCGGGTCGGTCCAGCGGTCGCCATCCTCGCTGAACAGTTCGCGCTCGATGCGGCCGCCCGCGGCGACATAGGCATCGGCACCGACCAGGATCGCGATCGGATCCGTCGCCTTCATCGTGTCGTTGGCGATCGCGCGACGGATCTGGTCGGCGTTGACGTAGGACGAGTGACCATACTGCTCGAACACGCGCTCCTGCTTGGCCTTGTCGGCCGTCGAGCCGTAGGCCTTGGCCATCTCGTAGGAGATCTTGCCCGCGGCCAGGGCTTCGAAGATCGGTTCGGCAAGATCGGCGAGGCGCAGCCGTCCCTCGATGAAGCGGCGGGTCTGGCCAAACCGTTTGGCGACCGCGTCGACGTCACCGTCGGTCTTGAGGAAGTGCTGGAACGCGACGCATTCCTCAGCGACGGTCATCTGCTCGCGCTGGAAATTCTCGGTCAGCGACACCTCGCGCAGGTCCGCCTCGTCGCCGGTGATGATCTTGACCGGCACGTCATAGTCGGCGGCAACGATCTCGCCGGCTTCGGCCAGCATCATCGCACCGAGATAGCGGCGATCGCCGGCGATGATCTCGAACATGCCCTTCGGGCGGGCGGCGGTCACCAGCAGGTTCTGCATGATGCCGCGAGCGCGGATGCTGGCGGCCATCGCCTCGATGTTCTTGGGCGGCGTGGTGCGCACGTTCTTCTCGGAACGCTTCAGCTTCGCGAGTTTGACGGTCTGGGTCATCTGTCGTCTCCATGAGCGGGAAAGTGTCCGGCGCACGGGCGTTTCCCCCCGATCCGGACACCCTCCCCGCTCCTTCTCCCCTCTCGTTTCCCGCCTCGGCGGGAGGGGGACCAGGTCGTGCCAACAAGCTGCTAGCTGGCAGCTAGTTGTCGGTTATCGTGCCGGTCAGGCCATCAGGCGCGCGAGGACGGCATCGGCCGTCTCGACGGGGATGAAGACGCGCGTCTTGTAGGCGATGATCTCGGTGAAGCAGCCGATCGACTTGAGCCACGCGAGCTGGTCAGCCGGTGCGCCGCTGATCTCGATGCGCGGCTTGGCGTTGACGCGTACGCGCTTCACCTCGCACACGAACGGTCGCCGGATCGTGACCGTCCCGCCCTCCATCGCGGCGCGCGCGACCTCGGCCGGGCTGAGCACGTCGTTGCTGTCGAGGCCCATCTTCGAGAACAGCGCCGGCACGTCGCCCGGGAACACCATGCGCCCGAGCCAGGAGCGACCCTCGGCATCGACCACGCGGTTGACCACGAGATGGTCGCTCGGCAGCGCCGACCAGATCGGCAGCAGAAGGCCGGTCGCGAGCCGGATCGTCTCGACGTCGAGCTTGCCGCGGATCTCGTCGACCTCGGCCGACCATTCCGCCTCGAACCGTGCGCGGCTGCATTCCTCCCAGGCCGTCTCGTAGAGATCGTCGAGCGCGAGATATTCGTGCCGGGTCGGACGCATCAGTTCGATGCGCGACACCGCCACCCCGTCCTCGGTCAGCCAGGAGCGCGCGTTGGTGCGCAGCGCGACCTTGCCCGACTTGCCGTTGCGCACGAACACGGCGGTCTGGTCGGTATCGGCGATGCGCAGCACGCGCTCGAGCGACATGGGGTTGCGGCGCCGGGTCACCTCGATCGTCAGCAGGTGCGAGGTCGCCTTGCTGACCGGGTCGGTGCGCAGGATCGTATCGTCGAGCACGGTCGCGGTCTCGACCGTCATCGTCTCGACGCCGACATCGAGTGTCCCCGCCTCGCGCGCGGCCGCGACTCGTGCCTCGACCAGCGCCAGGAATTCGTCGAAGATGCAGTTCTGAAGGCCGATCGGCAGCGCCAGCAACCGGTTGAGCCAGCGCTGGATCGGCGGCAGATCCTCCTTCAGGACGCCGTCGGTATCGAGCAGTTCGAGCCCCGTGCGATGCTGGAAGTCGGTGAGGTTGGTGCTGGTCAGTTTGCCGCTGACGAGCAGGTGATACCAGCTGATGAGCGCAGCCTTGGCGTAATCGCTTTCGAGATTGTCGGCCGGGTCGAACAGGTTCTGCCCCCCGGTCTGGCGCTGGCCGCGTGTCAGCGCGCCGAGGCTGTCGAGACGCCGCGCGATGGTCGAGGTGAACCTGAGTTCGCCCTTGCAGTCGGTCGTGACGGGCCGGAACAGCGGCGAGCAGGCCTGATGCGTGCGGTGGGTACGTCCCAGGCCCTGGATCGCGCGATCGGCTCTCCAGCCCGGCTCCAGGAGCAGATGCGCGCGTTGCTGCTGGTTCTTCGCATCGAGGCTGGCATGGTAGGAGCGGCCGGTCCCCCCGGCGTCGGAGAACACCAGGATGCGCTTGGTGCCTTCCATGAAGGCGGCGGAATCGGCCTGCGTGGCACGCGCCGAGCGCGATTCGAGCTTCTGTCCTCCCCCCCTCACCGTGATGAGCCGCTTGGTGCGTCCCGTCACCTCGGCGACCATCTCAGTGCCGAACCGGGTGATGATGGCATCGAGCACGGCCGCGATCGGCGGCAGCGCGCAAAGCTGTTCGACCAGATTGTCGCGCTCGGCTTCAGCTTCCGGGTTGGTGACCGGATGGCCGCTCTCGTCGAACAGCGGTCGCGAGCGCACTTCGCCGGTATCGTCGCGGAAGAACGTCATCTGCTGGACCGGGAATGCCCGGGTCAGATAGTCGATCACCGCTTCTTTGCAGTCGAGATTTATGTCGAGCGGTTCGCGCGCAGGCGCGGATTTACGGGATGAAGACATCGGTTTTACTCCAGATAATTAAGGTGACTGGATGCCAGGCGCGCTACGGCCC
>NZ_JAGMXV010000093.1 GCF_018006725.1 Rhizorhabdus sp.
GCGTGTAGCTGGTGCAGCCAGCGATCAGCGGCAGCCGGCCCTTCATCTGGTCCCCCACCAGACGGAACAGGTCGCGCCGCTCCGTCGGCGACAGGCTGGTCCACTCGCCCGTGGTCCCGCCGATCACCAGCCCGTGCATCCCTTCCGCCGCCAGCCATTCCAGATGGGCGCGAAGCCGGATCGGGTCCAGGGCACCGTCATCCGCAAAGGGGGTCAGCATCGCAGGAATATAGCCCCGCCACTCAACTCTCGAACGCTTGTCCATACTCGTCCTTGCCTCAGCCCCCGGTCGAGCCCGATGTGCGCCCGTCGACCTTTCGCTTCAATCGCCCGGCGCGATTAGATTGTTGCGGTTTGCGGAAGGATGCCGCCGAACTGGGAAGTTGCGCCATGAACAAAAGCTTCAGCCGGGTCCTAGGATATTTACATAGGGGCAGCGTCGGTCGGTCCGCGCTAGGTTCTCCCTTGATGTTGATCGCGCCGCGGAGCCGGTACGGCATGGTGAAACGTTACGGTAATATGTTATTCACCTGACGGCTCTAGTCGGGCTGAGGATCAAGAAAGGGAACAGGCTCATGATCGCCGGTACCATCAAGAACGTCGCCGCTGTCGCCTGTGTCGTCGCCGCTGCCGGTCTGGCAGGCTGTGCGTCCGTACCGAAGCCGGGCAAGTTCGCCAGCAGCACGCCGCCGCGGCTCGTCGCCAAGGCGGATCAGACGCTCGCATGGGACGATCCGACGGCCTTCGGTCCGGTCCCTGCCGCCGAAGCCGCTCGCGGAGCCTCGGTTTGCGGCAGCCTCGACAATGACAAGACGACGTTCAAGGCGACCGGCTATCACCCCGGCGCACTGGACGCCAATGGCAATCCCTTCCCGGGTGGCGGCTTCTACTGCGTCGCCAAATAAGCCCTGGCTCAGATGAAAAAGGGCCCGGCGCGTAAGCGTCCGGGCCCTTTTTTATGGGCGCGAACGCTGGTCAGGAACGTCAACCCAGCAGCAGATAGACGCTTCCAGTCACCACCAGCGAAAGCGCGCTGCACGTGCAGAGCAGGCCAAAGCCGCATTGGCAGAAGCTGTGATGTATCCTCTCCATCGCACCTCTCCTTGAGGTCCCGCCCGTCTTCTTGTCGAACGGCGCGGGAGACAGAAAGTTACAATAGCACGAGGCGGCTTAAGGAAAAATATTCAATCTTCGTCGATGCAACGCAGCAATTTTCTAATCGTCGCGTGAAAGCTGGCCTGCTCTTCCGGACCGAGGCTGACCAATATCCGTTTGGACAATGCCTGCCTGATCGGTTCGGTGACGGCGACTGCAGCCTCGCCCTCTGGGGTAATACTGATCCTTTTCGCACGGCGATCTGACGGATCCGGTGTTCGCAGGATCAGCCCCTCGCGTTCCAGTCCATCAAGTGCCTCGGTGACCGTGCGCGGCGCGATGCCGAACCTTTCGGCAATGTCTATAGCGCGAACCGTGCCGCCTTCCTTCTGGATCAGGATCAGCATCTTGGTGCGCGCGAGCGAAGCCCCGCGTTCGACCATCGAACGGTCGAAGCTCCGCTTCAGGCTGCCATAGAGGCGGCCCAGATCGGTGAGCAGGTCTTCCTCAGGGGATTTCATGAGGGACCTCAATAAATGGTGTTGCGCTATTTTGCAACTGCGAGCATAGGCGGGGCAATCGATAGCATCCGAGTCCTGACATGAGCGATACGACCGCCGCGCCTCCGCCCGAGTCGCACGAAGCCGCAGATCCCGCCAAGACCGCGCGCCGCAAGCTGATCCTTCGCCGGGCGCTCCTTATCGCAGGTGCCGTGCTTCTCATCGCGGGCGTCGTGCTTGGGGCGCGCCATTTCATCTACGGGCGCTACCAGCAGTCGACCGACGATGCCTTCATCCAGTCGGATGCGATCACCGTCGCGCCCAAGGTGTCGGGCTATGTCGACCGCGTCTTCGTGACGGACAATCAGGAGGTGAAGGCCGGGCAGCCTCTCGTCCAGATCGACCCGCGCGATTATAGCACGCAGGCGGCCCAGGCCCGCGCGCAGATCGACGTGGCCATGGCGAGCGCCGCCGGTGTCGGCGCCCAGATCGAGGAGCAGTTCGCCGCCGTCGACCAGGCGCGTGCGCAATTGGCGTCCGCGCGGGCTGAGGCCGATCTCGCCGCTCGGGAGGTCACACGCTATCGCCCGCTGGCCGCCAGCGGTGCCGAGACCCGGGAGCGACTGGCGCAACTCGAAACCCAGGCGGTGCAGGCGCGGGCCAAGCTCGACGCGGCCCAGGCCTCGCTGACTGCGGCCGAACGGCGCGTCGCCACGCTGCGCGCGCAACGCCAGCAGGCGCAGGCGCAGGGCGAAGCGGCGCGGGCGCAGCTGTCGGCCGCACGGACCGACGTCGAGGCGACGATCCTGCGCGCCCCGGTCGACGGCCGGGTGGGCAATAAAGGCGTCCGGCAAGGTCAGTTCGTGCAGGCCTCGACACGCCTGATGTCGCTGGTGCCGGCGAACAGTCTCTATGTGGTCGCCAATTTCAAGGAAACCCAGCTGGGGCTGATTCGTCCGGGGCAGCCGGTCACGGTCGAGGTCGACGCGCTAGACGGGGTCGAACTGCACGGGGTGGTCGAAAGCATCGCGCCCGGCACCGGTGCCCAATTCTCGGTCCTGCCGCCCCAGAATGCGACGGGCAATTTCACCAAGATCGTCCAGCGCGTTCCCGTGCGGATCACGGTCAACGCAGGTCCCGAGACGCGCGCGCTGCTCGTGCCCGGCATGTCGGTCGAGGCAACCGTCGACACGCGCTCGGCGAAGGCGGCGATCGATGCCATTCGCGATGAGCAGGAGCGGCGGAACGAGCGCGCCGGGCGATGAGCGCAGCGATGGCGGGCAGTACGACCGCAGCGCCCGAGCGGGCCGACATCAGCGCCTGGCTGGCGGTGGCCGCAGGCAGTCTCGGCGCATTGATGGCGACGCTCGACATATCGATCGTCAATTCCTCGTTGCCCACCATCCAGGGCGAGATCGGTGCGACCGGCACCGAAGGAACCTGGATCGCCACCGCCTATCTCGTGGCCGAAATCATCATCATCCCGTTGTCGGGCTGGCTCGAGCGGCTGTTCGGTCTGCGCAGCTTCCTTCTGATAGCCGTGTCGCTCTTCACCGCCTTTTCCGTGCTCTGCGGCATTTCGACCAACCTGACGATGATGATCATCGGTCGGGTGGGGCAGGGCTTTACCGGCGGCGCATTGGTGCCCACCGCCATGACCATCATCGCCACCCGCCTGCCACGGTCGCAGCAGCCGATCGGCAATGCGATGTTCGGGGTCACCGCGATTATCGGCCCGCTGCTGGGGCCGCTGATCGGTGGATGGCTGACCGAGAATGTCAGCTGGCATTATGCCTTCTTCATCAACATCCCCGTCGGCATGCTGCTGATCGCGCTGCTGCTCACCACCATGGCGCATCGCCGGCCCGACTGGGAGGAACTGTGGGGCGCGGATTGGCGCGGCATTGTCGGCATGGCGCTCGGCCTCGGCGGGCTGACCATCGTGCTGGAAGAAGGCCAGCGCGAACAATGGTTCCAGAGCAGCGCGATCGTCCAGATGAGCATCGTTACGGCGGTCGGCTTCGGCCTGCTGCTCGCGGGACAGATCTTCGCCAAACGTCCGGTCATTAAGCTGAGATTGCTGCTCGACCGGCAATTCGGCGCGGTGGCGCTGATGGGGCTCGTGATCGGTATGATGATCTACGGCACCTCCTACGTCATTCCGCAATTCCTGTCGGCGATCGCCGGCTATAACGCGCTGCAGTCGGGGAAGATCGTGCTGCTGTCGGGCATACCGAGCATGTTGCTCATGCCCTTCACGCCGCTGCTGATGCGCTATCTCGACATTCGCATCGCGGTCGCGATCGGGCTGGCCATCATGGCGGCAAGCTGCATGGTCGACACCGTGCTGACCTCGCAGTCGGTCGGCCATGATTTCGTGGAATCGCAGCTGCTACGCGGCGTGGGCGTGATCATGGGCTTCCTGTTCCTCAACCAGGCCGCGATCGCCTCGGTGCCGGCGCGCGACGCGGGCGATGCGGCCGGCCTGTTCAATGCGGTGCGCAACCTCGGCGGTTCGCTGGCCCTTGCCGGGATCGCGACGATCCAGGACCAGCGCAACTGGTTCCACAGCCGCCGCCTCGAAGAGGCGATGAGCGCCAATTCGGACGCGGTACAGGCCTATGTTGCCAGCCTTTCGCAGAGCCTGGGCGGGCAGGAGGCGGGGCTCCGGTCGCTCGCCGGCACGATCCAGCGCGAGGCGCTGGTGATGACGTTCAACGATATATTCTGGATGCTGGGGGTCGGCATCATCGCCGTCATCCCGCTGGTCTTGTTCCTGCGTCCGCTGCCGCATGGCCGGCCGGTCGTGATGCATTGAGGTGATCGCGATGCGCACTCTGCTGCTTTCCTTTCCCCTGGTCGCGCTCGCCGCCTGCACCATGGGGCCGGACTATGCCGGTCCGGCGGGCGCACGGGCGCCGCAGCCGCCGGCAGCCTTCGTGCGGGCCCCGTCCGAAGCTCGCGCCGAGACACCGGCTGTTGCCGACTGGTGGACCCAGCTCTCCGATCCCGTGCTCGATGCGCTGGAGGCGAAGGCGCTGGCGGCCAACCCCAATGTCGCGATCGCCCAGGCCAGCCTGCGTCAGGCGCGTTCGGCGCTTCGCCTCGAAAAGGCCAATGGCGCACCCAATGCCAATCTTCAGGCGATCTACGCCCATGCCAGCCTGCCGGGGATCGATCTGGGCAGTTCGGACGGCTCTGGCGAAGGCAATGCCAATGGCGGCGGCGGCGGCACCGAGGCGCTGAACTTCTACAATCTCGGATTCGACGCCAGTTGGGAAGTGGACCTCTGGGGGGGGCGACGCCGCAGCGTCGAGGCCGCGCGCGCACAGCTCGAAGCAGCGGAAGCCAGCGTTGCGGACGCTCAGGTCAGCCTGACGGCAGAGGTCGCGCAGGCCTATGCCAATCTCCGCGACCGGCAGCAGCGGATCCGGTTGAGCCAGGACGCGGTCACAAGGCAGCATGACCTTGTGGCTTTGGTTCGCCAGCGCCGCGAGCGGGGGGCTGCCTCCGACCTCGATGTCGAGCAGCAGGCCGACCAGTTGGAGCAGCTTCAGGCGTCGCTGCTGCCCCTGCAGGCCGAGCATGACGCCTATCTCAACGCACTGGCCGTCCTCGTCGGCGAGGCACCGGGAAGCGTCGACCAGCTTCTGGCGACACCCGCTGCGATCCCCCTCCCATCCGCCGGAACCGCGATCGGCGATCCCGCCGCGTTGCTCAAGCGCCGGCCCGACGTCCGCGCAGCGGAGCGGCAATATGCTGCGGCGACCGCCAAGATCGGTGTCGCGGAGGCCGCACGCTTTCCCAGCGTCAGCTTTGCGGGCGTCCTCGGTATCGGCGGCACCCAACCGGAGGACGTTGTCGACCTCGACAAGCTGGCGACGATCGCGCTGCCGCGCCTGTCCTGGAACATCCTCGATTTCGGTCGCAACGCCGCGCGGGTCGAGCAGGCCAAGGGCGGGCAGGACGAAGCGGCGGCGCGCTATCGCGGCGCGGTGCTGAAGGCGCTGCAGGACGGGGAGGACGCGCTGTCCCGCTATGGCGCCAGGCTGCGCGCCTCGGCCAGCGTACGACGCTCGCTGGCGTCCGCCCGACGGGTCGAAGCGCTGGCTCGGCAGCGGTTCGAGGCCGGCACCGGATCGAAGATCGAACTGCTCCAGGCCGAACGCAGCCGCCTGTCCGCCGAACAGTCGCTGTCACAGGCGGACGGGGCGCTCTCCGCCGATTTCGCCGGTCTGCAGAAGGCACTCGGCCTGGGCTGGCGCTGAGGGCTCGGTATCGGGGATCCACGACCCGACATTGGCAGATCGCTTCCATGCGTGCTGCGGGAACCATCGGGCACCGGGAGAGCGGCGTATCCGTCCAAGGGCTGCTACCCTTGCAGGCAAATGCCGGAATGCCGGTCAGAAGACGTGTAAGAACGAAAAAAGGCGCAACTCTCCCGGTCAGAGAATTACACCTTAAAATTTAAGGATTTGAAATGGCTCCCCGGGCCTGATTCGAACAGGCGGCCGTCCGATTAACAGTCGGATGCTCTACCGCTGAGCTACCGGGGATCATTTCCGCTTCAAGCGAGGCGCGCCTATAGCAGCGGGTTGTTCGGGCTTGCAAGCCCCAAATCCCCGATCCTTCGGGGGCGGCCAAATTAATTTCCAAAGCCCTGAAAAACAGGGATTTTCAAACCGCGAACTGTTCCATGGTTATGCGGTCGTCCAGGGCATGTTCGGGATCGAACAGCAGCGTCAGCGGGCTGGTCTTGTCGATACCGATCCGGACGAGCGACACGTCGCGCACCTCGCGCTGGTCGGCCACGGCGCTGACCGGGCGCTTCACGGCATCAAGGACCCGGAAGGAGATTACGTTCTTGTCGGGCAGGATTGCCCCGCGCCAGCGCCGCGGGCGGAAGGGGCTGATCGGGGTCAGGGCGAGTAGCGAGGATTCCAGCGGCAGAATCGGCCCCTGGGCCGACAGATTATAGGCGGTGGACCCGGCCGGGGTGGACACCAGCACGCCGTCGCAGACCAGTTCGGGCAGCACCACGCGGCCCTCGACCAACACCTCGATCTTCGCCGTCTCGCGCGTTTCACGCAGCAGCGAGACTTCGTTGATCGCGGGGATCGACAGGCGCTGTCCCTCGACCGTCTCGACATCCATGCGCAGCGGCAGGACCGTCATCGCCTTGGCCTGCATCAGCCGGAGTTCGAGCAGTTCGGGCTTCCAGTCGTTCATCAGAAAGCCCACCGTGCCGAGGTTCATCCCGAACACCGGCAATATGCGGTGGCGATCGAGCATCGCATGCAGTGTGCGCAGCATGAAGCCGTCGCCCCCCAGCGCGACGATCAGGTCGGCACGCTCCACCGGATGCCATTCGTACATTCGGCGCAATTCGGTCGTGGCCTCCTGCGCGGCAGGAGTCGGCGAGGCCACGAGGGCCATCTTCTTTTCGGTCATCCCCCGGTAACGCTCATATGTCTGTCGACGGCGGGTGTCGCCCCCCGCTGGTCTATAGCGAAATTGTGACGCTCGGGCTTGCGCCGCATGGCGACGTCCAGCAACCGATCAAGTTCTTGCGCATCGCCTGCGCGCAAGGCGCTGCGCAGGTCGAGCCGGCTGTCATGGCCCAGGCACATGTAGATCTGCCCGGTCGCGGTCACCCGCACGCGGTTGCAGCCGTCGCAGAAATTGTTGGTGAGCGGGGTGATGAGCCCGAGCCGGGCGTCCAGTTCCTCGACGCGAAAATAGCGCGCGGGGCCGCCGGTGCGATAGTCGAGCGGGCTGAGCGTGTAGCGGCTTTCCAGCGCCCGGCGGACGCTGTCGAGCGGCAGGTAGCGATCGGTGCGATCCTCATCGATCTCGCCCAGCGGCATGGTCTCGATCAGGGTCAGGTCATGTCCTGCGGCCGCGCACCACCGTAGCATCGGCTCGATCTGCTGCTCGTTGAAGTCCTTGAGAGCAACCATGTTGATCTTGATCGCGATGCCCTCGTCGCGGGCGGCCTCTATCCCGTCCAGCACCTCGGGCAGTGCGCCCCCGCGCGTGATGAAAGCGAAGCGCTCGGCGTCCAGCGTGTCGATGCTGACATTGATCCGCCGCACCCCCGCCGCTGCGAGAGCCGCTGCATGGCGGCGAAGCTGGCTGCCATTGGTGGTGATCGTCAGCTCGTCGAGCCCGTCGCCGATGCGACGCCCGATCATCCCTACCAGATCGACCACGTCCCGGCGCACCAGTGGCTCACCCCCGGTCAATCGGATCTTCCTGATGCCGCGTGCGATGAAGGCGTCGGCGAGCGCCGACAGTTCCTCCAGCGTCAGGATTTCGCGCTTCGGCAGGAACTGCATCTTCTCGGACATGCAGTAGCGGCAGCGGAAATCGCACCGGTCGGTCACCGAAAGCCGCAGATAGGAAATGCGTCGGCCGAACGCGTCCAGCAGCGTGCCCTCTGCCCCGGAGCCCCGTTTTTCGATCGGCATCATGCGCTTATGGTAACAGCCTAGACCTTGGTAGCAAAGGAAGCCTTGAATTAATCCGCTACCGGGTTGTTTTTCCGCCGCTTTGCGATTGGCCTAGGCGGTTCGATACGATAACAGTCGAGCAATGAACAGGAATGTAGGCGGAGCAGCAGCGGCCGAACGCCGCGCCGCGCAGGCGCGGCTGCCGCTATTCCTGCTGTCATTTCGACACCGTGACGAACTTGCGGCCATGGCGGAAAGGGCAGGTCGATCGGTGATCGCCGCACGGCGTGCCGACTCGGCGGAACGGCGCTTCATCGCTTCGGGATCTTCGGTCGCGCTGGTCGATGCCCGCGGCGCGCGCGCCGAAGGCTATGCCCTGTGCCGCGCGCTGGCCAGCGTGACGAGTTCGACGGGCGCTGCGTTGCTCGTGATCGTCGACGAAATGGCGGAGCTCGACGCGCTGCTCGAAGCTGGCGCGACCCATTATCTGATCGGGGACGTGGACGCGGACAGCCTTCGGACAGCGCTCGATTTCGCCGATCGCTTCGTGGAGCGTCTGGCGGGCGGCGGACGGGCCGCATCGGCGCGGGCGTCGCTCCGGCTGTCCGAATCCGAAGCGTGGATCTGGAAGCCCGGTGATCGAAGCCTTACGCTCAGCAGCGCGCTCGCCAACCGGATCGGTGCGGGCAGCGAGACGGTGCCGATGGCGATGCTGTTCCGTATCATGGACCGCGCCAGCCGGCGGACGGCGCGCCAGGCGATCGACCGGTTGCTCGCGACCCGCCAGTCGACTGCCTTCGCACATGACAGTCGTCTGCATGGCGACAGACTGGCGCATCATATTTCCTTCGATGAGGCGCGCGGCGCGGTGGTCGCCTGGGTCGAGGTGACCAAGGCCGACGCAGAGCCGATGAACGAAGAAGTCGACCCTCTCACGGGCCTGCCGACCATCGAGCGCGTTCGTGGCTGGGTGGAGGTAAGGCTGGCTGACGAGGATGCCGCCGGCCCGCGCTGCGCGCTGCTGATGCTCGGCATCATGCGTTTCGGTCTCGTCAATGCCGCCTTTGGCCGCCCGACCGGCGATGCCGTGCTGCAAGGGGTGGCCCGACGCATCGAGCGGGTGATCGACCGGATCGGCATCGGCAACGCGATGATTGCGCGGACGGCCGGGTCGGAGTTCACCATCGCGCTCGGCCCGCCGGTCACCGCTGACAGCGCCGAACTGATCGCAAATCGCCTTGTAGAGAGCGTTGCCTGGCCGTTCGTGTCGGGAGACTCGCTCATTCCGCTGTCCTGTCGGGTCGGCATCGCCTCGACCGATGGGGAAGGGCGCCGCGATGTCGGCACGCTGTTCCAGCGCGCTTCGGCCGCTTTGGCCGCCGCCAAACATGGCGATACCGGCATGGTGCGTGCGCTGGACGCCGATGCCGAGGCCGAGACCCACCGGCGCAATCAACTCGAGATCGACCTTCGTCGCGCGCTCGACCAGAACCAGATCGACATCCTGTTCCAGCCCCAGGTCGATATCGGATCGGGCCAGATCATCGGCGCGGAGGCGCTGGCGCGGTGGAGACATCCCTTGCTGGGCGAACTTGGCGCCGTCCCGCTTTTCGCCACCGCCGCGCGGTCCGATTTCGTCGTTCAGCTGTCGACCTATGTCCAGCAACGCGCTCTGGCCGTGGCCGCGGCCTGGCCCGCGCATATGCGCGACCTGCGCGTATCGGTGAATGTCACGGCGGCGGATATTGCGCGGACCAATTTCGTCGAGGATTTCCTTGCCCGTGTCGACGACGCCGGCTTCCCGCGCGACCGCTTGACCGTCGAGGTCACGGAAAGCGGCCTGATCTCGGATCTCGGCGGGGCCGCCGAACTTCTGGCTCGGCTGCGCAAGGCGGGGCTGCGCGTCGCGATCGACGATTTCGGCACCGGCTATTCGAGCCTGGCCTATCTCAAGGCACTGCCGCTCGACTATCTCAAGATCGACAAGACGCTCGCTGCCGACATCACCGGCTCCACGCGGGATCGCATCGTCGTGCGCGGCGTGATCGACATGGCGCGTTCGCTGGGCCTGCAGGTCATTACCGAGGGTGTGGAGACCAGCGCCCAGCTGGGGCTGCTCGCGCGGGAGGGCTGCAACCTCTATCAGGGCTATCTCTGCTCGCCCCCGGTCGACAGCCGCGCGCTCGAAGCGCTGATCGTCGAGCGGCGCGACCCCGTCAACGCCGCCTGACCGATCAGGCGAGGATCTTCGCCAGACCCCGCGACAGCTGGAGCGCTCCGTTCAGCCGCATCGACGGCTCGGGCCAGTTACGCGTGATGACGAGGCGATGGTCGGGGCGCAACCGGGCGCTGTCCTTCAAGCGGTCGACATAGGTGAGCAGGCCCGGCAGATCCGGGAACTGGTCCTCGTGGAAAGCCACCAGCGCCCCGCGCGGACCGGTGTCGATCTTGGCGACGCAGGCCTTGCGACAGTTCAGCTTGATTTCCATCACCGTCAGCAGATTCTCTGTCGGCGCCGGCAGCTTGCCGAAGCGGTCGATCAGTTCGGCGGCGAAGGACTCGATCTCCGCCTTGCTCTCCAACTCGTTGATCCGGCGATAGAGGCCCATCCGCAGATCGAGGTCGGGGACATAATCGTCGGGAAGGAGGATCGCCGCGTCGACGTTGATCTGCGGCGAGAAGTCCTTCGGGCGCGCGCTCGCGAGGCCGCCGGCCTTAGCCTCCAGGATCGCCTCTTCCAGCATCGACTGATAAAGTTCGAAGCCGACCTCCTTAATGTGTCCGGACTGCTCGTCGCCGAGCAGATTGCCGGCGCCGCGAATGTCGAGGTCGTGACTCGCAATCTGGAAGCCGGCGCCGAGCGTGTCGAGATTCTGGAGGATGTGCAGCCGCTTCTCTGCGGTGTCGGTCATCCGACCGTCGCCGGTCGTCAGATAGGCATAAGCGCGCGTCTTCGAGCGACCGACGCGACCGCGCAGCTGATAAAGCTGCGCCAGGCCGAATTTGTCGGCGCGATTGACGATCAGCGTGTTGGCGCTGGGAATGTCGAGGCCGCTTTCGACGATCGTCGTCGACACCAGCACGTCGAACTTCTTGTCGTAGAAGGCCGACATCCGCTCCTCGACCTCGCTCGGCGCCATCTGGCCATGGGCGACGACATAGCTGATCTCGGGGACCTGCTTGCGCAGATACTCCTCGATGTCGGGCAGGTCCTTGATCCGCGGGGTCACCAGGAAGCTCTGCCCGCCGCGATAATGCTCGCGCAGCAGCGCCTCGCGGATGACGACCTCGTCCCACGGCGCGACATAGGTGCGGACGGCAAGGCGGTCGACCGGCGGCGTCTGGATCACGCTCAGTTCGCGTAGGCCCGACATCGCCATCTGCAACGTCCGCGGGATCGGCGTCGCGGTCAGCGTCAGCATGTGGACGTCGGTCTTGAGCGCCTTCAGCCGCTCCTTGTGGGTGACGCCGAAACGCTGCTCCTCATCGACGATGACAAGGCCGAGCCGCTTGAATTCGATTCCCTTGGCGAGCAGCGCGTGGGTGCCGATGACGATGTCGATCGACCCGCTCGCCAACCCGTCCTTGGTCCGTTTGGCTTCCGACGCCGTGACGAGCCGCGACAGATGGCCGACATTCACCGGCATGCCGTGGAAGCGCTCGACGAAGTTGCGGTAATGCTGGCGTGCGAGCAGCGTCGTCGGGCAGACGAGCGCGACCTGCATCCCGCCCAGTGCCGCGACGAAGGCCGCACGCAGCGCGACCTCGGTCTTGCCGAAGCCGACGTCGCCGCAGACCAGCCGGTCCATCGGCTTGCCCGCCGCCAGATCCTCGATCACGTCGGCGATCGCGCGTTCCTGGTCCTCGGTTTCCTGATAAGGGAAGCGGTCGACGAACTCGTTATAGCCGCTCTCCGGCTCGACCGTCTCGGCCGGGCGCAGCGCGCGTTCGGCGGCGGTCTTGATGAGCTCGCCTGCAATCTCGCGGATGCGCTCCTTCATTCGCGCCTTGCGCGCCTGCCAGGCGACCCCGCCCAGCTTGTCGAGCGTGACGCCCTCGCTCTCCGCGCCATAGCGGCTCAGCACGTCGATATTCTCGACCGGAACGTAGAGCTTGTCACCGCCCGCATAGCTCAGCGCGACGCAGTCGTGCGGGGCCTTGGCGACCGGGATCGAGGTCAGCCCCTCATAGCGGCCGATACCGTGATCGCTGTGCACAACGAGGTCGCCGGGGCTGAGCGTCGCCAGTTCGGCGAGGAAGGCGTCGGCGGACTTCTTGCGCTTCTGCCGGCGGACGAGCCGGTCGCCGAGCATGTCCTGCTCGGTGAGCAGGGCGACGTTGCCGCTGGTGAAGCCATGGTCGAGCGGGAGGACAGCGAGGGCCACCTTGCGCTGTCCGCTGCCGAGAGACTTGCCGCCGGTTGATGCACCCAATGCGGCTTGCCAATCGTCGGCGGTCTCGGTCGTGTCGAGGCCATGCTCCTTCAACAGCCCGGCAAGCCGTTCGCGCGACCCGTTCGAGTAGCTGGCGAGGATGACCCGCTTGCCGTCCCTGGCGAGGGCTTCGACATGCTCGACGACGGCGTCGTAGATGTTGACGCCCTGTGTCCGTTCGGGCGCGAAATCGCGTGCTGTTTCCACCTCCAGATCGATGACGCGAGCGGATTCGGGTTCCGCGAAAGGGGTCACGAGATGGACGGGCCGATCCTCGACGAAGCGCTGCCAGTCGTCTGCGGTCAGATAGAGCTCATTCGGCTCCAGCGGGCGATAGCTGCCCGGGTCGGCGCTGCGCGCCCGGACGCGGTTCGCATGATAGTCGGTGATCGCTTCGAAGCGTGCCTCGGCGGCCTTGTTGGTGCCGGCCTCGCGCAGGACGAGGTCGTCGTCCGACAGATGGTCGGCCAGCGTTGCCAGCCTTTCTTCGAACAGCGGCAACCAATGGTCCATGCCGGCCAGCCGCCGGCCGTCGGACACCGCCTGGTAGAGCGGGTCGCCCGTGGCGTTGGCGCCGAAGCGCTCGCGATAGCGCCCCCGGAAGCGCTTGATGGTTTCCTCGTCGAGCAGCGCCTCGGCCGCCGGCAGCAGCGTGAAGCCTTCGACCGGGCCGATCGTGCGCTGGTTGCCGGTGTCGAACTGGCGGACGCTCTCGATCTCGTCGCCGAAGAAGTCGAGGCGCAGCGGATAGGGCTCGCCCGACGGGAAAAGGTCGACGATGCCGCCGCGCACGGCGAACTCGCCGGGGTCGGTCACCGTGTCGGTGCGGACATAGCCGTTGGTCTGGAGCAGCGCTGTCAGCCGGTCGAGATCGATCCGCTCGCCGGGCGCGAGCCCCGCGACCAGCTGGCGAATCCGGAAGGGCGTCAGCACGCGCTGCGTCGCAGCCTGGACGGTGGTCACGAGCAGCACCGGGCCTTTTGGCTTGGCCTGGAGCGCGTGCAGCGTGGCGAGCCGTTCGGCCGTCCCGCGCAAGGTGGGGCTGGCGCGGTCATAGGGAAGACAGTCCCAGCCAGGAAAGGTCAGGACCGTCAGCTCCGGCGCAAAATAGCGGGCGGCATCGGCCAGCGATTGCATCGCTTGGTCGTCGGAGGTCACGAAGACCGCACGGCCTCCCCGTGTTGCCGTGGCGCGTGCCAGATCGGCGACCAGCCACGGCTGGAAACCGGCCGGAGCGCGCGAGAGGGTCAGCGGCTCTGTGGCCTTCACGATGCGGAGGAGATCGGTCATGAGGCTTTCATCGGAAACAGAACAGGTGGACGGCACCGCGAGGCGGAACGCCGTCAGGCCTTAATGGCTGATAGGCGCTATCGTCACTGTGGCACTTCGACATAGTCGACGCGCTGCATCCGCTCGATCATCGGACCCTGCCATTCGGCCGGAACCTCGATCGTGCGCATGATCCAGCCGAGGATATCGGCGTCTTCCTGCCCCAGCAGCCCTTCGAACCAGTCGAGTTCTGCGGCCGACCATTGGTCGTGGAAGCGATCGAAGAAGCAGCCGATCATATAGTCGGCCTCGCGCGTGCCGCGGTGCCAGGCACGGAAACGGATGCGCTTCAGACGGTCTTCCTGGTTCATGGTCATCCCGTGGCGATGGACAAAGTGTGCGGCATGCAAAGCGCCGCCTGGCCATTGGCAAGCCCGTCGGCGAAAGGATAGGAGGGACATAAGCATTTTCCGCACGCGTGCAATCGACCCGGGCGGCGGAAACTGCCACAGCGACGGAATCGATGCGGCCCGAAATCCTCAACCCACTCTTCGCGGAAGTCGAAACGCTCAAGGGCGTGGGGCCGGCGCTTGCCAAGCCGCTGCGCAAGCTGGCGCTGGACCGCGCCGTCGACCTGCTGTTCCATCTGCCGACCGGGGCGATCGACCGGAAGCGGGTCGACGAACTCGATCCGCAGGATTCGGGCCGGGTGATCACGATCGACCTCGTGCCGACCAGCTACCGGGCGTCGGCGGGGCGCGGGCCATTCCGCGTCGGGGCGACCGACGCGGCGGGCAACATCCTCAACCTCGTCTATTTCGGCGGCAATCCCGGCTGGGCGAAGAAGCTGCTGCCGATCGGCGAGAAGCGGACCGTGTCGGGCAAGCTCGAACTCTATGGGCAGGACATGCAGATGATCCATCCCGATCATGTGCTGCCGCCCGAGGAGGCGGTCGACCTGCCCGTGCGCGAACCCGTCTATCCGCTGTCCGAAGGGCTGACCTCGCGGCGGCTGGGGCAGTTGGTCGAGCAGGCGCTGGCGCGCGCGCCGTCATTGACCGAATGGATCGAGCCTGGGTTGCTGGGCGCCCGGGGCTGGCCCGCCTGGCGTGAGGCGCTGTTGCGGGTTCATGCCGATCCGCAGGACGAACTGGCGCGACAGCGGCTGGCCTATGACGAGCTGTTCGCGAACCAACTCGCGCTGATGCTGGTGCGGGCGTCGTCGCGGCGGCGGCGGGGCATGCCGCTGCACGGCGACGGGCGGCTGCGTGCCATGCTCAAGCTGCCTTACACGCCAACGGGCGCACAGAGCCGCTCGATCGCGGAGATCGAGGGCGATCTTGTCCAGGCGACGCCGATGACGCGGCTGCTGCAGGGCGATGTCGGCGCTGGCAAGACGCTGGTCGCGACGATGGCGCTGCTGGTCGCGGTGGAGGCGGGGGCGCAGAGCGCGATGCTGGCACCGACCGAAATCCTCGCGCGGCAGCATTATGAGACGCTCAGCCGCACGCTCGCCGGCCTGCCGGTCAATGTCGCGATCCTGACCGGGCGTGAAAAGGGCAAGGCGCGTGAGGCGACGCTGATGGGTCTGGCCGATGGCTCAATCGACATATTGGTCGGCACCCATGCGATCTTCCAGGAGAAGGTCGGCTACCGCAATCTCGGCCTCGCGGTGGTCGACGAGCAGCATCGCTTCGGCGTCGCCCAGCGGATGATGCTCCAGTCGAAGGCTGAGCGGCCACCCCACCTGCTGGTGATGACCGCCACGCCGATCCCGCGCACGCTGACGCTGAGCCATTATGGCGAGATGGACGTCAGCCGGCTCGACGAGATGCCGCCGGGGCGCCAGCCGATCGAGACGCGGGTCATTTCGGGCGAGCGCCTCGACGAGATCGTGCAGGCGCTCGGACGACATATGGGCAAGGGCGGACAGGCCTATTGGGTGTGCCCGCTGGTCGAGGAGAGCGAACAGTACGACCTCGCCGCCGCCGAGAGCCGTGCCGAGGATCTGCGCCAGCTGTTCGGGGGTCGGGTCGGCGTCGTCCACGGCCGGATGAAGGGGCCTGAGAAGGATGCCGTCATGGCGGACTTCGCGGCGGCGCGGCTGGGCGTGCTCGTCGCCACCACCGTCATCGAGGTGGGGGTCGACGTGCCCAATGCGACGCTGATGATCATCGAGGGGGCCGACCGCTTCGGCCTTGCCCAGCTGCACCAGCTGCGCGGGCGCGTCGGGCGCGGCGACCAGCATTCGGTGTGCCTGCTGCTGCGCGGCAATGCCTTGTCGGAAACCGCACGGGCGCGGCTGGCGCTAATGCGTGAGACCAATGACGGCTTCCGGATCGCCGAGGAGGATCTGCGGCTGCGCGGGGCGGGCGAGATATTGGGCACGCGCCAGTCGGGCGAAGCGGCCTTCCGCCTGGCGGGGCCGGAGCGGACGGCGGCGCTGATCGAGACGGCGACGCAGGATGCCCGGCTGCTGGTCGATCGCGACGGTGGGCTGGATGGGGAGCGGGGGCAGGCGGCGCGCACCGCGCTCTATCTGTTCGAACGGGATGCGGCGGTCGGGCTCCTGCGGGCCGGTTGAGCGGGAAGATGAGGGGGCGGCACGCTGGAGGACGCACCGCCCCGGCCGGGGTCAGCCCATCGGCCAGCGTTGCCGCTTCGCCCGGGCGGCATTGAGCATGGCCATAAAGGCATAGTCGTCGATCGGACGGATGAACTCCGCGCCGACGCGCCCTCCCAGCGACCAGACCACCCGTGCGGACACCTGACCCAGTCGTGGCAGTGCCAGCCGCACGATCGAGTCCTTGGGGGTCTGTCCATATTCGCGGACCATGAAGCCGAGCGTCGAGATGTTGACGAGCAGGACGTCGCTGGCGCGGTTGTCCTGGGTGAACATGCGGGTCGGCAGGGCAACCTCTTCGCGCGGTGCCCGGCGGAGCTCGGCATATTTGGCGTCCTCGTCGCCGACGCCGGTCGGAAGCTTCTGCGCGTTCTGGTTCATGCTCTCATGCCCTTCTCTGGTGTCATGAGGATCGGCCAGCGCCTTTGCCAACGTCTTAGCTTTTACGGTTATCCGCAGGTTAAGCGCGAATAACGGCGGGCTTTTCTAGGCCGAAAGTCTTAAAGCCGGGCTTGCCGCAGCGTCATGTCAGCGGCGAAGCTCGGACGGCAGGAAGGGCTGGGAGATGATCTGCTCCATCCGCTTCCACCGCGCCGCCGTGTCGCGACCGCTCTTCGCGAGATCGGCCGTTACCATGTCCTGACCGAGTCCATAGTTGATCACATAGCTGCGATATTGCTCAGTGAAGCGCAGCGACTGTTCTGCCCGCTCGCGGCTGACCAGCTGATAGGCCTGGATCAGGTCGAGCGCGCGGTTGCGGTCGATCCGGCCATCGAGATAGTCGGCGGCGATCGTCATCCGCGCGCCGGCCAACTGGTGCAGCAGGGCGAGCAACCGATCATAATCGCGCGCGGTGGCGGGATCGA
Organism: Rhizorhabdus sp.; assembly: GCF_018006725.1. GTDB lineage: Bacteria > Pseudomonadota > Alphaproteobacteria > Sphingomonadales > Sphingomonadaceae > Rhizorhabdus. The sequence continues at coordinate 17,239 of NZ_JAGMXV010000093.1, forward strand.
GACCGGCGATCGGATAGAGCGTCTTCGCTTCGAAGGCGGAGCGCTGCGCACCGGGGAAAGCGAGGTCGATCCCGGCATTGGCCGAGCCCTCGGCGATGAAGCTCTGCGGGCTGAACAGCGGATAGACGGTGAACTCCACCCATCCGCGCGCCCGCGCCAGATTGCGTTCGAGCAGCATGTTGAGCAGATGATGGCCCGGATAGCCCTCGTGGCAGCCGAGATCGACGGCGCGGTCGATGCGTACGGGCAGATCGGTGTTGACCTGGATCAAGCTGTGCGCGTCGCCCTTGTACCAGTTATAG
>NZ_JAGMXV010000326.1 GCF_018006725.1 Rhizorhabdus sp.
CCTGATTTTCCGCGACATAGGTTCCCGCGCAGGTGCCGTTTCCATCTACCGCGTCGGAGCCTGTGCCTTTGTTGGTGCAGTCGCCGCCGTTCGTGAGCCAATATTTCAGACCGCCAGCGCCGACGAGATGGCTACCGGCGATCAGACCGGCCGGCGTGACGGGAACGCCGTTGATGGTTTTGCCGATATATTGCTGCCAGTTCCCGAGGTAGCTTAGGTTCTTCTCGCCGTAGGCGAGGAAAGCATTGTCCTGTGCGGTCGGATTCGACAGGTAGTCGTCTAGCGATTCTACGCCGTCCTTGCCGGTCCAGTTGCCGCCAGCATCCATATACCCGGCGTCCTGCAGGGCCTCTTCGCCCATCTGATAAGCGCCGTAGAAGCCGTTCCCCGTGTTGGTGGAATAGTCGCCGCTTCCTTCCGATTGTCTGATGTTGCGCATGAAGGGGCTCCGTGGGAATCTCTGCAATATTACCCGCTAAGAGATTTTTGGCGTGACGGAAAACGGATGATTTCCGCGTAGCGGTTCGGCGGGTCGAAATCGACGGGGTGACTGGGCAATTATTTGCGCGACAAACCCTGTCGGAATGTGAGACTGTGCGGCAACACGGAATTTGAGGTTTGTCGTGCATGTTGATCGGTTACATGCGGGTATCGAGCGGTGATGAGCGGCAGTCGGTTGCCTTGCAGCGCGACGCCCTGCTCGCGGCCGGGGTCGATCAGCGTCACCTGCATCAGGATCGCGCTTCGGGCGCGCGCGACGATCGGCCGGGGCTGAAGGCTTGCCTTGCGGAATTGTGCGAGGGTGACGTGCTGGTCGTTTGGAAGCTCGACCGTCTGGGCCGATCACTCTCCCACCTGATCAGAATCGTTGAGGATCTGAAGATGCGCGGGGTCGCCTTCCGCTCTTTGACGGAAGCTATCGACACGACGAATTCGCACGGTGCGTTCCTGTTCAACCTGTTTGGCACGCTCGCCGAATACGAGAGAGTGCTGATCACGGAGCGGGTCAACGCTGGACTGGCGGCGGCACGCCGGCGCGGTCGCAAGGGCGGTAGGCCACCGACGATCGACACCGAAAAGGTTGAGCAGATTCTGGCGGCGCTGGAAGCCGGCGCCAGCAAGGCGTCGGTGTGTCGGACATTCAAGGTGCCGCGCTCGACTCTCATCGATACATTGCGGCGAACCGGATGGACCGGACCGGGCAAAGAAGATGAGCCTGCTCCCCCAGTTTGAGAGCGGGTGTGACCGATGGCCTTCCTCGACGCGCAGTCGCGCACCGTTCTGTTCGACCCACCCGATGTTTATGAAGAGGCCCTCGCGCGCTATGCGCTGTCCGCTGAGGACATCGCTTTCGCCAGGGCGCATCGCCGATCGCATAATCGTCTGGGTTTTGCCATCCAACTCGCCCTGGTGCGTGATCTCGGTCGTCCGCTCCGCGCTGGGGAAGTTCCGCCTCAGGCAGTCGTCTCCGTTGTCGCCGACCAGTTGGGCATCGACGCTGCGGTGTTCGCACTCTATGCCCAGCGGGAGGAAACCCGTCGAGAACATACGCGGGAGATTGTCGTCGCACTGGATCTCCGGCCCGTCCGGGCGAGCGATTATCGATCCCTGATCACCGCGGCGGCACGCGAGGCAGCCGCTACCGAACAAGGCGAGCCGATCACCAAGGCCGTGATCGAAGCCCTGAAGGAGAGGAAGCTGCTCGTTCCTGTGCCGGAACTGCTGATACGTCTGGCGATGGCGGGCCGGGCGGCAGCGCGACGACAGGCTTATCGCGGCTTGATCCGGGGCATGGAGCAACCGTCCATCGAGGCGCTTGATCAGCTTCTCATCGATCGGTCCGGCGATCGGAGCCATCTCGGCTGGATTGCGGAAGCGCCGGAGGGGACGAAACTGAAAAACCTCAAGGGCCTGATTGCCCGGCTTGAGGTTCTGCGTTCGGCGGCGATTTCCGATGAGCGACGTAAAACGATCCATGCCAACCGCTATGGCATCATCGCCCGGGACGCCCGCATTCTGCATGCCCGTGAGATACGACGCCTTACATCCGAGCGCCGCTACGCCACGCTGACGGCGTTCGTCATCGAGAGGCAGGCGGCAATCACCGACCTTGCGATCGACATGTTCTGCAAACTGATCGGCAGCACCCGGCGCAAGGCTGAACTGAGCCGCACAGAACGCCGGCTGAAAGAAGCCGAGATTCTTGATGGGGTGGCGCTCGATCATCTCAAGCTTGGCGAGGCGCTTCTGGCCGCCCGTGAGAACAACACCGATCTCGCATCCGCAATTGCAGTCTCACTCGGCTGGGACGGATTGACCGCCAGCGTGGCCGCAGCCAGGTCCGTCGTGCGCCCCGATCGCAGCGACGAATTCGATGAGCTCATAGAGCGGCACAAATCGCTGCGAAAGCTGGGCAGGCTCATGTTCGGCGCGTTCTCTTTCCGGTCGTTTCGTCCCGATGATCCGGTTTTGAAGGCAGTGGATCATCTGCGTGCGCTCTACAGTGGCAGGAAACTACCCGCGCAGGTGCCGTTCGCGTTCATGACGCGCAAGTGGCGGCGACGTGTGCGCTCGGACGGTGTCACCATCGACCTTCGGGCTTGGGAAGTGGCGGTACTCGTTCACCTTCGGGAGCGCCTGCGGGCCGGTGACATATGGGTTGATGGCAGCCGAGCATGGCGCAGTTTCGAGGATTATCTTCTGCCTCGACCGATCTTTGCCCTGATGCGCGCCGAAGGCCGGCTCGGGCTTGCCATCCCTGACAGCTTTGCCGAATGGCGAGCCGAACGCACCGCCACGCTCGACGCGAAACTCAAAGAGCTGGCAAGGGCGGCGGCCGCCAACGCCATTCCGGATGCGGCTATTTCCGACAAGGGTTTGTCGGTCTCCCCGATCCGCGAGGAGGAGCGTGACGGGATCGTCGCGCTCAGCCGGCGTCTTTACATCCTCGTTCCCCGGATCAGGATCACCAGCCTGCTTGCCGAGGTCCACAGCTGGACCAGGTTCCTTGACAGCTTCACACACTATCGCACCGGCGAGACGGCGAACGACGAGCCGGCGCTGATGGCCGCTATCCTTGCCGACGCCACCAACGCCGGTGCTGAACGCATGGCGGAAAGCTCACGCGGCGTCACGATCCACCAGATGATGCTGATGGTAGATAGGCATCTGCGCTCGGAAACCTATGCTACGGCGACCGCCGTGCTGGTCGATGCGCAGCAGGCTCATCCCTTCGCCGCGGTCTGGGGCGACGGTCATATCTCCTCCTCGGACGGGCAGTTCTTTCCGGCAGGCGGGCGCGGTGAAGCCAGCCTCGAATACAATGCAAAATACGGCAAAAGACCAGGTGCTTCGGTCTATGGCTTCCTGTCCAATCGTTTCGCCTCCTTCTTCTCCCGGATGATCCAGGCGTCCGAGAGCGAAGCGCCCTACGTGCTCGACGGCCTCCTTCACAACGAAAGCTCCGTCGAAATCCATGAGCATGCAACCGATACCGCCGGCGCGACCGAAACGACATTCGCTATGTTCCATGGCTTCGGCTATAGGCTCATTCCTCGTATCCGCAATCTCGGCAATCGCAGGCTCTTCGTCATCGATCCCGACGCGGCGTACGACCCGCTCGGGGCGCTGATCTCGGGAGCCGTCAACATGGATGTCATCGAGCAGCACTGGGATGAGGTCTTGCGGCTGAAGTCATCGATTGGCGCGGGCCTCGTGCCGCCGTCCGTCATCCTCAAGAAGCTTGCCGCATCGCCTCGGCAAAATCGGCTCAATCAGGCGCTACGCGAAATGGGCCGGATTGAACGCTCGATCTTCATCTGCGACTGGTTGCTCGACACCAAGCTCCGGCGCAGATCGCATGCCATCCTCAACAAGGGTGAAAGCCGTCACGCCCTTGCCCGGGCGGTCTTCCTCCACCAGCTTGGCGAGCTGCGCAACCGCGTGGCGGAAACCATGGCCTATCGGGCGTCAGGTCTCAACCTCGTCGTCAACGCCATTATCCTGTGGAACACCGTCTATCTCAGCCGCGCTGTCGATTATGTCCGCACCCAGGGCATCGATATTCCCGCCGAGCTGCTCTCCCAAGTCGCACCACTTCCCTGGGCTCATATCGCACTCACCGGCGACTATCTCTGGAACGAAATTGACCGACCCCTCGAACGCTTCAGGCCGATCCGCGCTAACCGTTTCAATCCAAACAACTTCGCTTTCCCTTAGCGGGTATTATTGCAGAAATGCCCACGGAGCCCCAGAGATCACAATCGCCGTATGACAGGCCCGCGGCCTCACCTATACCTGCAGCCACGATTCCGGCCATGACTGGGATGCAGGCGGCCTCTACTGGACGCCGGGCATGGCCGTGCCGGAGGAGTTCGCCTGCAGC
>NZ_JAGMXV010000327.1 GCF_018006725.1 Rhizorhabdus sp.
GCTCAGGACCGAGCCGGGCGGAATCAGGCCGCTTTCGACCAGCAAGCCGAAGGCGACGCGCGGGGCGGCCTTCTTCTCGGGGATCGACAGCATCGCGCTCTCGTCGAGCGGCAGCGTGGCCGCGATCCGCTGGTTGGCGACCTTGATGTACTTGTCCTCGCGCTCGATACCGATCCAGCGGCGGCCGAGGCGGCGCGCGACGGCGCCGGTCGTGCCGGTGCCGAAAAAGGGATCGAGCACCAGATCGCCCGGCTCGGTGCAGGCGAGCATGACGCGATAGAGCAGCGATTCCGGCTTCTGGGTCGGGTGCGCCTTGGCGCCGTCGTCGCCCTTGAGCCGCTCACCGCCCGAACAGATCGGCAGCGTCCAGTCGGACCGCATCTGGATGTCGTCGTTGAGCGCCTTCATCGTTCGATAGTTGAAGGTATACTTCGCCTTCTCCGCCTTGGAGCACCAGATCAGCGTCTCATGCGCGTTCGTGAAGCGGGTGCCCTTGAAATTGGGCATCGGATTGGCCTTGCGCCAGATGATGTCGTTGAGGATCCAGAAGCCCTGGTCCTGCAGCGCGGTGCCGACGCGGAAGATATTGTGATAGCTGCCGATCACCCAGATCGTGCCGTCATCCTTCAGGATCCGGTGCGCCTCGCGCAGCCATTCGCGGGTGAAGCGATCATAGGTCGCGAAGGTGTCGAACTTGTCCCAGTCGTCATTGACCGCGTCGACCTGGCTGCCGTCGGGCCGGTGTAGGTCCCCGCCCAACTGCAGATTATAGGGCGGATCGGCGAAGATCATGTCGACGCAGCGATCGGGCAGAGCGCGCATCGTCTCGATGCAATCGCCCTTCAAAATCTCGTTGAGGGGCAGGCGCGCAGGGGCCTCGACGGCGCGACGCGCACGGCGCGTGGCCGGAATTTTCTCGAGAACACCCATCGAATTGACCCCCTTTTACTATCGCCGCGCACGGTGATTCATCAGGACTCTTCGGTCAAGAACAATAGTTTGGCGGCCGAATCGCAGATTCGACTCGAGCAAACGGAACGAAAGGAGTCCGTCACTTCATATTGAGTCCGAACAGGGGACCGGGACTCAATCCCTAGTGGTGTGGCCTGCGGGACTCACCCCGTCGCCATTCGTCGATTTTTTTCGGAACGGCTGCTCCGTATCGCAGTTTAAGGGTCATGCTGTGGTCAAAGTGGCGATCTCCTCCGGCTCTGGCTGTGACAGCCGTCGCCGCCGTGCTGGGCGGCACACTGGCAGGGCTGGCGACGGTCGACGGGCTCACGCAGCGGACTTACGGTCCTGTTGGCGACGTATCCCTCTTCTCCCGCGCCGAAGCCTCGACCATCGACGACGCGGTACCAAGCGACGCCCGGGCTCCCTCCGACTGTTTCGACTGCTCCGAGCGGGACCGTGGCTATCGCTGGGCGGTCCTGGCCTCGGTCCGTTATCCAGACGAGTGCCCCGCCGACAGTTGGGGCTTCCGGCGTGGCTGCCTCGACTTCGTCGGCGGGATCTGAGGATCAGGCTGCGCTTTCGACCCGGAACATCGAGAATTGTGCGATGGGAGCGAAGCTGCGCCGATGATGGGGCGTCGGCCCCATGCGATCCAGCGCTGCCATGTGTGCGGCGGTGCCATAGCCCTTGTTACTCGCCCAGTCATAGCCGGGATGTGCCCGATCGAGTTCGACCATCATCCGATCGCGTTCTTCCTTCGCGATGATGGAGGCGGCCGCGATCGACAGGCAACGGGCGTCGCCCCCGACCACCGCCAGCGAGGGGCGCGTCCATTTGGGGCAGCGATTGCCGTCGACAAGCACCATCGCCGGATCGATGCCCAACGCCGCAACCGCCCGCTCCATCGCCAGCATCGATGCCCATAGGATGTTCAGACTGTCGATCTCCTCGACGCTGGCAATGCCGACTCCGACATGGGCGACCTTGCGCAGTTCGAGGCACAACGCGGCGCGCGCGCCGGCCTTCAGCTTCTTGGAGTCGTCGATTCCCGAAGGCACCCGATCACGATCGAGAATGACCGCCGCCGCAACGACCGGCCCGGCCAACGGCCCCCTGCCCGCCTCGTCAACACCCGCTAGCGGCATGGGATGGGGCAGTTCGAGCGTGAAACAGGGTCCGGCCATGGCCTGTGCATAGCGCGCAAGCGGCGCAAATCCCATGCCTTCAGTCGGTCGGCATGACTTCGAGGAGGAAGGAGCCGACATAGGCCCTGGCATCCTGCCACAGCCCGATCGGACGCAGGCCGGCACCCCGTGCCAATGCGCGAAAATCGTCGACCTCATATTTCCAGCTTCGCTCGACCAGCAACGCCTCACCCTGGGCGAAGCGGAACACCGTTCCTGCGATGCGAACATCCTGTGGCCCGAGGCTGACCAGATTTGCCGAGACGCAGCCGCGCTCCGGCTCATAACGCACATGATGCTCGAACAGGCGCGGGTCGAACGTAGCATCCAGCTGCCGATTGAGCCGGTCGAGCACGCCCAGGATCAGCGCCTGGTTGCAGCCGTGCGGGTCATCATAGGCAGAGGAGACGATCAACGGGCTTTTGCGCAGATCGACGGTCACGAGGATCAGGCCGCCCGCACCCACGGCGGCCCCCAGCTGGGCGAGCAAGCCGATGGCGCTCGCCGGATCGAAATTGCCGATGATGTTCCCCGGCATATAGGCGATCCTGCGCCCCCCACCCGCGTTGGGCGGCAGGGTCATCGAGGCTTGGAGATCGGCGCGCACCGCTTCCACCCACAGACGCGGCCAAAGTTGCTGGACCAGGCGGGCGTCAGCGAGGAGACCTTCGCGCTCGTCATCGACGGTAACGAAGGCCCAGGGATCGGTGAGGGCCGAAATCAGGTGGCGGATCTGGTCGAGGCAGCCGCCGCCAATTCCGATCAGTTGAGCATGCGCCCCTATGACCGCAGCGATCGCTTCGCCATGGGTGCGCAGGATTTCGACCTCGCATCGCTGGAGATAATATTCGGGCAAACCGCACAGTTGCCGGAGCGCCGCCGAGCGCCGGTCGATCAGGGCCAGCCCCGCGAGGCTTTTCGGCTCCTGTCCGAGCGCGTCGAGCACCACGCGCGCCAGGTCCGACATCGGCGAGCCATGATCGTGAAAGGCCACGATCTCACGTGGCGGCGGCGTTCGCCCCGATCCCTCCCCGATCAACTCGTCACTCCTCGAATCCCGCCACTGGGGGATCATATGGTCGCCCGGCGGGATACAATGTCACGAGATATTCAACGATGTAAATAGGAGTGCTGTCCGATACCCTAAAGACGAGATTCCGAAGACATCCAGCAATTGGTGTCGCGGTGGCGGGCGGGCCTGACGACCGCAGGCCCGCATCCCCTGCTCAGTGGTTCGGCAGATGCGTTCCCAGATGCTTGCCGGCGATATAGCCGAAGGTCATGCCCGGGCCGAGCGTACCACCGGCGCCGCCATAGACATCGCCCAGCACGCAGGCCATCGCATTGCCTGCGGCGTAGAGGCCAGGGATCGCGTTGCCGTTCCAGTCGACGACCTGCCCATCGGCATTGGTCTTCGGTCCGCCCGCCGTCCCCAGCGCACCGGACTCCATCTTGGCCGCGTAAAAGGGGCCCTGGTCGATGACACCGAGCGTACGGAAGGGCGGGTCGAAGTCCATGTCGCCCCACATGTAGAAATTGTCATAGCTGGCATCGCCGCGATTGAAGTCGTCATCGTGGCCGTTACGGACCATCGCATTGAACCTCTCCACCTGATCCTTGAGCCCTGCGGGATCGATCCCGGCAAGTTCGGCCAGGCCTTCGAGCGTGTCGGCCTGCATCATGAACGACGGAACGGGCGCACCAGGCGGCGTGTTGAACAGGTGATATTTGTCCCGATAGCGTTGGTCGACGATCAGCCAGTAGGGCAGGTTCGCGTAACTGTGCGTTCCGGCATCGAAGGCGTGGAGCGCCTTGCCCATGGCGTTGTAATTGGCGGCCTCGTTTACGAAGCGCCGTCCCATGCGGTTGACCAAAATGGCGCCAGGCCGTGCCCGTTCATCGGAGGCGAGCAGATAATTGGGTTTAGCAGCGCGGTGCTGGGGCTTGGCCTCGAGCACGCTCTGCTGCCAGAAGGCGTTCTGCATGTTGGCGAGTTGCGCGCCCGCCTCGATTGCCATCAGCAGGCCATCGCCCTCATTTTCGGGAACGCTCACGGGGCCGGTCATCGGCCCACGCAGGAAACTCTTCACGAGCGTCTCGTTCCATTCGAAGCCGCCCGTGGCGATCACGACGCCGCGCCGGGCGCGAACGCGGAAATCGCGCCCCTCGGCGTCTTCAGCCACGACGCCGATCACCCGGTCTCCGTCCTTTACGAGGCGACGCGCACGC
>NZ_JAGMXV010000002.1 GCF_018006725.1 Rhizorhabdus sp.
AACTGGCCGGCCGCAACATCTACATCCGCGAGGGCTGCTACAACTGCCACAGCCAGATGATCCGCCCCTTCCGGGACGAGGTCGAGCGCTACGGCCATTACAGCCTCGCCGCCGAGAGCATGTACGACCACCCGTTCCAGTGGGGGTCGAAGCGGACCGGTCCCGATCTCGCCCGCGTCGGCGGTCGCTATTCGGACGAATGGCATGTCCAGCATCTCGTCGATCCGCGCTCGGTGGTGCCGGAATCGATCATGCCGGCCTACGCCTTCCTGCGCGAACGCGATCTCGACGTGAAGCATCTCGACGAACATCTGGCTGCGCTGCGAAAGGTCGGCGTCCCCTACAGCAAGGAGGCGATCGACAAGGCGGTCGAGGATGCGCTCGCCCAGGCCAGCCCCGACGCTGACAGCAGCCTCCTGAAGGCGCGCTATCCCAAGGCGCAGGCCCGCGACTTCGACGGCGACCCCAAGCGGGTGACCGAGATGGATGCGCTCGTTGCCTATCTGCAGATGCTCGGCACGCTGGTCGACACCCGTGCCGCCGAACCGATGGAGCAGGCGCGATGAACTACGAGACGCTGCGCCACGCCGCCGACAGCTGGGGGCTGCTCTTCCTGACCACGACATTCCTGCTCGCGACCTGGCGGGCGCTGCGCCCCTCGGCGCGGGCAGCCCATCGCGACGCGAGCCTCATTCCTCTTCGTGACGAAAGCCCGTGCGATGACTGAGAAGAAGATCGACGAAGCGACCGGGACCGAGACCAAGGGCCATGAATGGGACGGCATCGAGGAACTCGATACGCCGCTGCCCCGCTGGTGGCTGTGGAGCTTCTATGCCTGCATCCTGTTCGCGATCGGCTATTCGATCGCCTATCCCGCGATCCCGCTGCTCGACCGGGCGACCACCGGCCTGCTCGGCTGGACCAGCCAGGGCGAGCTGCGGCAGGAGATGCGCGCGGCGGATACGGCGAACGCCGCCACCCGCACCGCGATCGCCAGCGCCGACATCGCGACGCTCGATCCGCACAGCCCGCTGATGCAGGCCGCCGTCGCGGGCGGTCGCGCCGCGTTCAAGGTGAACTGCGCGCCCTGCCACGGCGCAGGCGCCGCCGGGAGCAAGGGCTATCCCAACCTCAACGACGACGACTGGCTGTGGGGCGGCGACCGCGCCGCGATCCATGCCACCATCCTGCACGGCATCCGCCAGCCCGACAGCAGCACGACGCGCATGTCGCAAATGCCCGCCTTCGGACGCGACGGCATATTGAAGCCCGAAGAGATTCAGGACGTCGTGTCCTATGTACGACTGATCTCGCGGCAGGAGGGCACCAGCCCAGCGGCACAACGCGGTGCGGCGCTGTTCGCCGCCAACTGCGCCGCCTGTCATGGCGCCGACGCCCATGGGAATCGCGAACTCGGCGCGCCGAAGCTGACCGACGCGATCTGGCTCTATGGTGGCGACCGTGAGGCGCTGACGACCACGATCACCAACGCCCGTTATGGCGTCATGCCGGCCTGGGGCGAGAAGCTGGACGCGGCGACGATCAACATGCTCACCGCCTATGTCCATTCGCTCGGAGGTGGCGAATAATGTCCGGTCATGCGGACAGAACCGGCAAGGAGGGCGGGCTCTATGCCCGCCGCGCCGACATCTTTCCGCGCGCGGTCGACGGCTTCTTCCGTCGGCTCAAATGGTACGTCATGGCCGCGACGCTGGCGGTCTATTATGTCACGCCCTGGCTGCGCTGGGACCGGGGCCCCTATGCCCCCGACCAGGCGGTGCTGGTCGACCTCGCCCATCGCCGCTTCTATTTCTTCGGCATCGAGATCTGGCCGCACGAATTCTATTTCGTCGCGGGGCTGCTGGTGATGGCCGGCGTCGGCCTGTTCCTCGTCACCTCGACCGTGGGCCGCGCCTGGTGCGGCTATGCCTGCCCGCAGACCGTGTGGACGGACCTGTTCCTGCACATCGAGCGCTTCATCGACGGCGACCGCAACGCGCAGCTGCGACTGAAGAAGGCGCCGTGGACTACGGCCAAGATCGCGCGTCGCGCCGTGAAGCATGGCGCATGGATCGTCGTCGGCCTGCTGACCGGAGGCGCCTGGATCTTCTACTTCGCGGATGCCCCGACGCTGCTGTCCGACCTGCTGAACGGACAGGCGGCGACCGTCGCCTATGCGACGATCGGCGTGCTGACGGCAACCACCTATGTGTTCGGCGGACTGATGCGCGAGCAGGTCTGCATCTATATGTGTCCCTGGCCGCGTATCCAGGGGGCGATGCTCGACGAACGGTCGCTCATCGTCACCTACAAGGACTGGCGCGGCGAACCCCGGTCGCACGGCACCAAGCGCAGCGAGGGTGCTGGCGACTGCATCGACTGCAAGGCCTGCGTGCAGGTCTGTCCGACCGGCATCGACATTCGCGACGGCGCGCAGATGGCCTGCATCACCTGCGCGCTCTGCATCGACGCCTGCGACGAGATGATGGACAAGATCGGCAAGCCACGCGGTTTGATCGACTATGCGACGCTGGAAGGCTGCGAGGCCGAAGCCGCCGGCGCGGCTCCGATACCGATCGCGCGGACGCTGACCCGGCCGCGTACGCTGTTCTATGTCGGGCTGTGGGCGCTGGTCGGGCTGGTCATGATGTTCGCGCTCGGCAACCGCACGCGCCTCGACCTGACCGTCGGCCATGACCGCAACCCGCTTTGGGTGCGCATGTCCGACGGCGACGTCCGCAACGCCTATACGATCAAGCTGCGCAACATGGAGTCGCGCCCGCGCGTCGTGCTGCTTAGCCTCGACGGCATGGCGGACGCCCGGATGTGGGACTCGGCCGATGGCGAGAGCGCCGCCGCGCCCGTTCTGCGCTTCACGGTGCCCGCCGACAGCGTCGCCCAGCGGCGCATCTATGTCCGTGGAAAAGCGCAGGCGGAAGCGAGCGTGCCGGTCGGCTTCACCGTCACGGCCGCCGACGACCACAAGGCAAGCGACCGCGTCGAGAGCCGTTTCGAAGGACCGGAGGAGTAAATGCGCAGAGGGTTTACCGGCCGCCACATGGCGGCCTCGATGGTCGGCTTCTTCACGGTGGTCATAGCGGTCAACGTGACCATGGCCACCGTGGCGTCGCACAGCTTCGGGGGCACCGTGGTCGACAACAGCTATGTCGCCAGCCAGCGTTTCAACCGCTGGCTCGACGAAGCCGCCGCCGAACGCAAGCTGGGCTGGACGGTCGGGGCCGATCGCGTCGGTGACCGGGCGGAGATTCATCTCCATGGCACCGGCGGCCCTCTCCCCGAAGCCAGCGTCACCGCCGTGGCACAGCATCCGCTCGGGCGCCAACCCGACCGTCCCCTGCGCTTCGAGAGCCAGGGGAACGGCCAATATCGCTCGATCCAGACCCTGCCGGCGGGCCGCTGGCGGCTGCGGATCGAGGTCCGCAACGGCCATGACGCCGCCCGCTTCGTCGACGAGGTGCCCGCATGAACGCGCTGCTGTCCCACGCCGAATTCGTCCTGCCCGGCATTCGCTGCGCCGGCTGCATCGCCAAGATCGAGGACGGCCTGTCCGGGTTGCCGGGCGTCGTTTCTGCGCGTGTCAATTTCACGGCGAAGCGGGTCGCGGTCGATCATGACGGCTCGCTCGACGATGCCGAACTGCGCCGTGCGATCGGAGAGCTGGGGTTCACCGCCGAACTTCTGGTCGAACCCGGCGAAAAGGACGCGGCTCAGGCGCGCGAAAGCCGCGACCTGCTCAAGGCTCTGGCGGTTGCCGGCTTCGCGGCGATGAACGTCATGCTGCTGTCGGTGTCGATCTGGTCGGGAGCGGAGGGCTCCACGCGCGATCTGTTCCACTGGCTATCGGCGCTCATCGCGATGCCGACCGTCGCCTATGCGGGGCAGCCCTTCTTCAAGTCGGCCTGGGCGGCATTGCGCCATGGCCGGACCAATATGGACGTGCCGATCTCGATCGGCGTCCTTCTCGCGACGCTGCTGAGCCTGTTCGAAACGATCGTCGGCGGAGCCCATGCCTATTTCGACGGTGCGGTCTCGCTGCTCTTCTTCCTGCTCGCGGGCCGCTATCTCGACAGCGCGATGCGGGATCGTGCTCGCGACAGCGCTGCGGCGCTGATGCGTCAGACCGCGCCCGGCGGAACCGTGGTCTATCCCGACGGCAGCAGCGCCTGGGTCCGCGCCGCCGATCTCTCTCCAGGCATGCGCATGATCGTCGCCACCGGCGAGCGCTTCAGCGGGGACGGACGAATCGAAAAGGGCGAGACCCTTATCGATGCCTCGCTCGTCACGGGCGAAAGCGAGCCCGCCCCCGCTGCCACGGGCGATCGCGTGATCGCCGGCACGCTGAACCTGGCTGCACCCGTCGAGATCACCGTGACCGCCGCCGGCGCGGATACCGCAATCGCGGGCATGGCGCGGCTGATGGAAGCCGCCGGACAGGGCAAGTCGCGCTATGTCCGCATCGCCGACCGCGCGGCACGGCTCTACGCACCCGCCGTCCACTCTCTGGCGGCGCTCAGCTTCGCCGGCTGGATGATCGCCGGCGCCGGATGGCATCAGTCTTTGCTGATCGCCGTGGCGGTACTGATCATCACCTGCCCCTGCGCGCTCGGACTGGCCGTGCCGGTCGCACAGGTGGTCGCCGCCGGCGCGATGATGCGGCGGGGCATTTTGGTGAAGGACGGCTCCGCGCTCGAACGCCTGGCCGAAGCCGACAGCGTGCGCTTCGACAAGACCGGCACGCTGACGCTCGGACGCCCCGAACTGGTCGGGGACATGCCCCTGTCGGCCGAGGAGCAACCACTGGCACTGGCGCTTGCCCGGGCTAGCCGCCACCCCTTGTCGATTGCGCTCGCGCGCCGGCTCGAAACGCACGGCGTGACCGCCGCCGATCTCGGCCGGATCGTCGAATATCCGGGCAAGGGCGTCGAAGCGCGGCTGGCCGGAAGGACGATCCGCCTCGGCAGCCCGGCCTGGATCGGCTGCATGGCGCCCGGCGAAGAGCTTGCCTGCGCCTTCTCCGTCGACGGTCAGCCGCCGCGCCTGCTGCGCTTCAGCGACCGCATCCGGCCCGAGGCCGAGGCGAGCGTGCGGCGGCTCGAAGCACAAGGGCTCGAATGCGCCATCCTGTCCGGCGACCGGCGCGCAGCGGTCGCGCCGGTAGCGGCCGAACTCGGCCTGACGGCCGCCGTCGGGCTGTCGCCTGCGGAAAAGGTCGACGCGATCCACCGCCAGGCCGCGATCGGCCATCGCGTGCTGATGGTCGGCGACGGGCTGAACGACGGCCCCGCGCTGGCTGCCGGCCATGTATCGATGGCGCCGGCCTCGGCCAGCGATGTCGGACAGATGGCGGCCGACCTGGTGTTTCTCGGCGACTCGCTGGCCCCCGTTCCGACCGCTATTGACGCCGCGCGGCGCACGATGCGCGTCGTCCGACAGAATTTCGTTCTCGCGATCGGGTACAACATGCTGGCGGTACCGCTCGCGCTGGCCGGCATGGTGACGCCACTTGTGGCCGCGATAGCAATGTCGACATCTTCAATCATCGTCGTGGCGAATGCGCTGCGGCTCCGGAGGATCGGCGTATGAACGGAATTGCCTTGCTCATCCCGATCGCGCTCGGCCTCGGGCTCGCCGGTCTCTTTGCCTTCCATTGGGCGCTGCGCGTGGGCCAGTTCGACGACCCGGAAGGCGCGGCAATCCGTATCCTTCTCGACGACGAGCCGGTTGAAAGGGATTCACACGCCTCCTGACTTAGCCGGAGCTGGCAGCCGCCTCTGTAATCATTTCGTCACCAGCCCGTCACAAATGTCATCGAACTGTCATCAACCCGGCCTAGGGCGAGCTGGTTTTTCATCATCCTGAAGGCAAGATACATGGCACGCAGCTTCAAGGCGGCGCTGATCGCGGGCACCCTGCTCGCATTCCCTGGCCCCGCGGGCGCGCAGACGATCGAAGAGCTGAAGCGCGAGATCGACGAACTGCGGACCATGGTCAAGGCGCTGCAGGCGGCCCAGGCCGCCGGCACGGCACGGCCTGCGGATGCCGCCGTAGCTTCATCGTCCACCACCCCGGCCAGCGCCGCGCCCGTCCCGGCGACATCGCTTGCCGCCAGCCCGGCCGTGGCTCCTGCGGCCGGGACGCCAGCCAATGCGCCGGTCGTCCTGGCATCGGCTCCCGTGCACAAGTCCAAGGCCTGGTATGAGCGGCTTCAGATCCGCGGCTACACCCAGATGCGCTACAACGCCTTTCTGTCGGGGGACGATACCGCTCCAGCCGGCATCTCGCGCCTGCGCTCGGTCCACGACTCGTCGATCTCGGACAAGGGAAGTTTTTCGCTGCGCCGGGTCCGTCTGGTCCTGCAGGGCGACGTAACCGACCGCCTGTCGATCTATATTCAGCCCGATTTCGCCACGGCGGTGAACAATCAGGCGGGCAGCGAACGCCGCGAAGGCTTCGGCCAGCTGCGCGACGCCTATGCCGATTTCTTCCTCGACAAGGACAAGCGCTTCCACCTGCGCTTCGGCCAGTCGAAGGTCCCCTATGGCTGGGAAAATCTTCAGTCCTCGTCGAACCGACTGACGCTCGACCGCTCTGATGCAATCAACAGCGCGATCCCGGGTGAACGCGATCTGGGCGTCGTCGCCTTCTACACCCCGACCCATGTCCAGAAGATCTGGGATCGGCTGGCAGCCGATGGCCAGAAGCTGTTCGGCAATTACGGCGCCCTCGGCCTGGCCCTATACAATGGGCAAGGCATCAACAAGACCGAGCAGGACAAGCATCTGATGAAGGTCGCGATGGCGACCTGGCCGCTCGAGCTCGACGGACTGGGCGAGATGTTCGAGGGACAGGTCCTTGAGGTCGGCGGCTCCGCCATGCTCAACAAATTCCGCCCCGAGATCCGCTCGGGCGGGGTCAGCGCGGTCGCCTATGACGACAACCGCGCGGGCGCACATATCGTCCTCTACCCCAAGCCCTTCGGCTTCCAGGCCGAATGGAACTGGGGCAAGGCGCCGCAATTCGACACGGCGACCCAGACGATCCGCTCGAAGAAGCTCAGCGGCGGCTATGTCCAGACGATGTACCGGATCAAGGAAAGCCCGATCGGGCCGATCATGCCCTATGCCCGCTGGCAGCGCTATCGCGGCGGATGGAAGGCCGCGACCAACGCGCCGCGCCTGGAAACCGACGAACTGGAGCTGGGCGTCGAGTGGCAGATCATCAAGCCGCTCGAACTGACCATCGCTTATGCGTCGATGAAGCGCAGCGAAGCCGACGAACGCCGCACCGGCCGCGCCGAGGGGCAGCTGATCCGGACGCAGCTCCAGTTCAGCTACTGATCCGATCAGTCGCTGTTCTTTCCGAACACCGCGTCCTTGGCCGAATCCAGCCCCTTGAGCACGGCCCAGCCGACCGCATAGGTGAAGACCAGCGGGACGATCGCCCGGACCACGGTGGCCGTGGCCGCGCCGATGATCGCGCCGTCGGCGGTCGAATCTTCGCCGTCCGCGCCATCGATGGCGCTGCCGATCAGGGCACCCAGAGCGGTACTCAGCATCATATAATCTCCATGTGTTGCGGGCCTGATACGCCCTGCCCGGGCTGCGGTTCCACAAAAAGAAGGGGAAGCCGAAGCCTCCCCAAGGTGCAAGTCGGAGAGGAGGACTTGTCTCAGAAACGCATGCCGATGCCAGCACCGAAGACGAACGGGTCGAGATGGAGCTTCACCCGCTGGGTCGCAGCGGCAGTCGTGTCGAGCCGCGCGCGGGTGTCGATGTCGATATATTTGACGTCGAGATTGAAGAATGCGCGCTTGCCAATCGGTATGTCGACGCCGGCCTGCAGCGCATAGCCGAAGCTGGACTTCATCGAGACGTCGGTCTTGCCGACCGCCGCCACGAGACCCTTCGACGCCTTCTCCGAATAGAAGATCGTGTAGTTCACGCCCGCGCCGACATAGGGGCGGATCTGGCCTTCCGGCGCGAAATGATATTGCAGCGTCAGCGTAGGCGGCAGCACCCAGGTCGAGGCCAGCTTGCCGATCGATCCGGTCGTGCCGGTGCGGCCGCTGGCGTCGTGCTTGGTGGTCGCCAGGATCAGCTCGGTGCCGACATTCTTGGTCAGCATGTAGGTGAAGTCGACCTCGGGCATGAAGCTGTTGTTCACCTTGACCTTCTCGCCGGGGAAGGCGGGAAGCACGGAACCGGACTTCTCGTTCGGCGCGACGACGATACCGCGCAGGCGAATGAGGAGGTCACCCTGCTCGGCGCGCGCAGGTCCCGCCAGCATGGTGGCAGCGACTGCGGTTCCGATCATCAGTTTGCGGATCATGTCTCGTAAATCCCTGTGCGTTGACCCGGCCCTGATGCGCCCCCGGCCCCGCCGCTCCCTTGACCTCGCGCAACCCCGCTCTTGATACGGATCAAGGGCGCCAGTGCCCCGGCATGCGATCGGTCCGATCATGTGGACCTATCATCCCGCCCTGCTCCAACGCGCGGTGCCGCGCTACACGAGCTATCCCACTGCCGCCGAGTTCCAGCCGGACGTCGGCACCGCCGAGTTCGCCGAGGCTCTCGACGCGATCCCGGCGCGCGCGCCGCTCTCGCTCTACGTACACATCCCTTATTGTCACGAGATCTGCAGCTATTGCGGCTGCAACACCGGTCGGGCGAACCGCAGCCATCGGCTGGCGGCCTATCTTGAAGCGCTGGATGCCGAGATCGACATGGTCGCCGATCGGCTGTCGGGACGGGGCGTGGTGTCGCGCATCGCCTTCGGCGGCGGCAGCCCCAACGCCATCGCCCCGCTCGACTTCGTCCGCCTCGTCGACCGTCTGACCACGCGCTTTCGCGCGTCGGCGCCGGTCATCTCGGTGGAGATCGATCCGCGCACGCTCGATGCGGCCTGGCTGGGAACGCTGCGCACCGTGGGCGTGCAGCGGGTCAGCCTGGGCGTGCAGACCTTCGATCCCGCGATCCAGGACGCGATCGGACGGGTTCAGCCCGACGCCATGATTGCCCGCGCGGTGGCAGGCTTTCGCGACGCCGGGGTCGGCTCGATCAATTTCGACCTGATGTACGGTCTGCCGGGACAGACGATCGCCGATGTCGAGCGTTCGGCGACCCGCGCCATCGAACTGGGCGCCGATCGCATAGCGCTGTTCGGCTATGCCCATCTGCCGTCGATGTTTCCGCGCCAGCGTCGTATCGATGCCTCCGCGCTTCCCGACGCTGCGCTGCGCTTTCACCAGGCCGCAGCGGGTCACGATCTGTTCGTGGCGGCGGGCTATGTACCGGTCGGCTTCGACCATTTCGCGCGCCCGGACGATGCGCTCGCCATCGCCGCACGCGCGGGCACGCTGCGCCGCAATTTCCAGGGCTTCACCGAGGATGGCAGCCGCCACCTGATCGGCTTCGGCGCGAGCGCGATCAGCGAGTTCCCCGAGCTCCTGACACAGCATCAGAAAAATGCCGGCGCCTATCGCGAGACCGTCACCGCCGGCCGGGTCCCGGTCGAACGCGGCATCCGGCGCGACCAGCAGGAACTCGCCCGGGCCAGGGTCATCGAACAGCTGCTGTGTGCCGGACGAGCACGCACCGGACGCGCGTTGCTACAGGCGGCCGGCCCGGCGCTCGACATCTTCGCGCAGCGCAATCTGCTGCGCATCGAAGGCGACACAATAGAACTCGCCGCCGATGCCCTGCCCTATGCGCGCTCGATCGCGGCCTGTTTCGACGGCCACCGTCCCATCAGCGAAGGGCGGTTCAGTAATGCCATCTGAGCCCGGCACCATGGCCCTGATCGCCTCCGCCACGATGATCGTGGCAATGCTCGGCACGGCCGGGCCGGCACCGGCCGCGACGATGCGTGTCGAGCTGTGCAGCGGCGGCGCGACGCGGACGGTCGACGTCCCCATCGGGGGCAAGCACCGCCCCCATGACGAGAATTGTACGATGGCCTGCCACGCGGCCGATCCGCGGCGGCGGCGCGCCGTCACCTGACCTTGTTCCGCCCGAAGGATTTGATCATGTCCGCCTCAGCGACGCTCGCCCCGGTTACCGAACTCCGCACGCGCAGCGGCCAGCCGCTGCTCGTTCGCTCTGCATCACCCGAAGATGCCAGCCTGCTGGTCGCCTTTTTCGAGCGCGTGTCGGCGGAGGATCTGCGCTTCCGCTTCCTCAGCGCAGTCCACCATGTCCCCGCTGGACAAATTCAGGCGATGACCGAGGTCGACCATCAGCGCAGCGAGAATTTCCTCGCTTTCGACGAAGAAGGCGAGATGGTCGCGACCGCCGTGCTCGGCTGCGACGCGGTGTTCGACACCGCCGAGGTGGCGATCGCGATCCGCCGCGACTGCAAGGGGCGCGGCATCGGCTGGACGCTGCTCGACCATGTCGCGCGCGCGGCGAAGGCCCGAGGCATCAAGCGGCTCCAGTCGATCGAGAGCCGCGACAACCATGCCGCGATTGAACTGGAGCGCGAAATGGGCTTCTCGGCGCGCGAATGTCCCGATGATCCCAGTCTGGTCCTGCTGGAAATCCGCTTCGACGGCTGAAGGAGATCGGCGCGCTTCCGACCGCGCAACCGCTTCATCACCCTGCCGCCGCCATCGACGGGCTTGGACGTCGGGGCAGAAATCCGACATGGTGCGCTCCGTGCGCGATCGGGCTCGCTCAGGTCGAAGAGACCGGACCGCGTTTTCAGCCAAACATGGCTTCTAAGCTAAGGGGACGAGGATGATGGAGCGAGCGGAGCTGGCCGAACTGCCCAGGCACCACCGGGCAACCCAGAACGAGAAGCTGGTCATCGCAGCCTCTTCGCTCGGTACGGTCTTCGAATGGTATGACTTCTATCTCTACGGCCTGCTGGCAACCGCCATCACCGCCCATTTCTTCTCGGGCGTCAACGAGACGACCGGCTTCATCCTGGCGCTCGGCGCTTTCGCGGCAGGCTTTGCGGTGCGGCCTTTCGGCGCGCTCGTCTTCGGGCGGATCGGTGATCTCGTCGGACGCAAGAACACCTTTCTGGTCACCATGGCGATCATGGGCCTGTCGACCTTCGCGGTCGGCTGCCTGCCCTCCTATGATCAGATCGGCGTCGCGGCTCCCGTGATTCTCGTCGGCCTGCGCCTGCTGCAGGGCCTGGCGCTGGGCGGCGAATATGGTGGGGCCGCCACCTATGTCGCCGAACATGCGCCCGCCGACCGGCGCGGCCTCTACACCAGCTGGATCCAGACCACAGCGACGCTCGGCCTGTTCGCCGCGCTGCTGGTGGTGATCGGGGTCCGATTCCTGATGGGGGAGGACAGTTTCGCGGACTGGGGCTGGCGGGTACCCTTCCTCGTCTCGATCGTGCTGCTGGCAGTCTCGATGTGGATCCGCCTGCAACTGGCCGAGAGCCCCGTCTTCCAGAAGATGAAGGAGGAAGGCACCACCTCCAAGGCTCCGCTGACCGAAGCCTTTGCCCGCTGGGGCAATCTCAAATGGGTGCTCGTGGCCCTGTTCGGCGCCGTCGCCGGCCAGGCGGTGGTCTGGTACACCGGCCAGTTCTACGCGCTGTTCTTCCTCGAAAAGACCCTGAAGGTCGACGGCGCGACGACCAATGTCCTGACCGCGATCGCGCTGGGCATCGCGACACCCGCCTTCGTCTTCTTCGGCTGGCTGTCCGATCGGATCGGCCGCAAACCGATCATCCTGACCGGCTGTGCGATCGCGGCGTTGAGCTATTTCCCGTTGTTCAACGCGCTGACCGTAGCCGCCAATCCGGCGCTGGCGCGCGCGCAGGCATCGGCCCCGGTCGAGGTGATCGCCCATGCCGCCGAATGCTCGATCCAGTTCGACCCCATCGGCAAGAACAGCTTCGACGATCGCAGCTGCGACATCGCCAAGACCTTTCTCGCCAAGAGCGGCATCAGCTACCGCAATGTCGAGGCTCCGGCCGGCACGATCGCGAGCATCCGCATCGGCGATCGCCGGATTGATGCGCCGGACCCGGCCCGCGTTACCGGCGCGGAACGCAAAGCGGCGGTCGCGGCCTTTCAGGCGGAAGCGAAATCGGCGCTCGAGGATGCTGGCTATCCTGCGGCCGCCGATCCCGCAGCGATCGACAAGCCGATGGTGGTCGCGATCCTGACCATGCTCGTCCTGCTGGTGACGATGGTCTATGGACCGATCGCGGCGCTGCTCGTCGAGCTGTTCCCAAGCCGCATCCGCTACAGCTCGATGTCGCTGCCCTATCATATCGGCAATGGCTGGTTCGGCGGCTTCCTGCCGACGATCGTCTTCGCAATGGTCGCCGCGACGGGCAACATCTATCATGGTCTCTGGTATCCGATCCTCATCGCTGCAGCGACGGTCCTCATCGGCCTCTTCTTCCTGCCGGAAACCTTCCAGCGCGACATCGACCGTTAGGCCGGGGCGCTGCGGGCAAGAGCGCGACAGACAGAGCCGCGCCCGCAAGCCGCGTCGCCATCCGTATGTTTACGAATGGAGCGCGGCCCGTCCTCCTGCCTAGCTCAGCGCCATGCCGTGGAACATCGTTCGCCTCGACCTAGCCCCTGCGCCGGACGATCCGGACGGCTCGCGCGACCATTGCTATTTCCTGCGCCTCCCGCTCAATCCGGCGGGCTTCGTCGACCAGCGGCGCCTGCGCGAGCAGCCCGAAGAGGCGACCGTGTTGAAATCGACACCGGACGCACCGGAACGCAAGGGCCACCTCGCGCATGTCCGCGACCGATGGGTGATCTCTTATGGACCCGACGGGGAGGACGAGGCGGTGTTCCACCTCGAGACCCACCCCTTCCGTCCCGGTGGCTATGTCACGATTACAGGACCCAGGGGACGACCACTGTCTTTCAGGGTCTGGAGTTGCCAGGCTTTGTAAGTCCCTGTCCCGAGGTTCGGGTTCATTCAAGCTTCCGGAAATGATCGTGTCATGATCCCCGGCTTACCGAAGGCGCAGCGCAGGAGGGGCGTCGCCTTGGTCGCCCCGCCGACCGCTGCTACTTATTGCAAGGAGCGAAACAGCCGCGAGAGGATGACGATGACGCGCAAATGCCGGACCGCCCTCTTCAGCGCTGTTGCTGTCATGCTGCTGGCAGGCGGGATCGTCATCGCCGCCGACGTGCCGCCCGCCATGACCTCACCGGTCAACACGCTTCTCGCGCAGGGCTATCTCGCCCGCGAGGCCTTGCCCGACAGCCTCGCCATTCTGCCCGCACCGCCCACCGAAGGGTCCGCCGCGCTGGCCCGCGATCGGGAGGCGTCGAAGGCGGCGCTCGCGCTCGGCAAGGGCGCGCGCTGGGACCTCGCCACGGCCGACGCCGACCTCCGCACGCCGGCTGCGACAGGCGCCTTTTCCTGCGCTGCCGGTTTCGAGATCAGCCCGCAAGCGACACCGGCGATCGATCGCCTCATGCGCCGCAGCCTGCCTGACCTCGGGCTCGCGACCTATGGTGTCAAGGAACGCTATAAGCGGGCGCGCCCGTTCATGGAGAATGGCGAAGCCAATTGCTCGCCCGATTACACCGAGATGCTGCGCAAGGATGGTTCCTACCCGTCCGGGCATAGTGCGATCGGCTTCGGCTGGGGCCTGATGCTGGCCGAGATCGTGCCCGATCGCTCCGCACGGCTGGTGGCACGCGGCATCGCCTTCGGGGACAGCCGGCGCATCTGCAACCTCCACTGGCTCAGCGATGTCGAGCAGGGACGACTTATGGGGGCAGCGGTCGTTGCCCGCCTGCGTGCCGACCCTCGATTTCAGGCCGATCTTCAGGCCGCCAAAGCCGAGGCGATCGCCGCCCGATCGACGGCGCCGTCGCGCAACTGCGCGCAGGAAGACGCCGCTTTGGCCCAGAAGCCCTGATCGATCAGGCGGGGTCGAAGCAGCGCTCCGCCATCGCCGCAGCGGCCGGCCGCCGACGGCGGTTGCGCCAGTTCGCGACATGAGCACCGGCGAGCAACAGGCTGCCGGCGACAGTCAGACCCGTCTCGATCGCCTCGCGGCTGGCAAAGGCGATACCGGCCGCCATCAACGCGAGGCCCGCCGATCCGGCGGCCAGCGGTACCGAGGCCCGGTGCCGCCGCCAACCAGCGACCAGCGCGAAGGCACTGGTCGGGATCGCCACCAGCAACACGACCAGGTGGAAGCTCTCGCCAGGGTCGAGCCGGTCGGCAAAGGCCGGTAGCGCCGCCAGCAGCAAGGGCAGCAGAAGGCAATGCGCCATGCAGGTGAAGGAAGCGCAGACCGCAAAGCCGTCCAGCACGCTCTCGGCTCGGGCCGATGGCCGCTTTTCATCATCCTGCATCATTACCGCCTCTTTCCTTCTGATCGGCGGCCGATATGTAATGGTATAACATTACTTTCAAGGCTGAATCGGTGGCCCCTGTTCTTTCCATCGCTCCCGCAGCTCTCAGCCCGCCGGTCGCGAGAGGGAGCTCGGAGGCGGTCCTGTCGACCATAACCGATCAGGACGTCCAGCTGGCGCTCTGGCAGCGGCCCAGGCCCTTCGCACTCGCGCCGCTGGACAGGCTCGATCCGGCCAGCATTGCCGACATCGACGTGGAGATCGCCGTCGCCGCGCTTTGCGATGGTGTCGCCCGCGCCATAGACGATGCCGGACCGGGATATGCTCCTGTCAGAACCGCGCTCATTGCCGAAGTCGCTGCGCGCGCCACCGGCTTCGCAGCGCTCTTCCCGGCGCCGTGCCTCCGCCTGCGCCTGGAGGTCGTACAGACCAATGCCTGCTGGAAGTTCCATATGGATTATGTCCGGGCGCGGCTCATCGCCACGCTGTCGGGCCGCGGGACGGAGTGGTGTCTCGCGGATCGCACCGACCCGATCGAAAGAATGACGGCCGGCGAGGTGGCCATCTTCAAGGGGCATATGCTGGTGGACGAGCCGCGCATCCTCCACCGCTCGCCGCCGATCGACGGCAGCGGCGAAACTCGGCTGCTGCTTGCGATCGATCCGGTTACGCCCGACCGCCACCAGATAGCTTGAACGCGTCCGGGAGCAGGCACAGATCGCGCTTTCTTGTCGCCCATAAAGCCGTTAGGGCGGCGCCATGATCCTCGTCATCGACAATTATGACAGCTTCACCTGGAACCTCGTCCATTATCTGATGGAACTGGGCGCGCGGGTGGAGGTCGTCCGCAACGACGCGATCAGCGTCGGCCAGGCGATGTCGAGCGGCGCCGATGCCTATCTGATCTCGCCCGGCCCATGCACGCCCAACGAAGCGGGTATCTCGCTCGACCTGGTCGGTGCATGCGCCGAGGCAGGACGTCCGCTGCTCGGCGTATGCCTGGGCCATCAGTCGATCGGCCAGTATTTCGGTGGTCGCGTCGAGCGCGCACCGCAGCTGATGCACGGCAAGACAAGCCCGATCATCCATGACGGCACCGGCCTGTTCAGGGGACTCCCCTCACCCTTCACCGCGACGCGCTACCATTCGCTGGTGGTGCCTGAGGAAACGATGCCCGACGCGCTGCACATCGCCGCGCGCACGCCCGATGGGCAGGTCATGGGCGTACGCCACAAGACGCTCCCGATCCATGGCGTGCAGTTCCACCCCGAAAGCATCGCCACCGAACATGGTCATGCGTTGCTCGCCAATTTCATGCGCGAAGCCGGCATCGCGGTGAAGGACCGCGGCTGACCTTGGCCTCGCTGCCCGATCCGCGTTTTCCGTTCGATCAGGAAACGGCCCATGCCGTCTTCGCGTCGATCCTCGACGGTTGGCATGGCGAGGAAGAACTCGTCACCTTCCTGACGGCGATGGCCGAGCGCGACGAAACCAGCGCGGAGATAGCCGGCGCGGCCCTCGCCATGCGCGAGCGGGTCGTGCCCGTTCAGGCTCCCCCAGGTGCGATCGACGTCTGCGGCACGGGTGGTGACGGGGCGCACAGCCTGAACGTCTCGACCGCCGTTGCGATCGTGGTTGCGGGTGCGGGCGTGCCGGTGGCGAAGCATGGCAATCGGGCAGCCTCCTCCAAGGCCGGCGCAGCCGACACGCTGGAGGCGCTGGGGCTCGACCTCGATCGCGCATCCGAGCGTGCCGAAGCGAGCCTCAACGAGCTCGGCATCTGCTTCCTGTTCGCGCAGAAGCACCATCCCGCGCTCAAGCCGCTGGGCCCGATCCGCAAGCGCATCGGCCGGCGGACGATCTTCAACCTGCTGGGACCGATCTGCAATCCCGCCGGCGTCACTCGCCAGCTGATCGGCGTCGCGCGGCCCGATTATCTGCCGGTCTATGCCGGGGCGCTCGAACGGATCGGTTGCGATGCCGCCATGATGGTGTCGGGCGACGAACCGCTCGACGAACTGTCGATCGGCGGGCCGAGCAGCATCTTTCGGCTCGGCGAGGTCGGTTTCGGCCCCGAGCGGTTCGAGCCCGCCGATGCAGGCCTGTCGCGCCACCCGCTCGAGGCCATTCGCGGCGGCGACGCCACCTATAATGCCGCCGCGCTGGGCCGGCTGCTCGATAGCGAAAGGGGCGCCTACCGCGACGCGGTGCTGCTCAACGCCGCCGCAGCGCTGATCGTCGCGGGTCGTGCAGAGGGTTGGACCGATGGTGTCGCCATGGCCGGCGAGGCAATCGACAGCGGCGCCGCGCGCCGGCTCCTGACCCGCTGGATCGCCTTCTGATCCTATGACGGCATCGGCTAGCTTGGGCTGCCCATAAACGCTCGTTCCGCATTCCCCCTCCACCGCCTTCGGCGGTCCCCCTCCCCGTTCCGGGGAGGAACTTTTACACCTTAGTTCCTCCCCGGCACGGGGAGGGGGACCATGCGAAGCATGGTGGAGGGGAAGCGGCGCTGCCCGCCTAAATCGACCAAGCGCTGCGGCTTGCACCTCGATCACCTTCAAACATTGTTGCGACAAATTCTCATTTTATTAATTGCGAATCATTCTCACTATCGTTAGCAGCGAACCAGCGACATATCGAAGGGGATCCGCATGACGAACAGGGATTTGGCCAGCTCGGGCTTTTTGGCATTGGCCTGCGTGGGCTTCATCGCAAGCGCGCCGGCTGTGGCGCAGACCGCCGCGAAGCCCGATGAGGAGAAGCGGCTCGGCGGGATGACCGTCAGTTCGACCGCGATCGACGAGGACACGCCCAAGGTCGAGCGGATGGAATCCCCCAAATATACCCGCCCGCTGCTTGACACGCCGCAGACGATCACCGTCATCAACAAGGCGACGATCCAGCAGCAAAACCTCCTGACTCTGCGCGACGTGCTCAGCACCGTCCCCGGCATCACCTTCGGCGCCGGCGAGGGCGGCTTCGGCTATGGCGACCGCATCATCCTGCGTGGACAGGATGCCAAGAACGACGTGACCGTCGACGGCGTGCGCTCGGCCGCCTTCCTCAACCGCAACGAGGTCTATAATATCGAGCAGGTCGAGGTGTCGAACGGCGCCAATTCGGTCATGAACGGCGGCGGTTCGGTCGCCGGCACGATCAACCTCGTTACCAAGCGGCCCCAGGGCGACGACCAGACGATCGTCGATGCCGGCGTCGGCACCGACAATTATTACCGCGCCACGCTCGACGCCAACCGCCGCGTCAGCGACCTGATCGCCGTACGTCTCAACGCCGTCTACCATGAGAATGACGTGCCCGGCCGCGACGTCGAGGATTACAAGCGCTGGGGCATCGCCCCCTCGGTCACCATCGGCGTCGACGGCCCCACCAGCCTGACCCTGCAGTTCGAGCATCTCGACGACAAGGCGATGCCCCAATATGGACTGCGCTATTACGCCAATCTCGGCGGCTTCCTGTCGGACTTCGATCGCAGCGGCTATTATGGCTTCGCCAATCTCGACCGGCAGGATTCCAAGACCAATTCGATGCAGGGCATCTTCAGCCACCGTTTCAGCGATGCGCTGAGCGTTCGCAACCTGACCCGCTACGAAAAGATCCGCCAGCACACCGTCACCAGCCAGCCGACCGGTACCTTCTGCCTCGCCTCGACCGGACTGCAGCCGGCAGTTCCGGGCGCGACCGTCGGCGCCGCCTGCCCCGCGACCGTGCCCGCAGGCTATTATCTGCCGACCGGCGGACGCGGCGTCGAACGCTTCATCACCAATGAGACCGCCTATACGCAGACCGACCTGAGCGCCGAATTCGCCATCGGCGGGATCGAGCATTCGCTGGTCGCGGGCGTCTCGGCCTTGTGGCAGGACTATCGCCAGACGCAGGGCACGCTGCCGCGCAACGCCGACGGCTCGACCCCGACCTTCCCGCTCGTCAGCATCGCCAATCCGGGCGAGGTGGTGCAGGGGCCCGCAGGCTTCACCTATGGCAGCAACATCTACACCGGCCCGGTCAACTTCATCCTGACAAGCCGCAATTTCGGTACGCAGAAAAGCTATGCCGCCTATTTGTTCGACACCGCCAAGTTCAGCGACTGGTTCGAACTGAACGGTGGCGTGCGCTATGAGCATGTCAAGGGATCGAACCGCACGCTGAGCTATGTCACCACGGCGGGCGCGGCCAATCTCGGCGACCTGAGTGCGGCGACCGGCCCCTTCCGCGTGAGCGACAATCTGCTGTCCTACCGCATCGGCGCGGTGTTCAAGCCCAGCGCCAATACCAGCCTCTATGTCGCCTATGGCAATTCCAAGCTGCCCTCGCAGGCGTCGGTCGATGGCGCCTGCACCAACGCCAATTGCCGACTGAAGCCGGAGACCACCTATAATTACGAGATCGGCGCCAAGGCCGACCTGTTCGATGCCCGGCTGCTGCTCACCGCCGCGCTGTTCCGCAACGAGCGCAACTCGATCCGGGTAAACTCGAACGACCCGACCCTTCCCGATCAGACGCTCGACGGCAAGCAACGCGTCGAAGGCCTCTCGCTCGGCGCCTCGGCCCAGATCACCAGCAACTGGACGATCTCGGCCAACTATATGTACCTCGAGTCGAAGATCCTGCAGGGCGTGTCCGACTTCTGCCTTGCCAACCCCAGCACCGCCTGCGCCAACAGCGCAGCCTTCCCCGATCCGACGCGCGGCTATGAGCTGGTCAACACGCCCAGCCATTCGGGCAGCCTGTTCACCACCTATCGCTTCGGCTTCGGCCTCGAGGTCGGCTATGGCCTGACCTATCAGGGCAGCTTTCTGCTCAACCAACCGACCGTGGCCCAGCTGACCGCCGGCAATTATGTCGGCTATCGGGTGCCGAGCTACACGATCCACCGCCTGATGCTGTCCTACCCGATCAGCGACCAGCTGAAGGCGCAGGTCAACGTGCAGAACTTCACCGACGAGAAATATGTCACGACGGTCCGCAACAACGTCAACGGCAGCTGGGCGCAACCCGGCGTCGGACGGCAGGCGGTTTTCAGTCTGAACTACCGCTTCTGAACAACTGCGGCAGCGCCCGCGCGAGGATCCGCCATCGGCTAGGCCGGTGGCGGATTCGTGCTGCTCCAGGAGACGCGACTCGGACGGTCTTTACGCATTCATAATCAACGGCATGTTAGCCATGTTTCCCGGATCGAAAGGGAAATCGATGCTTTCTGCCGAAGTCACCGTCGTCAAACCGTCGCGCCGCCGCGAGGAAAGACTCCCGGCCGACCTCCGCGCCCGGTACGGCGCCTCAGGCAATCCCGAACGCGCGCTGTGCCGGATCATCGACGTTTCGAAACATGGCGCGCGGCTCGAGGTCTATTGCGACCTGCCGCTGTCCACGAGCATCACGCTGAAGCTCCCCAACAGCGAGGCTCTGGGCGCGCGTGTCGTCTGGTCTAAGGATTTCGAGGCCGGCTGTCGATTCAACGAGCCGCTGTCCGACGACGAGCTGGAGTTCATCTTCCGCAAGGGAAACGCCTGACGGCCGCCGCTCCCCTTCGACGACGCGGGCGATGCTGGACCCGCGCCCCGTCCGGGGCTATGCCGCGCGGCGATGAGCAACAAGCTGACCGAGATATGCGACACCAAGCGAGAACTGGTGGCGCAGCGCAAGAGCACGATCGCCTTTTCCGATCTGTCCGACCGCGCCCGCGCGGCCTCGCCCCCGCGTGGCTTCCGCGCCGCGCTCGATGCCAAGGTCGCAGCCGGCGGCTACGGGCTGATCGCGGAGATCAAGAAGGCCTCACCGTCCAAGGGCCTGATCCGCGCCGATTTCGATCCGCCCGCCCATGCGCGAGCTTATGAAGAAGCCGGCGCCGCCTGTCTCTCGGTTCTGACCGACGAGCCCTATTTCCAGGGCCATGATGACTATCTCGTCCAGGCCCGCGCCGCCTGCGCGCTGCCCGCGCTGCGCAAGGATTTCATGGTCGACCCGTGGCAGGTCACCGAGGCCCGCGCACTCGGCGCCGACGCGATCCTGATCATCGTGGCCGCCCTGTCCGAGGCACAGATGAGCGAGATCGAGGCAGCCGCGCTCGACTGGGGCATGGATGTGCTGGTCGAAGTCCACGACGCCGAGGAACTGGAGCGCGCGACGCGGCTGCGCTCCCGCCTGATCGGGGTCAACAACCGCGACCTGCGCGACTTCACCGTCGACTTTGCCCGCACCTATGAGCTGGTCGGTCGCGCGCCCGCCGGCTGCACCTTCGTCGCCGAGAGCGGCCTGGGCTCGAAAGCCGATCTCGACGCGATGGCCGAGCATGGCGTGCGCTGCTTCCTGGTCGGCGAGAGCCTGATGCGCGAGGCCGACGTCGCGGCCGCCACCCGCCGCCTGCTTACCGGCGCATGAGCGGCGGGCTCACCCATCTCGACGAAGACGGCGCGGCCCGCATGGTCGACGTCTCGGCCAAGGCCGAAACGAAACGCGAAGCGACGGCCGAAGGTCGCATCCTGATCGCGGCCGATGCGCTGGAGTCGATCCGGGCGGGTGCAGTGAAGAAGGGCGACGTGCTGGCAGTAGCGCGCGTCGCCGGCATCATGGCGGCGAAGAAGACCGCCGAGCTGATCCCGCTCTGCCATCCACTGCCGATCACCGGCGTGACGCTCGACCTGACCATCGAAGCTGACGGCATCCGCGCCACCGCGACCGTCGGCACGACCTATGGCACCGGCGTCGAGATGGAGGCGCTGACCGCCGTCTCGGTCGCGCTGCTGACCATTTATGACATGGCCAAGGCGCTCGATCGCGGGATGCAGATCGGCGACGTGCGGCTGCTCGCGAAGAGCGGCGGCCGGTCGGGCGACTGGAAGGCCGACTGATGGCCTTGATCCCGGTCGCGGAAGCCCAGGCGCGGATGCTCGCGCTACGCGGCCCGCTGCCGGAAGAGACCGTCCCGCTGCTCGACGCGCTGGGCCGCTATGCTGCGCAGGATATCCTTGCCCGGCGTACCCAGCCCGCTTTGGATCTGTCGGCGATGGACGGCTATGCGATCCGCTTCGCCGAGCGGCCGGGTCCCTGGACCGTGGTCGGCGAAAGTGCCGCCGGTGGTGGGCTCGACCACGCTTTGCAGCCGGGCGAGGCAGCCCGCATCTTCACCGGCGCGCCCGTTCCCCCCGGCGCGGACACGATCCTCATCCAGGAAGAAGCGACGCGCGACGGCGACCGGCTCACCATGACCGGCGAAGGGCCGCCCGCGACAGGTGCCCATGTACGACCCGCCGGCGGCGACTTTCGTGAGGGTTCACTGCTTCTCGCCCAGGGCAGCAGCATCGGCGCGGCGGCGATTGCACTGGCCGCCAGCGGCGGCCATGGGACGTTGCCGGTGCGGCGGCGCCCCCGCGTCGGGCTGCTGTCGACGGGCAACGAACTCGTGCCGGCGGGCGAGCCGACTCCCGGCGCGCTGCTGCCGGCGTCCAATGGCCCGATGCTCGCCGCGCTGCTCGGCCGCAGCGCCTGCATCGTAACCGATCATGGCATCGTCCGCGACGATCTCGACGCCATCGCTGCTGCCTTTGCGCGGATGGCAGGCGAAAGCGACATCATCCTGACGACCGGCGGTGCTTCGGTCGGCGACCATGACCTCGTGCTCCCCGCGCTCCAGCAGGCGGGCGCCGTGATCGACTTCTGGCGGGTAAGGATGAAGCCGGGAAAGCCGGTGATGATCGGCACGCTGGGCGAGGCGATCGTGCTGGGCCTGCCGGGCAATCCGGTGTCGGCCTTCGTGACCGCGACGCTGTTCGCCAGGCCGCTGATCGCCCACCTCCTCGGCGCCACGCACCCCGTGCCGATGCCGATGCCCGCGCGCCTCACGGCCCCCCTCCCCGCAACCGGCAACCGCGCCGAATATGTCCGTGCGCGCTGGACGAACGGCGGCGTCGAACCTCTGTCGGGGCAGGACAGCGCCGGCCTTGCCGCACTGGTGCAGGCCGAACTGCTGATCGTCCGCGAGGCCGAGGCCGGAGGCCTTCCGGCGGGTGCGGAGGTGGAGGTTCTGCCCTTCGCTTGACAAGATTCCTGCAGTTGCCTAAATGTTCCCCGTCCGTTCCCGATGGGGTCAAAGACCATGCTCACGCGCAAGCAACATGAACTGCTCTGCTTCATCCAGGAACGCCTGTCGGCGACCGGTGTTTCGCCTTCGTTCGAGGAAATGAAGGAAGCGCTGGAGCTCAAGTCCAAGTCGGGCGTCCACCGCCTGATCAGCGCACTCGAGGAACGCAACTTCATCCGCCGCCTGCCCAACCGCGCCCGCGCGCTCGAGGTGCTGCGCGTTCCCGAGATGACGGGCAAGGCCTCAGCGCCCGCCGCCAAGGCGAAGGCACCCGCCGTCGTTCCGCAGCCAGCGAACGAGAATGTGCTCGAGATTCCGCTGCACGGCCGCATCGCCGCCGGTCTGCCGATCGAGGCGATGGAGGGGCACAGCTCGCTTTCGGTGCCCGCCGCTCTGTTGGGGCCGGGCGAACATTATGCGCTCGAAGTGTCGGGGGACTCGATGGTCGAGGCGGGCATTCTCGACGGCGACTATGCATTGATCCGCCGCGCCGAAACCGCGCGCGACGGCGAGATCGTCGTGGCGCTCATCGCCGACCATGAGGCGACGCTCAAATATTTCCGGCGCGAGGGCGGCATGGTCCGCCTCGATCCGGCAAACCGTTCTTACGACCCGCAGCGCTATCGTCCGGATCAGGTGCAGATCCAGGGCAAGCTCGCAGGGCTTTTGCGACGCTACTGATCGGATCGGCAGGCCCGGCCTCGCAGCGGGACCGGGCGGCCACCAGTGCTCAGCCGAATTTGCAGGCCGAGAATTTGTTGCCGTCGAGATCGCGGAAATAGGACATGTAGAAGCCGGGACCGCGCTCGCCCGGCGCGCCTTCGTCGGCACCACCCAGCGCCAGCGCCCTGGCATGGAAAGCATCGACCGCCTCGCGGCTTTCGAGTTCGAACGCGATCATCGTGCCGTTTCCGGCCGTCGCATCCTTGCCATCGAACGGCCGGACCAGGCCCAGCATCGGGGCCCCGTTCTTGCCGAACACGGCGCCCCCGCTCGGATGATCGAACATCTTGGTCGCGCCCTGCGTCGCCAGCAACTCGGTGTAGAAGGCGAGCGCCTTTTCCATATCGTTGGTGCCGACGGTGACGTAGCGCAATTCCATCATCTCTCTCCTCTGTCGATGCGCTGGTGATAGGGCGATCCCCACCGCCTGCCAATGCCGCCGGTCACGATCGGTTCGCGCCCCAGTCCCCTTTCCCGAGCGCCAGATAGACGCTGTCACACCAGCGGCCACCGACGCACCACGTCCGTTCGGCACGCCCGGTTTCGATAAATCCCAACCCGGAAAGCAGCGCCAGCGAGGCGACATTGTCCGGATCGACGTCGGCCACAATCTGCGGGAGGCGATGAACCACGAAGGCCCGGTCGATCACCGCAGCCAGCGCCTCGCGGGCGAAACCCTGCCGCCAATAGTCGGGGTGCAGGATGAAGCCGATCTCGGGAAAGCGATACAGCCCGACCTTGCCGATCACGCGCTCGTCACGCTCGATCACGAAATCCTCCCCCTCCCCGGGTGGGATCGCTATCGTATCGGCAAGCCAGTCCGCCGTTTGCGCGATATCGACATGGGGCGGGCTCGACCAGAAGCGCATGGCCCGCGCGTCCGACAGGACCGCGTGGAGATCGGCGACATCGCCAGGCCGAGCGGGCCGCAGCGCCAGCCGGGATGTTCGCAGGACGAATGGGTGCGCGCCATCGTCGATCATCGATCGAACCTCACCCAGGGATGGTGCCCCGCCTCGGCGGCGACGGTCGCCACGCCGCCGCGGTCGAGGTCGATCGCGATGCCCCCGGTGCGGGCGAGCAGGCGGCGGTCGATCGTCAGCCAGCGCGCCTTGCAGCCACGCGGCAGGCGGCGGTCGCTGATCACGATATCGGCACGCGCACAGATGCGGGTGAACCGGACCCAGTCGAGCCGATAGGGGCTGCGCGTCGCGGCGATGCGCCAGCGCCGGCCGCCGCGGGCAATCTCGGTCACGCACAGGTCGGTCGAGCAACGCGCCTGCATCAGCGCGTCGACCGGAAGCGGCTCGCCATCATGGCCCGCCGCCTCCCCCAGCATGCCGCGCACATAATCGCCCGCCCGTTCGCGCAGCAGCGCAACGCGGCCGTCGCCGAGGACGAAGGCGACATGCCGCCCGTCGCCCGTGATCAGCACGTCCGGCGCGGGTGCCGTCAGCGCGAGGAGCGTTGCAGCGGCGCAGGGCACGAGTCCCCAGCGCCGCCAGCCGGTCCGCCACAATGCGAGCCAGAGTCCACCCGCGACGAACAACCCGAAGGCGAGCCGCCCCATGGTCGGCAGCATCGTCACCGCCCCCGGCGCCTCGGCCACCGTGCGGGCCAGCCAGAGCAGGCCCGCCAATGCCTGCCCCGTCACCCACCAGAAGGGCGCCCCGAACCCGACGGCGTCGAACAGCAGCGCGAGCGCCTCGGCCGGCATGATCAGGAAGGTGGTCAGCGGGATGGCGACGATGTTGGCGAGCGCGCCATAGAGGCCCGACTTGTGGAAGTGGAACAGCGCGATCGGCGCCAGCGCCACCTCGATCACCAGACCGGAGAGCAACAGCAGCGCCAGCGACCTACCGCGACGGACGAGCCAGCCTTCCTCGCGCGGCGCGGCGAAGGCGCGGATGCGCGGGTGATCGAGCAGGGCGACTAGCGCGGTGACGGCGGCGAAGCTCAGCTGGAAGCTCGGCCCGGCAATCGCCTCGGGCCACAAGAGCAGGACCACCAGCGCGCCCGTCGCGACCAGCCGCAAGGTGATCGCCTCACGTCCCATCGCGATCCCGGCGAGGACGAGCAGCGCGGCGATGCAGGAGCGGATCGTCGGCACCTGCGCGCCCGATAATAATGTATAGACGATACCGGACAGCGCCCCCGCCCCGGCCGCGATCAGCAGCAAGGGCGCCCGCAGTGCCAGCGCCGGGCTGAGCGCAAGCAGGCGCAAGGTCAGCAGCATGACACCGCCAACGACGGCCGAGACGTGCAGTCCCGAGACCGACAACAGATGCGCGAGGCCCGCCCGGCGGAGCGCCTCGGCATCCTCCTCGGCGATGGCACCCTGATCTCCGGTCGCGAGCGAGGCGGCGACCCCGCCTTCGCTGCCCGGCAGCCGCCCCTCGATATGGCGCGACAATACCGCGCGCCGATCGGCGAGCCAGCCCAGCCACCCGCCCTGACTGCCCTGTGTTACCACCGGCGGATCGAGCGCCTTGCCGGTCGCTCCGAGCTGCTGGAACCAGGCGGTGCGGGCGAAGTCCTGCGCGCCGGGCACCGGCGGCGGCGCGGGTGGCATCAGCCGGGCGCGCACATTGATGCCGTCGCCCACCGATAGACGCTCGTCGACCTGCGCCTGATCGATGTTGAGGCGCAGCCGGGGCGGTAGCGGCGCAGCGACGTCCTCAACCGTCACGCGCACGATTTCCCGCGCGGGCAGCCGTTCGACCGAGACCACCCGCCCGGCCACCACCGCGACCACCGGCCGGTCGATCCGCGGCGAAGCGACCCAGTCGGCGCGCGTCCAGATCAGCACGACCCCGAACAGCGCGACCGCACCGCCCACCGCCATCATCCGACCCAGCCGCGAGCCCAGGCCGACCGCACATCCGACGAAGGCGAGCGCGGCAAAGCCCGCCATCGCCGCGAACCAGGCGAAGCGGTCGGGCAGCACCATCCAGGCGGCGATGCCCGCGCCGAGGGCTATCGGCAGCCACAAGGCGATCTGGTCGCGCTCCGCCTCCAGCCGCGTCTCGATCGCGGCGAGCGGGTTCAGCCCGCGCAGCGCCGCGCGCAGGCCGCCGGCGACCGCCGCAGGATCAGAAGCGGAGAGGATCGGCGAGCGGCTCACCGACATCGATCGCCTTGCCGAACAGCCGCGCCTCGGCCTGGACCGTGTCGAAATATTCCCACAGCTCGACGATCTGCCCGCCCTCGACGCGAAAGACCTGACAATAGGTCTGCTCGTAGTGCTGGCCGTCGAGCGTCTCGGCGCCGCCCTCCATCATGCCGACGACGATCGGCGGATCGACCGCGAAGATGCGATAGCGCCGGCCGAGATTGACCTTGCCCGGCACCAGATTGGCCATGACCTTGGGGAACACCTCCTCGAACAGCTGGCGCTTGCCGTTGCAGCGACCGGAGACCGCCGTCCGCCCCGACACGTTGAGCACCACGTCGTCGTGCATCGTCGCGGCGAAACCTTCGACGTCCATCCGCCCCAGGCAATCGTACCAGCGCTCCACCACCGCCCGTATATTCGTCATGCGCCCGTCCTTCCCGCGCCACCCTCTCGGGGCACAGGTCTATGCCGCGAGCCGGGGACCGGCAAGGGCGGGCGATTGCCTCGAAGCGGGGCATTTGCGCGGTCTCCCGGGCCATATTTGCGTTTTGAGCATCGTCAGCCAAATTGACCCGACCGGAAAATGCTTTAGGGGGCGCTGCACAGTCGCAGGCCTTCGCCCCGCAATCGGAGAATCGGCGCTTGAGCGCACAGACGGACACAAAAGCGGTCGTCACCCGCTTCGCCCCCTCGCCCACGGGATTCCTCCATATCGGCGGCGCCCGCACCGCCCTGTTCAACTGGCTGTTCGCGCGCCACCATGGCGGCCAATTCCTGTTGCGGATCGAGGATACCGATCGCGCCCGTTCGACGCAGCCCGCGATCGACGCCATTCTGGATGGAATGCGGTGGCTCGACCTGAACTGGGACGGCGATGTCGTCTATCAGTTTGCCCGCGCCGACCGCCATGCGCAGGTGGCGAACGAGCTGCTCGAAAAGGGCCACGCCTATCGCTGCTATGCGACGCCGGAGGAACTGGCCGAACTGCGCGAGCAGCAGCGCGCGGCCAAGCAGCCGCTGCGCTATGACGGCCGCTGGCGCGACCGCGATCCGTCCGAGGCGCCCGCCGGCGCGCCCTTCGTCATCCGCCTGAAGGCGCCGCGCGAGGGCGAGGTGACGATCGACGACAAGGTGCAGGGCCCGGTCACCGTGCAGAATGCCGAGCTGGACGACATGATCCTGCTGCGGTCGGACGGCACCCCCACTTATATGCTCGCAGTCGTCGTCGACGATCACGACATGGGCGTCACCCACGTCATCCGCGGTGACGACCATCTCAACAATGCCTTTCGCCAGCTGGCGCTGATCCGCGCGATGGGGTGGCCCGAGCCGGTCTATGCCCATATCCCGCTGATCCACGGCGCCGACGGCGCGAAACTGTCGAAGCGCCACGGCGCATTGGGCGTCGATGCCTATCGCGACGAGATGGGCCTCCTGGCCGAGGCGGTGAACAATTATCTGCTTCGGCTCGGCTGGGGCCATGGCGACGACGAGATCATCAGCCGCGAACAGGCGATCGAGTGGTTCGATCTGGCCGGCGTCGGCCGTTCGCCCTCGCGCTTCGATTTCAAGAAGCTCGAGAATCTCAATGGGCACTATATCCGCGAGGCCGACGACGCCCGCCTGGCCGCACTGATCGCCCCCGGAGTCGCAGCGGCGGCAGGGCGCGAATTCGGTGCTCAGGAGCAGGACCTACTGCTGCGCAGCATTCCCTACCTGAAGGTAAGGGCCAAGGATCTCAACGAGTTGACGGAAGGCGCAGCCTTTCTGTTTCGCACCCGCCCGCTCGATATGGACGAGAAGGCGGCATCGCTGCTAGACGAACCCGGCAAGGCGTTGCTGGCGCAGGCCCGCGAAGCGCTTGCCGCGACTGCCGACTGGTATGCGGACGCCCTCGAGGCGGCCGTCCGGTCGGTGGCGGAGCAAGGGGGGATCGGCCTCGGCAAGGTGGCGCAGCCGCTCCGCGCGGCGCTCACCGGACGCACGACCTCCCCGGGCATATTCGACGTTCTGGCCCTTCTCGGCCGCGAGGAGAGCCTGGGACGACTGGATGACCAGCTGCGCTGACGGCTGGTCGAGTTGGCATGAACCAGCCGGCTTGCCGGCACAGGGGCAAACGACAGGAGATTGAACATGGCTGAATCTGTGAAACTGGAGCTCGGCGGAAAGTCGTCCGAATATCCGGTCCTGTCGGGCACCGTCGGTCCCGATGTCGTCGACATCCGCAAGCTCTACGCGAACACCGGCGCCTTCACCTACGACCCCGGCTTCACCTCGACCGCGTCGTGCCAGTCGGCACTGACCTATATCGACGGCGACGAGGGCGTCCTGCTGCACCGCGGCTATCCGATCGACCAGCTCGCCGAGCAGTCGAGCTTCATGGAAGTCGCCTATCTGCTGCTCAACGGCGAGCTGCCGAGCGCGAAGGGCCTCGACGACTTCACCTACACGATCAGCCGCCACACCATGCTGCACGAGCAGCTGGCGCAATTCTATCGTGGCTTCCGTCGCGACGCGCACCCGATGGCGATCATGTGCGGCGTCGTCGGCGCGCTGTCGGCCTTCTACCACGACTCGACCGACATCAACGATCCGAAGCAGCGCCTGATCGCGTCGCACCGCCTGATCGCGAAGATCCCGACGATCGCGGCGATGGCCTATAAATATTCGGTGGGTCAGCCCTTCGTCTATCCGAAGAACGACCTCAGCTACACCGCCAACTTCCTGCGCATGACCTTCGGCGTTCCGGCCGAGGAGTATGAGGCGGATCCAGTGATCGTGTCGGCAATGGACAAGATCTTCATCCTGCACGCCGACCACGAGCAGAACGCGTCGACCTCGACCGTCCGTCTGGCCGGTTCGTCGGGCGCCAACCCGTTCGCCTGCATCGCGGCCGGCATCGCCTGCCTGTGGGGGCCGGCGCATGGCGGCGCGAACGAGGCGGCGCTCAACATGCTGCGCGAGATCGGCACCCCGGATCGCATCCCCGAGTACATCGCCCGCGCGAAGAACAAGGACGATCCCTTCCGCCTGATGGGCTTCGGCCATCGCGTGTACAAGAATTTCGACCCGCGCGCGAAGGTGCTCAGCAAAGCCGCTACCGAGGTGCTCGACAAGCTGGGCATCAACGACCCGGTCCTCGACACCGCCCGCGAACTCGAGCGGATCGCGCTGAGCGACCCCTATTTCATCGACAAGAAGCTCTACCCGAATGTCGATTTCTATTCGGGCGTGATCCTGTCGGCGATCGGCTTCCCGACGACGATGTTCACCGTTCTCTTCGCCCTCGCCCGCACCGTCGGCTGGGTCGCGCAGTGGAACGAGATGATCTCGGACCCCGAGCAGAAGATCGGCCGCCCGCGCCAGCTCTACACCGGCCCGACGCAGCGCGACTACGTCCCCGTCAGCCAGCGCTAAGGCGCCGGTCCCGATCGGCGCGAGAATCAGGGGGTCGGTGCCCAGCACCGGCCCCCTTTTTTGTCGCGCGGAGCATAAACTCCTCCCCGGCAACGGGGAGGGGGCCGCCGAAGGCAGTGAGGGAAAGGGGCCCGCCTCCCGCCCGGCGACATCAGGGAGATGAGGAAGACCCCTCCACCATCCTGCGGATGGTCCCCCTCCCCGTTCCGGGGAGGAACCGGCGCCTCCCGCCTTCCGCCTCCCCAAATCCTTGGCGCCCTCGGAAACGAACCTTCCCGCGCCACCGGCAGCCATCAATAATTCCTCCCCGGCACGGGGAGGGGGACCGGCGAAGCCGGTGGAGGGGAAGGCGCAACCCCTCCCACCCGCGTTGCCGGTGAGGAGCCGAAGCTCTACGGGACAGCGATTCCCGTCACCCGCTGTTCAGCTTGACGCATCCACGCTAGTCTGAACCCGAACGCCACAAGGATCGACGGCCCGCGCAATGACGAAGCTGAACCGACGCGGCCTGCTCGCGGCCCTTCCCGCCCTTTACCTCGCTACCCGCACCGGCAGCGTCGGCGCGAGCAAGGCAGGGATCGCCGGGCAAGCCAGCTTTCAGGACCAACTGGCTCCCTTCTGGGATCAGCTGGCGATGCTTCCCAGCATCCGCCAGCCCGCGACGAAAGCGCCCACCGACGGCATCTGCTACATGTTCACCAACAAGGATTGTGCCGTGTGCCAAGTGGTGCACCAGCAATTCCCCCGGGGCTTCCGCGCGCTGGAGATGCGCTACATCGTCTATCCCTGGCCGGGCGAACCCTATCGCGAGCTCAACTATCTCTACCGTCCGGAAACGACTCTCGCCGAGTATGAGGCCTATATGGCGAAGAAGCTGACCGCGACCTCGCCCTCCGACAGCAGCGCGCAGGTCGACCTCGTCATGGCCGTCGCCGCCGACATGGCATCGGCGCTGGTCGAAGGCGACAGCTTCGGCACACCCTTCTTCTTCCACGGCGTGGAAGGCGATACGCCCGGCCGGATGATCTTCAGCGCGGGGGACATCGTGGCGATGGGACCGTTATTGGATCGGGCGGCTTAGGCTCGCGCTACACCGTTCGGGGGAGTCGATTGCGAACGAGTGGGAATCCGGTATCATCGGATCTTGGAGAAATAGCCGCCGTGACCAATGCCTTGCCCATTTCCATCAATCGCCATGCGACGATTTACCGTTGCCCTCCGGTGCTCTCCACCGAAGTCGCGGGAGAGGCGACGATGATGGATATGGAAAGCGGCCTCTATTTCGGCTTGGATTCGATCGGAACGGACATGTGGCAGCGGCTCGAACATCCCCAGAGTCTGGCTGCCCTGTCCGACGGGATGGCACAAGACTATGCCGCCGACGCGGATCGGATCGAACGGGATCTTGGCGCTTTGCTTCTGACGATGGCGGACCACGGCCTTGTCGAGTTCCGCTGATCGGGCTGCAGCGCAGCAACGATCGGGAGCTGACCTCGCGAAGGACGACTGGCTGACGGCCCGGATCGGGCGCAACAGCGTCGCACAGAATCTCGATCAGGCCGTTGCGAAGGGCGCCCTCGAGCGCAACGATAAAGATAGCTATACCCTGCCCGCAGACGACCGTTCGCATGACCGCACCGCGCGCAATCCGGTGCCTTGGCCCTATCCCTGCCGGAAGCTCCTCTTCCTGTTCGACAATGTCTATGAGCGTCGTCAGGTCCCCTCGACGTGCCGCAGCTGCTACAAGGTCAAGGTGGCGCCTCGCAAGGTATCGCAGCTTGTGCGCATATTCGATGCCACGGTCGGAAAGCCCTATCCGTCGAAGTTCCAGCCGGATATGGACGCCCATTACACATCCGACGTCTACGGCGCCTATTTCTACGCTGACGGTCTTGAACAGGCGCGGGCAATTCATCGGGACATCAGCGCTACATTGATCGAAGACTCTGCGCTTGATGGCGTTCCGATCACGATCAAGCGCGGATGCACGGAATATGAGATGCATTGCGGTCCATCGGACCAGTATAGTTTCCCGGATGGGCTGCCGGCGATCGAGGAAAAGCTGCTGGAGATGATCGATATGCCTGCCGGCACATCGAGACACAGTTCCCGCAACCTCATCATCCTCATGTGGGTCCGGCAGGCATTCCGCATCGGCGACGACAGCTATCTCGAACTCACGGGTGGACGCCGCCTTTTTCCGGAAACCGTGAAATACGCCCCCTGATCGGCCGTCGGCGCGCATCCTACTCTCTTTTTTTCCGGGCAACGAAGATGCACTATGAGCTTTGCGGTCTTAAATTCGCGTCCGAATTGCCTCTCCCGGAGCTTCTTCCCTGGTCCGGCGACGATCGGCCGGCGGATGTGGACATCATCCTAGGAAGCGTTGGCCCCAGCCTCGACGAGGCAATTCATGTCGGACCTTTTTTTCAGGCATCGCGCGACGGTAGCTGCCGCTACGAGATTGCCGACGTTGCAGCCTACAGGATCGAGGGCGGGCGTCGCATCACGATTGCGCCGCGCCTGCCGGTCGGCGAACCCGCAATCCGTGTCTTCCTGCTCGGAAGCGTATTTGGCCTGCTTTGTCACCAGCGCGGCCTGATTCCCCTTCATGCAGGCTGCGTCGAGATCGACGGAAAAGCCGTCGCCTTCGCGGGCAATTCGGGGGCAGGCAAATCGACGCTCGCAGCCGCGTTCCATCGTCTGGGTTTTCCCATACTCGCTGATGACGTGACGGTGGTCGATGTAAACGGAGCAGCTCGACCGGTTGTCCTACCATCCTTTCCCGGCATGAGACTTTGGCGCGACACGATGGACGCCCTTGATATCTCAAGCGGCGGGCTTGATCGCGTGCGGCCTGATATCGACAAATATCTGATTCCGATCGAACAAAACCCGGTCCGCTCGCCCCTGCCGCTTTCCATGGTATTTCACCTGAGGATCGCCAAGGATCATCGGCAGGTTGGCGACCAGTTGCTTGCCGGCTCCTCCGCGCTATCCGCCTTGCTAGACTCGGTCTATCGACGCATGTCGGCCTTCCGGATGGGGCGGAGAGAAGCACTGCTCGCCCGGCTCATGCGCGTGCTTGCGGCGCCGTCCGTCGAACTGACCCGGATCATGGACATGGATCAGCTCGATGCGACCGTGGACCACATGGTGCGCCGCGTCCGCACGGAGATGGAACTGGTCTCGGGATGAGCTGCTATCATTGGCTGGCCTCCTACCCCAAGTCGGGAAACACATGGCTGCGGCTCGCCTTGGCAAGCCTCAGTAAGGGCGGCCAGAACCTGGACTTCCGGTCATCCGAACTGTTCGCACCGATCGCGTGCGATCGCGCCGCAATGGACGAGGTGGCGGACGTCGACAGCGCAGCCCTGACTCTGGCCGAGGAGGAGGCTGCCCGTCCGGCCTTCTTTCGTCTCGAGGCGGCCTGGCTGGGCAAGCCACAGCTGCGAAAGGTCCATCACGCCTGGACCCGCACGGCTGCGGGCGAACCGCTCTTCCCTCCCGACGTCACGGCAAGCGCCGTTTACGTCATCCGCGACCCCCGTGACGTTGCCATTTCGCTAGCCCATCACCATGGCTCCAGCATCGATGCCGCCATCGCCTTCATGGACGATCCGGCTGCCATGCTTGCAGGCGGGTCAGGCTATGGCAGCCCCCAGTTGCGACAAAGGCTGCTGACGTGGAGCGACCATGCGCGCAGCTGGCTTGCCTCCCCAATACAACCACTATTGGTTCGGT
Source organism: Rhizorhabdus sp. (assembly GCF_018006725.1). Lineage (GTDB taxonomy): Bacteria > Pseudomonadota > Alphaproteobacteria > Sphingomonadales > Sphingomonadaceae > Rhizorhabdus. The sequence continues at coordinate 33,421 of NZ_JAGMXV010000002.1, forward strand.
TCGAGGACATGCTCGACACCCCTGCGGATTCGCTCGAACGGGTTGCCCGCCATCTCCGCTGGAACCCGTCTGCCAGCGCAATAGCGGGCGCTGTAGAGGCGAGCCGCTTCGACGCCCTCCAGGCACAGGAAGAACGGCACGGCTTTCGTGAGCGGACGCGGGCAGAAGTTCCCTTCTTCAGACGCGGCTTAGCAGGCGGGTGGCGCGACAGCCTCACACCGGCGCAGAGGCAGCGCATCGAAGCCAGCCACGGCGAGGCTATGGCGATGTTTGGCTATCTTTGACCTTTCATCCGCCATTGCTGGGGTCAAGCCAGCGCAGGAAGGAACCTACATGGAGGCCCCGCACCAGGGTCGACCGATAGGCAGGCCCCGCCGCCGTCGCAGCTTCGGCGGTCGCGGGCCATTGGTCGAGCAGGCGCTTGAGCCGTGGCAGGTCCAGCGCCTGCCGCGCGAGGGGCGAGGTCTCGATCTCTTCCAGCTGCTCGTGCAGGCGATCCCGCCGCAGCCTCAGATTGTGAAACCATTCTGCATTCTGTTCGGCCTTGACGCTGTTGTCGCGAACCTCCTTCGGGAGCACATCGCGGAAAGCCTCACGCGCCAGCCAGCGGAAGCGGCCATCCCGCACGAACGCTCTTTCAGGCAGTGACAGACAGAAATCGACCACCCGGCGGTCACTGAACGGACTCGTATGGTCGACTCCGGTCAGAGCGCGCAAAGCTGCGATATTGTCGACGGTCCCCGCCCGCCGCCGCATGTAGATGTCCACCGCTTCCCGATATCCGGGCGGGCGATGGCGAAAGCCTCCCGGAAACCCCTCTTCGATCAGGAGCTCGGTCACGCCGGCCTCTTGGGCGAAGTCCGGGTGAATGGGGCTGTAGTGGCGCCAATCCCCGGGGCGTGGCCCCTTGCCACGTATCAAATTCCATGTGCCGCCGAAGAAAGCCATATCGATATGGTCGCGCAGGCGGCCCTGCCCCCCGCGAGCCAGACGCCACGCTTCGAGCGCCGCTCTCGCTGGCTCGCCCTGACGAACCAATGCCGACAGCGACCCGCGGTGGGTGATCGACATCTCACCCTCGTCACCGGTCATCAGCATCTGCACACCGGCAGCCTGCGCGTGCTGCCACGCACCGAGCAGCCAACCGATATTCGGCGCGAGCCCGATGGGCTGGCCCGTCGCTACGAAAAGATGCGTCGGGTCGACGTCTACCCTGTGAACCGGAGGCATGATGTGATCGATCCGCAAATTGCCGTGGCAGCGCGCCAGCGCCTCCAGTTGCGGACGACCGTCCGGCACCCAGCCGGGATGCACGGCCAGGTCCTGATCGCCTGGCACGAGGGCGATACCGAGAACGGATTCAGGCGCCCGCACCGCCGCCGCCACGCCAGCCACGATCGAAGAATCGAGACCACCGCTGAGCGAAACCGCAACCGGCCCGGTCCGGGCACGATCGCATATAGCGCGCTCCAGCAGCTCGCGCGCGCCTTCGGTCCATTCGGAGGGTTTGACCGGACCGGGGCGGCGAAACGGGCGCCAGTTCGCCTCGAGCCGCAATCGCTCGGCCGTGATTATGGCCGTCGTGCCCGGCAGGACATGGCGGATGTCGCGATAGACCGTCCGGTCGCCCATGCCGGGATGAAGTGCTACGAATTCGGCCAGCGCCTGCCGATCCAGGTCGCGGGGCACGTCGGGAAGCGCGAGCAGAGCGCGAACGCTGGTGGCGAAAGCGACGAGTCGGGTATCACGATAATAATATAGCGAGCGGGATGCAGAGGGATCCCTCGCAAGAATCAGACACGCATTCGCAGCGTCCCAGATCGCCCACGCAAACTCGCCCAGCATCTCGCGCGGTGCATCCGTCCCCCAGCGGTCGAACGCAGCCAGGACCAGCGTCTTGTCATCGGGCTCCCGATCGGACAGATTCAGACGTGCCGCCAGATGGACGCGATCATCGACGCGTCCGTCGAATAGCGAAACTATGGGCCCGTCCGGCTTTTGTCGGGAAGAAGATCTACCGCGTTCCGCGAGCGCGGCGACAAGGGGAGGCGCCGAGACTATCGTCGGCTTCAGATGACCTGTTGCCGTCGCTGCAGAAATCAATCGGGCCGAGTCACCCGGGTCAAGCGGGCCCCTGCCATCCCAGCGAACGATGCCGGCGAACGCGCTCATGCCATGCGCTGAAAACGCAGCGTTTTCAGCGTAGATGCTTCAACGTGCAAACGAAAGGAGCGTCAGGAGGTTGGCGCGAATATCGACGAGCCGTCGTTGCGGGACGAGGTGCTGCCGCTGCGGGTAATTTCATCGACATGCTCGACTTTCAGCACAGGCGGGTGCCACGGCCGCAGAGGAGCCTGATTGTCGCGCTCGGGCATCCGTCCAACAGTGTCAGTCATCGGTATCTGCCTTTCCTGCAACCCTATTCCTGAAGGTGCATAGGTAGCGACCCAATGCCTGTCAACGAACGCTACGCAGGCCTGCGGCCCGCATCACGCCTTCTTCCTCACCCCACCGCCGGTAGCGACCAATCGATCGGCTCCATCCCATGCGCCTCCAGAAAGGCATTGGCCTTCGAGAAATGCCGGCATCCGAAGAAGCCGTTATAGGCCGATAGCGGCGAGGGGTGCGGCGCCTTCAGCACGAGATGGCGGCCGCCCTTGTCGGTGCTGTCGACGAAGGCCGCCTTCTTCTGCGCATAGCTGCCCCACAGCAGAAAGACGACCGGATCGGTCTTCGCGTTGACCAGCCGGATCACCGCGTCGGTGAACTTCTCCCAGCCGCGGTCGCGGTGGGAGGCGGCCTGGGCCATTTCCACGGTCAGCACCGAATTGAGCAGCAGCACGCCCTGTTCGGCCCAATGTTCGAGGAAGCCGTGCGCCGGCCGTTCCAGCCCCAGGTCGCTATGCAGTTCTTTGTAGATGTTGACGAGGCTGGGCGGCGGCGGAACGCCCGGGCGCACGCTGAAGCACAGGCCATGCGCCTGGCCGGGGCCGTGATAGGGGTCCTGCCCCAGAATCACGACCCGTACCTTGTCGAGCGGGGTGAGATCGAGCGCCCGGAACCATTCGCTCGCCGCCGGGAAAATGCGACGGCCCTGGCCGCGCTGCTCGACCAGAAACTGGCGCAGCGCCGCCATATAGGGGGCCTCGAATTCGGGGGCGAGCGGTCCCTTCCAGCTCTCGTGCAGCTTGATGTCGGCCATGGCCGCTGTGTGGCGCAGCTTGAGCGGAGGAACAAGAGCGGCGGGAGGCTGAGCGCGGGCCGGGCCGCGCGGGCGCGATCAGACCAGCAGGCGCTCGATCGCCTGGGCGAGCGCGACATAGAGCTTGCCCATGTCGGACGACAGCATCGTCACCGCCAGCGCCCCGCCGTCGCGGCTGGCGAGAACGCGGCGCAGCAGCGCCTCGAAATCGTGGATGTAGCGATTCACATGGCCGCGGAAATCGACGTCGGCATCATAGAGCGCCGCGATCCGCCGCGCCTCCTCGGTCCGCAGCAGGCGGACGGCGGCGCGGGTGAACGCGCCGTGGTCGCCATGGAGATAGGCCTTCCATGCGCCGTCGGGCACGTCGTGCGACAGCAGCTTGGTGACGTCGATCGCGGCCGAGTTCAGATGCTCGACGAGCACGGCGACCTCGCGGCTGATCGCTTCCTGGTCGGTCCTTTCCTGGCTCGCGCCCGCCTCGGCGACGCGCTTCTCCATCGTTGCGGCCGCCTCGGTGATCGACAGCATCTGCTGCATCAGTCGCTCGCTCGCCTGATTGGCGGCCGCGACCGCCGCCTCGGCGGTGTCGGAGATCAGGTGGATGCGCTGGGTGATCTGATCGCCGAAGGTGCGCTCGATCGCCTCGGCGCCGCTGCGCGCGAGCGTCTCGCTGGCATCGGGGATGATCGATTCGAGCGCCTCGCGCGCGCCGCGCGCCGCTTCGCTCGCGGTTTCGCGTACCTTGAGGATGGCATCGACCAGCTTGCTGCCCGACAGCTCGGACAGAGCGCGCATATTGCCCTCGCTCTCGGCGATCAGGCGGGCGAGTTCGTTCGAATGGTCGCGGAGCGCCTCGAGCCGGGCATTGGCCTCTTCGGCGAAGGCGTCGGACAGTTCGCGCTGGCGTTCGAGCAGGGCGTCACCATCGGCGGCGATGCCGGCCATGCGGCGGGCGGCGAGATCGCCCAACCCCGCAATCGCCTCGCGCTGGCGGTCGATCAGCAGGTCCGCCGAGCCGAGCCGGTCGGTCGCGCGCTCGACGGTCTGGGTCAGCTGTTCGGCCTGCGCCGTGATCGCGCGCATCACGCCGTCCCCGCGCGCGGCCTCCGCCTCGACCCGGTGCATCACCTGGGGCAGGTCGCGCTCGACATTGGCGATGATCGAATCGAACGCGATACGCAGCGCATTGGCGCGGTCAGTCAGCGTGCGCGCGCCGGCCATGCTGTTGGTCACCGCCTGGCCGAGATTGTCGACATGGTCGCTGAGGGTCACGACCAGTTCGGCGAGGTCGGCGGTCTGTTCGGTGCTGGTGGCACCCAGCGCCTCGAACCGGCTTTCGATCGCCGACAGCGCATGTTCGAGATTGGCGACCAGCCGGCGCGCATCCTCGTCCTGGCGAGTCAGCTGGCGCGACAGGTCGGCCGCCATGGCACCCATTTCGGTCAGGCGTTGCGCGATCGAGGCGGCGGCGGCGGTACCGGCCTCGTCCAGCGCAGCGCGGCCATGGTCGATCATCGCCGCCATCGCCTCGCGCTGGGCATCGATGCCCGATCCGACCTGGTCGATCGCATGGACCGCCTTGTCGAGCGTGCCGTCGATCGTCTGGCCAAGCGAGGCCGCCGCCTCCTCGATCGTACGGGTGGTGCGCTCGGCGCGGGTTTCGATTCGGCCGATCTGGGTCGCGAGACGGCCCGAGGCGGCGCCGATCATCTCGTCCGCCTCATGGCTGCGCGCGACGATCGCCGACAGCGCCTCCGACAGGCCATCGGCGTGATCCTTGGCAGTGCCGCCGATCGACCCGATCAGTTCGGCCACTTCCTTCACCATGTCGAGCGAGCGCGGCAGGTCCTGCATCAGCCCGCTCATGTCCGAGCGGGCACCGCCGGCCGCGTTCTGCAGCAACTCGGTCTGGCGCGCGAGGAGGTCGGTCTCGTCGCGCATGTCCATGCTAATCTGCTGGAGCTTTTCGGCCGCACGGTTGCCTTCGTCGAGCAGCGCATTGGTGTGACCGGCAAGATCGGTGCGGCGGTTGTCGAGCACGGCGGTGATCCGGCCCACAGCCTCTTCCAGCCGACGCGCCTCGACCCGCAGCGACAGCGCGGTATCACCGAAGCGCTTCGCCTCGCGCAGCGAGCCACGCTGGAGCAGGATGTACAGAATGCCGAGCAAGGCAAGCGGGCCGCTGAGCAGCGCTACGCCATTGGCGATTGCGGCGAGGTCGCCCGAAGTGGGCGCGGCGCCGCCGATCCATAGCGCGACCCAGCCGGTCGCGAGCGCGCCGAACAGCACCCCGATGGCGATGTCGGCACCGCGACGACGCGGCATATAGGAAACCGGATCGAGATGCGCCGGCGCATCCTCGCGAGCGCCCTCACCAAGGATCAGCTCGCTGCTGTCGGCCGGGATTTCGGAGGTCGTGGGGCTGTCCGCATCGTCCCCGTTCGGCAGCGTCGCGGCGGAACGAACGGCCTCGGCCTCGGCCGCGTTGGCGGCGCGCCAGCGATCCAGCGGATGCGGTGCCTTCCCCATGGGCTCAACCCCTACAGGAATCGCGAGTCGCGGCATAGCCCGCAGTAACGAAATCTTTACGCCTGCGGGCGCTGATGGCGGGATGACCATCGATCCCGGAACGCTCGACCGCCTTCTCGCAGACGCCGTCGGCCCCGACAGCGCGGTTGCGGCCGATCTGCGGGCGCTGTTCCTCGCCTCGGCCACCCAGCATCTCGCCGCTATGTCGCAACCCTCATCGCCTGCGTTCTGGCGCGAGGAGGCGCTTCGCCTGCAGGGGCTTGCCGCGAGCTTCGGTCTGGTCGAACTGGCGGATCAGGCCGCCGAAGCAGCGGCCTCCGCCCCCGACACGGCTATGCTCGACCGGCTCGCCTGCAGCCTGGCAGACTGCCGCCGCTGAGGCACCGCTCGGCGGTTGCCCAACCAGCCGCCGTCTTGCCGTCTCGACCCGGCCCGAAAGGGGACGGGCGGGGCCATGATCGGCTTTGCAGAATCCTCCTTTTCCCCCTATTGCGACCGGCTTGCCGAGGGGGACGTGTCCATTGCCGCTCGCCGCGCTGATTGCCGCGCAGGATCAGGTCGACCGGGGTGACGGGCTGCGCGCGGTCCTGCCGCTGGCCGGTCGCACGCTGATCGAACATCAGGCCGGGCTGGCCCGCCGGGCCGGCGCCGCGCATGTCGTGGTGCTGGTCGAGCGCGTACCCGCCGCACTCGCACAGGCGATCGACCGTCTGCGGCGCGACGGTCTGCGGATCGAGATAGCCCGCACCGTCGGCGATGCCGTCGACCGATTCCATCCCGACGAACGCGTGCTGCTGATCGCCGATGGCGTGGTCGCGGCGCAGGCGGCGGTCGACGCGCTGGTCGATACGCCTGGCCCCGCTTTGCTCGCGCTGCCGGACATGCCAGACCATGAGGCGTTCGAACGGATCGATGCCGAGGACCGCTGGGGCGGCTATGCCGTGATGGACAAGGCGATGCTCGTCGCCACCGCCAACATGCTGGGGGACTGGGATTTCAGCTCCACCCTGTTGCGCCGGCTGGTGCAGGGCGATGCCCTGCGCGTGCCGGCATTGGCGCCCGACGGCCCGGCGGCGGAGGGGGGCGCGGCGCTACCGCCGCCGGTGATCGCGACCGGGCCGGCCGCGACCGCTGCGGTCGAGCGGCTGATGCTCAGCCGCGCCGAGCGCGACGAGGGCAACTGGGCCGAACGCCATCTCCACCGGTTGATCGCGGCCCCGCTGCTGCCGCAGGCGATGGTCCGGCGGATCGACGAGCGGCAGGTCGCCTGGGGATCGGTCGCGGTTGCCTGGCTCGCGCTATTGCTGGCGGGGTTCGGCTATTTCTGGGGGGCCGCGCTGCTGCTGCCGATCGCCGCTGCGGGAGGGGCGCTGGCCCGGCGCATGGGGCTGGTGTGGAGCGACGCCCCCGCCGAATTCCTCCCCGGCGCGGCACGGATGCTGGCGAGTGCCGCGGTGCTAGGTCTGCTCGCGCGGCACGAGGCGGCGACCGGGGGCTGGGGCTGGTGGACAATTGCACTGCTGGTGCCCGCGTCGCTCGGCGGAATGGCAGCCCTCCGCCCGGTGGCCCGAGCGCTGCGGGCGCCGCCGACGCCGCTCTGGACCGCCAGCGAAGATGCGCTACTGTGGCTGGCACCGGCCCTGGCGGTGCTGGGCGGGTGGCGCTGGGCGATCGCGGCGCTCGCGGCCTATGCCATGGCCTCTTTCCTCGAACGCTTCCGGGCGGTGTGGAAGAGCGCCAGTGCTTGCGAGGATTGATCGTTTAGCTTCGATTTAACGACATTTCGATACGAACGACGCATGATGGGGTTGGAAGACGAGTGGCGGCCGGAAGGGCAGTCCGCGGCGACGCGGTGGCTGCATGACGCCGCACGCGCGCTCGACAGCGTCGAAAGCCGCGTCGGCCGCGCCGCCAGCGACCTGTTCCACGACAGCGCCGTGACCCTGTCCGACCAGCACCGCGCGCAGATAGCGCAGTTGATCCGCGCGCTGATCGGCGCGATCGAGGACGAACTGCGCGTCCGCCTGATCGGCGCGCTGGAGAGCAGCTATCCCCTTAATGATACTGACTTTTCATCTGCATCGGACGCAACTGTCGCACACCGCCTGCATGACGCTCCCATAGCTCCGCCGCAGGCCGCGACCGATGCCGCGCTGATCGCGCAGCTCGGTTCCGCCACCACCCCGATCGCGCTTCCGCTGCTAGAGCCGACCCCGCTGCTGCGCGAGCCCGATCTCGTCGCCGCGATGCTCCGCCGGGTCGACGAACATCGCCTGGCGCTCATGCTGGGGCGCGGCTCGCCCTATCATGTCGCCGACCTCGCCCAGCGGCTGCTCGACAAGGGCGATACCGCGCTGGCGGAGGCGACGATGGCACTGCTGATCGCCGAGAGCCGCCGCTATGATGCGTTCGGCGATCCCGCGCTCGCCCGCACCGATTTGCAGCCCGGCCCGCACCGCAAGCTGCTCTGGGCGGTGGCGGCGGCCCTGCGCCATTATCTGGTCGACCGGCAAGGCATGGCCGAGGCCCGCGCCGACCTGCTGATGGCAGGCGCCGTGCGCGGACTGCTCGCCGAACATGACGACAGCGACACGCTGGAGGCGCGCGCCGACATTCTGGCGAAACTGCTTTCCGATCGCGACATGATCGATGACCAACTGCTCGTCGATGCGCTGGAGGAAGGATGGCTGGCGCTGTTCACCGCCGCGATCGCCCAGCGCGCGGGGATGGATTCGACCGGTGTCTGGTCGATGGTGACGGATCCGCACGGGCTGATGCTCGGCACCATCCTGCGCGCGATCGAGTGCGACCGGGCGGCGGCGGTGACGATGCTCTACCGGATCGGATCGGCCGAAGGCGCGGCCGAGGACGAGATCGTCGCCCGCGCCGAGGCGTTCGACCGGATGAGCCAGCGGCAGGCTGCCGAGGCGGTGCTGATCTGGCGGCTCGATCCCAATTATCGCCGCGCGGTGATCGAGATCGGCGAAGGCGGCCGGCGGCGATGAACGCTCCGCAGGGCGTCCGGCCCGTGTTCGGCAAGGTCGACGCGCAGGGGCGTCTGGTGGAGGCCGACCCTCCTCTGCTGCGGCTGCACCAGCAGGCCGGCGGAGTAACCGGCGGGATGATCGCGCTGCCCCAGCTGGGACAGATTGCGCGGCTGTCGCGCCGGCTGGGCATTCCGATCGCGCGACAGGTGATCGCCGCCAGCGACGAGCAGGATGTCGCCCTGTGGGTATCGGTGCGCCCCGCTGAGGACGACGACGGGGTCGTCCTCGCCATTACCGGCTGGCAGGAAAATCTCGCCTCGCAGCCAACCCCTGCGACCGAGGCCGTACGCTGGCGCGACTTCGGCCGCGCGGCCGCCGACTGGATCGTCGAGACCGACGCCATGCTGCGCATCGCGCAGAGCCCTCCCAATCTGCCCGCGACCATCGGCGCGCCGGTAGAGACGCTGCTGTCCTTCAGCCGCGATGCAGAAGGGCTGTCCTCGATCGTGGCAGCTGCGATGCGCGCCGACCGGTTCGAGGATGGCGAGGCGCATTGCCTGCTCGGCCGCGGCGTGGCGGTGCGCGTCGCCGGCATGCCCAGCTTCGGAGCCAATGGGGGCTTTGCCGGCTATCAGTTGCTGATCAGCCGCCGCGATGCTCCGCTTCCGCCTAAGCCGGTGGCCGCCGGCGGTCACGCCAATCCGCCGCCGCTCGACGCCGCCTTCGGCACCGCACTGGGTCAGGCGATGCGCGAGCCGCTCGACCGGATCATCGCCCATGCCGACAGCATCTCCGATCGCGGCGACGGCCCGGTGCGGCGCGATTATGCCAGCTATGCCGATGATATCGCGGGAGCGGGCCGCCATCTGCTCGCGCTGGTCGAGGATCTGGTCGACCTTCAGACGATCGAACGTCCCGATTTTCGCCCCGAAGCCGAGGCCGTCGACCTGATCGATGCGTCCGCCCGCGCCGCCGGACTGCTCGCCGTGCGCGCCGATCTGGCGCAGGTGCGGGTGATAGGACCTGCCTGGCGAAGACGGCCTGCGCTCGCCCCGACACTCGTCGCTGCAACCCTCTCGGCGGGTGCGACGCCACCGGCCATGGCGGGCGATCCCGCCGCCGCCAATCACGGCGTGTCGGGCCCGATGGCGGCGCAGTGGCGGCCCATCCCCGACCCTTCGGCATCGACCGCCATATCGCCCATCGTCGCGCACGGCGATTTCCGCCGGATCCTGCAGGTGCTGATCAACCTGCTGAGCAACGCGATCCGCCACACTCCGCCCGGCGGGACGGTGCGCATCGACTGCGCACGCGAGGGGGACATCGCCGCCGTGATCGTCGCCGACGAGGGCGAAGGCATCGCCCCCGAGGACCAGGAGCGCGTCTTCGACCGGTTCGAGCGGCTCGGCCTGCAAGACGGTACCGGCAGCGGCCTCGGCCTCTACATCTCCCGCCGACTCGCCCGCGCCATGGGCGGCGAACTCGGCGTCGACAGCGCGCCTGGGAAAGGCGCGCGCTTCGTTCTGACGCTACCGATCAGCTCTCGCTGAGTTCCACGACCTCGAACTGAAAAGACCGCCAGCCTCTGGCCTTCGCGGCCTCAGCTGCCGCCTCCTTCTTGCCTCCCGCCTCCTTGGCCGACTTGCTGTGGCCCCAGAAAACCTCGGTCTTTCCGTTTTCCAGAATGGCGACGATGCGCCAGAAATGGGTAAAGGGCGCGGCGGTCGGGCCGATCGTCTTCACATAGCCATCGGCCATGGTCGCGGTCAGGATGCGCTTCTTTCTCGCCATCGGCCGCTGATAATGGCCCATCCACAGATCGTCACGGCATTATACAGCGTACGCCGAGCTCGGCTGCATCCACAGGAGTGTCGCACTGTCAGGGGCCGGGTGCCGAAGCGGACGTGAAGGACTGGACCCTCATCAGCTTCTCGGGATTGCTGACGATGTAGATCGCGACGATCCTGTCGTTGCGGATTTCGAGAGCGGTGGTCTGCAGCACCTCGCGGCCGTCGATACTCACATAGCCTGGCAGGCCATCGATGGTGACCATGCGCAGGAGCCGGGGTGGCTTCGGGGCTTTTCGATGGAGACTGGCGTAGAGCCGCCGGACGCGGTCCACTCCCTGGACGACGTTGTGAAAGGCCAGAACCTTGCCACCACCGTCCATGTGAATCGCGACATCCTCTGCCAGCAGAGCCGATAGAGCGCCAGTGTCACCATCACGTGCTGCAGCGAAGAAAGCGCGCGCGATCCGATCGCCTTCGGCTGCGTCGAGCGCGTACCGCGGCCGGGCATCCTGCACATGTTTGCGAGCCCGCGAGGCTAGCTGGCGGACAGCGGCGGGTTCGCGACCCAGCGTCAAAGCCACCTCGCCGAGCGCCACGTCGAATATATCGTGCAACAGAAAAGCTGCCCGCTCCAACGGCGACAGTCGTTCCATCGCAAGCATGAGCGTCACCGTGATGTCGTCAGCCGCCGCTTCATCCGGCTCGACGTCACTGATCAACGGCTCCGGTAGCCAGGGACCGACATAGGTTTCCCGGCGCATGCGCGCAGACTTCAATCGGTCGAGACACAACCTCGTGACGATTCGCGTGAGATATGCGGCCGGCGCATCGATCGTGGCTTCGGCAGCTGCGAAGCGAAGCCAGGCGTCCTGCGCCACGTCTTCGGCCTCGCTGATGGACCCGAGCATGCGATAGCCGAGCCGGATCAGCCGCTGCCGTTCCAGCTCGAAATCGGCGGTCCTTTGCTCCGTGGTCATCTGCGCATCCTTCATGTGCGGTGCCGCCCACACGCATGACGAGGCAGACCGCCCGGATGTGACGTCATCCGGACCGTTCGAAGAAATTCTTCCGCGATGTCACAGCCGGACCCCGCACCTCGTCATGCTGGATAGCGCCGGACCACGGGCGCGCAACGAGGAACGTTCATGACTACAAAGCATCGCTTGAACTGGAATGAGGTGGCGCCCGCAGGCGCGAAGGCCCTATTCGGTATCCATCACTATATCACCCGGGAAACGGCGCTGCCCGACGAGTTGATCCACCTCGTCTTTCTGCGCGTCTCGCAAATCAATGGGTGTGCGCACTGCATAGACTTGCACAGCCGCGACCTGCTCAAGACCATGCCCCTCGAAAAGGTGCTGCTCGTACCGGTGTGGGCGGAAGTGCCCCACCTGTTTTCCGACCCATATCGCGCAGCCCTGGCATGGGCCGAGGAGGTCACGCTGATAAGCGAGACCCACGCATCGGACGAGGCTTATGCCAAGGTGGCAGCGGCGTTCCAGCCAAAGGATCTGGTCGATCTCACCCTAGCCATTGCCGCAATGAACGCCTTCAATCGGCTCGGCGCGCCGTTTCGTCTGCCGGTAAAGGCAAAGCCGTGATGCCGGGCAGGGCAGGATCCGTCCATGCTCGGACGGCGGGCGGTCAGGAGGGGTGAGCAACCCTCCTGCCCTACTCCCTCACCGGACGGACGTGGACTGCATAAGCTGCCGATCATGCACGGCGCTCAACCCTGCCAGCGCCATCATCGCGCCGATCAGGCACATCAGCATGTCCCATTGCGTGTCCCAGACGTCGCCCTGCGTGCCGAGAAACTCTTCCGCGCCCTGGCCGAGGAGCATCGCGGCGGCGAACTCGATCAGTTCGTAGGTGGCGCTGACCGCGAGACAGCAGGCGAGGACGAGTGCAGTCACGAGCTTGCCCGGCGCGATTCCGCCCAGCCGGATCAGCAGTTCGCGCAGGACGATCGCGGGGACGAAGCCCTGCATGAAATGACCGAGGCGGTCATAGGGATTGCGCGCCAGATCGAGCCAGTCCTGCACCATGAAGCCGACCGGTACGCGCGCATAGCTATAGGCGCCGCCGACGATCAGGACGAGGCCATGAACCGCAGTTAAACCGAAGGCGAGGCCGGTCAGCGGGAAGCGCGCGGCGGACAGCCAGAGGACCGGGAGCGCGATCAGGACGGGCGCGACCTCCATCCACCATGTGGTCCGATCGAAGGGATGCCAACCCGACCAGGCGAGCGCCGCCAGCCAGACTATCGTCACCACCAGAAGCGGCTTTCGCTGATCGATCAGGTGCATCCTTCTCCCCTCCCGGCCTGGTGACCGGGGTCATGGCCGTGCGCGGTCGACCACCGCAAATGAAAAGAGGCCCGGCAATGCCGAGCCCCTTTCATCGTTGAACGGCAGTTGCCGCCCTCACCCTCACTCGGCGGCGGGGAGGTAGATCTCGCCGCCCTTTTCGCGGAACACGTCGCTCATCGCGCGCATGCCGGCTTCGGCTTCTCCGGCGGCGATGAACTGGTCGGCGGGGGCGTTCTTCGTCGCGGCGAAATCGCGCACTTCCTGCGTGATCTTCATCGAACAGAATTTCGGCCCGCACATCGAGCAGAAATGCGCGGTCTTTGCGCCTTCGGCCGGCAGCGTCTGGTCGTGATATTGCTCGGCCGTGTCCGGATCGAGCGACAGATTGAACTGGTCGCGCCAGCGGAACTCGAAGCGGGCGCGGCTGAGCGCATCGTCGCGCAGCTTGGCGGCGGGATGTCCCTTGGCCAGATCGGCGGCGTGGGCGGCCAGCTTGTAGGTGACCACGCCGACCTTCACGTCGTCGCGATCGGGCAGTCCCAGATGCTCCTTCGGGGTGACGTAGCAGAGCATCGCCGTACCGAACCAGCCGATCATCGCCGCGCCGATCGCCGAGGTGATGTGATCGTAACCCGGCGCGATGTCGGTCGTCAGCGGCCCGAGCGTGTAGAAGGGCGCCTCGCCGCACGCCTCGAGCTGCTTGTCCATGTTCGCCTTGATCTTGTGCATCGGCACATGGCCGGGGCCTTCGATCATCACCTGGCAATCATGCTTCCAGGCGATCTGGGTCAGCTCGCCCAGCGTCTTCAGCTCGCTGAACTGGGCTTCGTCATTGGCGTCCGCGATCGAGCCGGGGCGCAGGCCGTCGCCGAGCGAGAAGGCCACGTCATAGGCCTTCATGATCTCGCAGATTTCCTCGAAGCGCTCGTAGAGGAAGCTCTCGCGGTGGTGCGCCAGGCACCATTTCGCCATGATCGACCCGCCGCGGCTGACGATGCCGGTCACGCGCTTCGCCGTCATCGGGATGAAGGGCAGGCGGACGCCGGCGTGGATGGTGAAATAATCGACGCCCTGCTCGGCCTGCTCGATCAGCGTGTCGCGGAAAATCTCCCAGGTCAGGTCCTCGGCGATGCCGCCGACCTTCTCCAGCGCCTGATAGATCGGCACGGTGCCGATCGGCACGGGCGAATTGCGCAGGATCCATTCGCGCGTGTCGTGGATGTTGCGACCGGTCGACAAATCCATGACCGTGTCGGCGCCCCAGCGGATCGACCAGACCATCTTGTCGACTTCGGAGGCGACGTCGGAGGCGACCGCCGAATTGCCGATATTGGCGTTGATCTTCACCAGGAAGTTGCGGCCGATCGCCATCGGCTCGGATTCGGGGTGGTTGATGTTCGACGGGATGATCGCGCGGCCACGGGCGACCTCGTCCCGAACGAATTCGGGCGTGACGAAATCGGGGATCGACGCGCCGAAATCCTCGCCGTCGCGCAGCAGCTTTTCCTTGAGCGCGGCGCGGCCGACATTCTCGCGAATCGCGACATATTCCATTTCGGGGGTGATGATGCCGCGCCGTGCGTAATGCATCTGAGTGACGTTCATCCCCGCCTTGGCGCGCAGCGGACGCTCGACGACGTTGGGGAAAGGAGCGACGCCGCCCGCGCGGTCCGGACCCTTGAGACCGTTATCCTCGGGCTTTACCGCGCGGCCCTGATACTCCTCCACATCGCCACGGCCGAGAATCCAGTCACGACGCAGCGCCGGCAGGCCGGCCATGATGTCGATCTGGGCGTTGGAATCGGTATAGGGGCCCGAACAGTCATAGACGCGCACCGGCGGCTCGTTGGCGGACGGTTCCAGCGCGATCTCGCGCATGGCGACGCGCACGCCCTGCGGCCCTTCGACATGGATCTTGCGCGATCCGCGGATCGGGCCGGTGGTGACCGCCATTGCGGGGCGCGCGCCGCCGGCTGACAGGTTCGTCGGATCTGCGTCGGCCATCTCGTCTCTCTCCTCCAGGGGCGCGTCCGGCAGGAAAAAGGGAGACCGCGTGCGGCTTTCCCTCCCTACGCCGGTACGAACCGGATCAGGTTCAGCGGGTCGTGGGCGTTGCAGCACCACCTCTCAGCCCTTGTGTCCATCGGCCGCGAACCGGCCGGCGGGGGCTCCCCGGGGATGGCCAATCGTAACCAATGTCTCGCTCCGGCGAAAGAGCGGACTGCTAGGCTGGCTAAAGAGACAGCGCCGTCTATATGCTGGGCAGGATGAGCGGCCCCAATTGCGACCTTGCGATCATCGGCGGCGGCCTGTCGGGCGGCCTGCTGGCGCTTGCCGCACGGCGGGAGCGGCCCGACCGGCGCGTGATCCTGATCGAGGCGGCGCCGGCGCTGGGCGGTGCCCATCTCTGGTCCTTCATCGACAGCGACATCGAGCCGGAGGACAAGCCACTGCTCGAACCGCTGATCAACTATGGCTGGCGGGCATTCTCGGTCGTCTTCCCGCTCTACAAGCGCGCGCTGCCCTTTCCCTTATACAGCATCCGGTCCGACCGGTTCGACGCCGCACTGCGTGAAGTGATGCCGGCTGAAAGCATATTGACCGGACGACGCGCGGTCGCGGTTAGCCCGACCGAGGTGCGGCTGGAGGACGGTACGCTGATCAGCGCCCGGGGCGTGGTCGATGCGCGCGGGCCTGGGGACCTGTCGCTCCTCGACCTGCACTGGCGCAAATTCGTCGGCTATGAGCTGACCCTCGACGGCCCGCACAGCGTGCGCCGCGCGACGATCATCGACGCCGCTGCGGATCCGGCCGAGGGCTTCCAGTTCATGACGATGCTGCCGATCGAGACCGACCGGCTGTTCATCGAGGATATACGCTACGAAGCCTGGCCCGACCTCGACATGAACGATCATGGCGCGCGCATCGTCAACCACGCCGCCCGCTTCGGCTGGCGGATCCGCAGTTCGGCGCGTGGCCAGGCGGGCATTTTGCCGATCGTGCTCGACGGCGATTTCGAAAGCTATTGGCGGTCGGGTGGCGAGGGCGTGGCGAAGGTCGGCCTGCGATCGGGGCTGTTTCACCCGATCCTGGGCAATTCGCTGGGGGACGCGGCGCGAACGGCGCAGTTGGTTGCCGGGGCGGACGACTGGTCCGGCCCCGCGCTACATGCGCTGCTTCATGCACATGCGACGAAAAGCTGGGCGCGGCGCGACTATTATCGACGTTTCGCGCGGCAGATGCTGCGCGAAACCCCGGTGGCGGGAAGCTACAAGATGCTCGAATCGCTCTACGCGATGGACGCCGACCTTATCGCGCGCTTCCACGCAATGAAATTGGGCTTTACCGACCGGATGGCGCTCAGCCTCGGCGAAGGGCCGATGCCGGTCACCGCCTTTCTCAAACGATGACATCTATCAGCGACGGACCCTGCTGCCATGGCGATTTCCACTCTCTGCGTCTTCTGCGGCTCCAGCCCCGGCCATGACCCGGTACATGGCACGGCCGCCCGCGCGCTGGGCGGGGCGCTGACCGATGCGGGGATCGACCTGGTCTATGGTGGCGGCCATGTCGGCCTCATGGGCATGGTCGCCGACGCCGTGCTGGCGGGTGGCGGGCGCGTGACCGGGGTGATTCCGCAGGCGCTGCACGACCTGGAGGTCGCGCATCACGGGCTCACCACGCTGCACGTCGTCGGGTCGATGCACGAACGCAAGGCGATGATGGCAGACCTGTCCGACGGCTTCATCGCCATGCCGGGCGGGATCGGGACCTTCGAAGAACTGTTCGAGATGTGGACATGGGGGCAACTGGGCTATCACCGCAAGCCGGTGGGGCTGCTCAATGTCGGCGGCTTCTATGACCGGCTGGTCGGCTTCATCGACGATGTCGTCGATGCCGGCTTCCTGCGCGCCGCGCACCGCTCGATGCTGATGGTCGAGGAGGATCCCGCTGCGCTGGTCGCGCGAATGCAGGCCTATGAGCCGCCGGTCATCGAGAAATGGATCGGACGCGAGCAGAGGTGAGCGCGTCCGATCCATTCAGCCCGGCGAAAGCCCGCGCGGGCCATTCCGAGGCCATGAAAGCCCTGCTTCCCCTTGCGCTGCTGCTACTTCCCATTTTGGGCGCCTCGCCGGCTATCGCCGCCGAACGCAAACCGATCGATGCGAGCCCGCCACCGCGCGTGGCGACGCTGGTCGTTTATGGCGACGACCCCTGCCCGCGCAGTTCGGACGAGGAAATCGTCGTGTGTGCGCGCCAGCCGGAAAGCGAGCGCTATCGCATCCCCAAGGAGCTTCGCAACAAGCGCAAGACCGACATCCCCTCGCAAAGCTGGGCTTCGCGGGTCCGGACGCTCGACATGGTCAGCAAGCGCGGCCTGCCCAACAGTTGTTCGCCCGAGGGGTCGGGCGGCCAGACCGGCTGCATGCGCCAGTTCCTTGAGGCAGCCCGCGCCGAGCGCGAAGCCGCCAAGGCCGAGGCGGAGCAGTAACCGGTCGCTTTTGCGCTACGACATCTGCCATCCCGTATTGCCCCCACTTGGGAGATCGATCGCGCGGCGCTATAGTTGACGGCGGACCGAATAGATGAAGACGATCGACCCCGAACTGCTCCTTAGAGCCTATTCGATCGGCGTGTTCCCGATGGCGGACAGCCGTGATGCCGACGACGTCTATTGGGTCGAACCCAAGAAGCGCGGCATATTGCCGATCGACCAGTTCCGTCTGTCGCGATCGCTGGCCAAGGTCATCCGCTCGGATCGCTTCACCGTCACCTGTGACGCCGCTTTTGCCGAAGTCGTGGCGCAGTGCGCGGAATCGACCGACGACCGGCCCGACACGTGGATCAACACTGCGATCGAATCGGCCTATGCCGATCTGCACCGGCGCGGCCATGCCCATTCGATCGAGTGCTGGCGTGACGGCCGGCTGGTCGGCGGACTCTACGGCGTACGCCTCGGGGGAGCCTTTTTCGGGGAAAGCATGTTCAGCCGCGAAAGCAACGCGTCGAAGGTCGCGCTCGCCTGGCTGATAGCCCGGCTGCGGGTCGGGGGCTTTCGCCTGCTCGATTGTCAGTTCATCACCGAACACCTCCGCTCGCTCGGCGCGATCGAAGTGAGCCGCGACGATTATGTGGCGTTGCTGGACGGGGCGCTAGGCGTTGCCGGTCTGGGCGCGGGCGGGGCTGCGGGTGTCGCAGCAGACGGAGCCACAGCCGGCGCGGCCTGGTCGCCGCCCGACTTCTTCGCACTCGACGGCGGCGCGACGCGACCCGACAGGCGCACCGTGTCGGGACCGATATCGGGGTGCACCATCGTGCAGCTCTTGGGCCAGACGTCGTAAACGGGATCCTCGACAGCGTTGAGCGAGGGGGATTCCTTGAACAGCCAGCCCGAGAAGATCCGCCGCCAAGCCCCGTCGCGGCCGCGCACATCGGTCTGGACGAAGGCACCGGTCAGCTTCTGATCTTCCCACGGCGCCGTCGTTTCGCAGGCGCGGAGACGGACGATCACGTCGCCCACGCGTATCGCCTGTCCGGGCCGCATTTTCAGATCGCGCGATTCGCCGTTGCGCTTGTTCAGCAGACCCAGCACCGCCACGCGGTCGCCCATCGGCGTGCCCTGGGTCACGAGTGGCTTGTCGGGAATGGGATCGGCGACAGGAGCCGCCGCCTGGGCCGTCTTGACGGGCTCGGCCGCAGCCCCCTCGCTCTCGTCTCCTGCGGGATCGAGCGGCACCGCTCCGGCCTGTTCCTCCGACTGGACGGCTTCGACCGGCGCCTGTTGCTGCCCGATCGCCTGCCAGGCGCCAAAGGCGACGAGGCCGCCGAGCGCGACCGCGCCCAGCAGGACCGGCTTCACGGCTTCGCCGCTTCGTCGCTGCCGCCGCCCGACGAGCCGCCGGACTTGTTGATGAACTGGCCGACCATGCCCATCAGATCCATCGCACCCTGGGTGTCGGCGATGGTGTCGCCTTCCTTCAGCGAAACCGTGTCGCCGCCGGGGATGAGCGAGATGAAGGTCGCGCCCAAAAAGCCTTCCGACGTGATCGCCGCGCTGCTGTCGGCAGGCAGCTTGAGCGCCGGATCGAGCGCCAGCTTCACCTTGACCTGATAGCTTTGCGGGTCGAGCGCCTGCTCGGCGACGGTCCCGACTTTCATGCCGGCCACACGAACGTCGCTGCCGACGTTGATGCCGGTGCTGTTGGGGAAAAAGGCGGTGACGTGGATCGCCCCGGCCTTCGCGCCGCCGCCGGTGGCGCCATAGGCGAACCAGACGAACCAGACGGCGAACAGGATGACGAAGAGGCCGACCAGCGCTTCGCCGATATTTTCACGCAACAGCGATTTCATGACTCAGTTCGGGCTCCATGCCTCATAATCGCCGGTCGCCGCCGCTCGGACGCCGCCCCGCTCCAGGGCACCAGACGGACGATAGGCCGCTTCGGTTCCCGTCAGGTTCGGCACCGCCGGCTGCTGCCAGGCGCGGGGCGCGGGCAACTGGTCGGGAGTGAAGTCGGTGCTGTAGTGCAGCCAGCCATGCCATTCGGCCGGAACCCGACTCGCATCATTGGCCCCGGAATAGATCACCCAGCGGCGGGGGCGACCGTCGGTTGCCTTGCCACCCTCATAATAGACGTTGCCCAGCGAATCCTCGCCGATGCGGGTGCCGTTCTTCTTGGTAAAGCGGAGGGTGCCGATCGTGGCGCCGTCCCACCAGGTGAAAATCTTCTTGAGCATGCCGTCCGCTTAGCCTCTGCCGCCCATGCCGCGCAACCGTTTAGACGCTGGACCGTGACAGCTTGCGCAGGGCTGAACGCGGGCGACGGGCGTCGCTGCGCGCCCGTTCGTCATCTGCCCGCCCAGGAAACGCGATCGCCTTCGGCGATGCCGTGCCGTGCCGCACCGCCTCCGGCGATCTCGAGCACCGCCGCGACCGGCTCACCCGAGGGGATCGGACTGAGATCCTCGGGCACCGCATTGGCCGCGATCCGCGCAATGCTGCCATCCGCGCGGATGAAGATAAGGTCGAGCGGAATATAGGTGTTCTTCATCCAGAAACTGGCGAAGCGCGGCGGAGTCATCGGGAAAATCATCCCCCGATCCTCGGCGAGGCTGGTGCGGTACATCAGGCCCCGCGCCTGTTCCTCGGGGGTGCGGGCGACCTCTACGCGGAACGCAACCTTGCCGGCTCTGGTAGCGATGCTCAACGGCACCGTCGCGGCAGCCGCCTCGCCGGCGGCGGCATCGCGCGCGCCGGCCGGTCCCGGCGCACAGGCGGCCAGCAACAGAGCGGCGGCGACGGCGCCTGGCAGACGCAATGCGCGCATGGTCACTCGGCGATCAGTTCGACCGCGAGCGGCCCCTTGCGGCCCTCTGCGATGCGCGCGCGCATCCGTGTTTCCGGCAGCAGATCGGCCAGGCCCGCGCGGCGCACCGTTTCCATGTGCACGAAGATATCCTGCACATCGCCCTCGCGAACGACGAAGCCATAGCCCTTCAGCCGGTTGAACCACTTGACCACGACAGCCTCCGGCTCGCCTGCGGCGTCGATCAGCGCGGTGGGATCGACTCGGTCGGCGGTGCGCTTGGCGACCAGATCGGGATCGGGACCGGTGGCGGTCGACAGGTCGATCGCAAGAATACGGCGCGCCTGCAGGCCACGGTCGCGGGCGACGACCTCACAGGCGACACGCGCGCCTTCCGGAAGGGTACGACGGCCATGGTCACGCAGCACCGAAAAGTGGACCAGCACGTCCCCTTTGTCTCCATCGGTGGCGATGAAGCCGAAGCCACGGGTGGCATCAAACCATTTGACCGCCCCCACGACGGTCTCGGCGGGCTCGCCTGCTGCCATCGATAGCCGTTCCTGACCGCTGTCCAAGCTGACATCGCGCAACGTCACAGACGCAACTGACTTATCATTCATTGTCGAGACACCCGCTGCTTGACGTGCCAGCCTATCACAGCGCGCCGCTGAAACGAAGCTCTTACGTGCCAGGATGCCATCCATCGCTCGTTACGCCGTCGACTTCAATATCCAGTTCGGCCGCGTCCATAGCCAGCACGCGCGCGACGATGTCCATCGGATGCCCGGCCCGCGCCATCGCCGAAACCCAGCGTCGGCGTTCGTCCCGATCCGGCACATGATCGGCATAGGGGCCGATCCGCCGTCGCCGGGCGAAACGCAGTGCGGCCTCCTCGGCGCCGGAGTCGATATCCTCGCGCACCCCATCGGTCGTCTCGGCATCGATCCCCGATGCCCGCAGCGACGCCACGATCCGGCGGGCTCCATAGCCGCGCCGCAGCAATGACTGCGCGCGCGCATCGGCAAAGGCGCCGTCATTGACATAGCCGCGCTCGGCGAAGCGGGCGACCATCGCCTCGACCGGCGGCGCCCCCTCCCCGGCCCAGCCGCGCTCCTTGAGCTTGCGGCGCAGATAGGCGGCCAGCTTCGCCCGCGTCGTCGCATAGCGCGCGGCATAGTCGAGCGCGGTGCGCGACAGCGTTTCGGCGTCATAAGGACGGGGGTCACGGGGGGCTGATCGGGGCATGCGCCATCTTTGTGCCACAGTCGGGCCGGATTTTGAACGCGCGGCTGGGTGAAGGCAGCCAGCTTGTACAGGCCTGTCCGGCGATCGGGCCGCCGCCACGGAGGTGCGTCGATGCTGGATGGGGCCGAAATCACTTCGGAAAGACAAGGGATCAAGACGAGAATGGCATTGGTGCCGACGCCGACAGTCGATGCGCTGCCGCGCCGCTTCGCCGATTTCGAGACGCTGGGTGCGGCGCTCGACTATGCCGCGACCGGTGTGCGCGGGCTCAACTTCCATGACGCCCGCGGAACGCTGACGACGCCTTATCCCTTCGCACAGCTGCGGGTCGACGCGCTCGCCAATGCACGCCGCCTGATCGCGGCCGGCATCGCCCCCGGCGATCGCATCGCGCTCGTCGCCGAGACCGGCCCCCATTTCGCGGCGCTGTTCTTCGGCGCAGTCTATGCCGGCGCCTGGCCGGTTCCCTTGCCGCTGCCGACATCCTTCGGCGGCAAGGACAGCTATATCGACCAGCTCGTCGTCCAGCTGTCCAGCTCCGATCCGCGGATGCTGTTCTATCCTGAAGAACTGTCCGAAATGGCGTCGGCCGCCGCCGCCCAGCGCGGCGTCGAGGGGCTCACCTATGAGGGCTTCGAAACCCGCAACGCCCCCGAGGCTCCGCTGCCGCAGTCGGCACCGGACGAGATCGCCTATCTGCAATATTCGAGCGGTTCGACCCGCTTCCCCCACGGCGTTGCGGTGACGCATCGCGCGCTGCTCAACAATCTCGCCGCCCATTCGCACGGCATGCTGGTCGAGCCGCTCGACCGCTGCATCAGCTGGCTGCCCTGGTATCACGACATGGGGCTGGTCGGCTGCCTGTTGTCGCCGATCGCCAACCAGGTGTCCGCCGACTATCTCAAGACCGAGGATTTCGCGCGCCGCCCGCTGGCCTGGCTCGACCTGATCAGCCGCAACGAGGGCACGACGATCAGCTATTCGCCGACCTTCGGCTACGACATCTGCGCGCGGCGCATGTCGAGCCAGACCAAGGCTTCGGACCGGTTCGACCTGTCGCGCTGGCGGCTGGCGGGCAACGGTGCCGACATGATCCGCCCCGACGTGATGCAGTCCTTCGTCGACGCCTTTGCCGAGGCCGGTTTCAAGGCCAGCGCCTTCCTGCCGAGCTACGGCCTGGCCGAAGCCACGCTGGCGGTGTCGATCATGCCACCGGGCGAGGGCATCGTCGTCGAGCTTGTCGAAGAGACCCAGCTGTCGGGCGGCGCGCACAATCAGGATCGCCCGCGCCGCTTCCGCGCCGTGGTCAATTGCGGCAAGCCGGTCCGCGACATGGCCGTCGAGATCCGCGATGAGGATGGATCGCCGCTGCCCGAGAAGATGATCGGCAAGCTATGGGCCAAGGGTCCGTCGATCATGACCGGCTATTTCCGCGACCAGGAGGCGACCGACGCCTGCATGGTCGACGGATGGCTGGATACCGGCGACATGGCCTATATGTCGAACGGCTACATCTACATCGTCGGCCGCGCCAAGGACATGATCATCATCAACGGCAAGAATCACTGGCCCCAGGATATCGAGTGGGCCGTGGAGCAGTTGCCGGGCTTCAAGGCCGGCGACATCGCCGCCTTCTCGATCACCACGCCGGGCGGCGAAGAGGCGCCGGCCGTGCTCGTCCAGTGCCGCACCTCGGACCCCGCCGAGCGGACCCGCCTGCGCGACCAGATCCGCGACAAGGTGCGCTCGATCACCGGTATGCAGTGTGTGGTCGAGCTGGTCCCGCCGCGGACCTTGCCCAAGACCAGCTCGGGCAAGCTGAGCCGGGCCAAGGCGCGCAATCTCTATCTGGCGGGCGAGATCCAGGGCTACGACATCGCCGCCTGAGGGGCGGTCGGGCGACCTAGTCGACCGTAGCGCTTGATCCCCGGCGGCCGACCGCCGCATGGTGATGGCGCGTCGCCGGTCCGTTCCGATCGACGCTGCGGAGACGATCGCCGATGCGCTTCCGATTGCTGATCTCGTCGCTGCTGGCGCTTGCAGCAACTGCCGCCCAGGCGCTGCCGCTCGACCCGCTGGGCGACCCCGGCCAGTTCCAGCGCGATATCGAGGCGATCAACAGCAGACCGCTGCCCGATGGCGAGGCGCTCGCCCGTGCAGTGGGCGAGGCTGTAGCGTTCGACGCCCGGATGCGCGGGCGCTGCCAAGCGAAGAAGCTCCGTATCGGGCCGCTCGCGCCGGTAACGCTCGACGGCCTGGTCACCGGGCTGATCGTCGCCGGCAAGATCGAAAATGGCTGGATCACCTCGGTCGTGCTGGAGGATTGCCCGGCGGGCGACCCGATTCGCATCCTGCTGCTCCGCGACGCCGACGGCACGACCCTGCAGGGCATCTTCGCCGGGCAGGGCGACACGCTCGCCTGGCCGACACTGGCCCGCGAGGCGCTGCGCGCCACCGTCGCGATGGCGGTGCAGCGACTCAAGGCCGAGGACCCGGCATGCGCCCCGAAGGACCTGACGCCCACTAGCGTACGGATCACCGGAACCAGCCCCGATCTCGGCCCCGACCAATATGGCATAAGGCTGAAAGGCTCCTGGAGCGAGCTTTGGACCTTCGAGCCCTGCGGCCACCGGCTGTCGATCCCGATCGCCTTTCGCACCAATGGCAGTGGCGGTGCCTATTGGGATCTCGACCGGGGCGGCGTGCTCTACGTGCGCTGATCCCGCCAATCGGCGGACACCGTCACTGCTCGATGGCTGCAACCCCTTGCGCTTCCATGACCCCACCGCTATGTGCCCGCTTCTCGGACCCGGAGGAGTGTAGCTCAGTTGGTAGAGCATCGGTCTCCAAAACCGAGGGCCGGGGGTTCGAGTCCCTCCACTCCTGCCATTTGAAATGGTCGGCTGGCCGAAGGGTACGAGGTGCGAAAAGAGGTCGGGTCCGCCGGTCGTTAAGGCCGATGAAGCGGACAGCGGCCTCTTGTCGCTATTTTGATGTTTTCCCGGATTTTCGAATCGGGGCAGGATAGGCTGGGAACGTGGCGAAGACTTCTCCCGTCGAGTTCATCAATCAGGTGAAGGCCGAGACCCGCAAGGTCGTCTGGCCGAGCCGGAAGGAAACCGTGACGACCACCATCATGGTGGGCATCATGACGACGATCCTCGCCTTGTTCTTCTTCGGGGTCGACCAGTTCTTCTCGGCGATCGTGAAGTTCCTCCTGTCCCTGCTGGGCTAAGAAACGGAGACGTTGGCGTTCATGGCGCGCTGGTACATCATTCACGCCTATTCGGGCTTCGAGAACAAGGTCCGCGAAGCGATCCTGGCCGATGCCGCGCGCCTGGGCCTGGAGCAGCTCGTCGAGGCTGTCGAGGTTCCGACCGAGAAGGTCACCGAAGTCCGCCGCGGCAAGAAGATCACGTCGGACCGGAAGTTCTTCCCCGGCTATGTGCTGGCAAAGCTCAGCATGAACGACGACGTCTATCACCTCGTCAAGAACACCCCGAAGGTGACCGGTTTCCTCGGCTCGTCGGGCAAGCCGCAGCCGATCAGCGAGGCCGAGGCAGCGCGCATCCTGAACACCAAGGAAGAGGCCGCAGCCGCTGCGCCGAAGACCAAGCTGCGCGTCGACTATGAGATCGGCGACCAGGTCAAGGTGCTCGACGGCCCGTTCGCGAGCTTCAACGGCGTCGTCGAAGAACTCGACTTCGACCGCAGCCGCGTCAAGGTTTCGGTGTCGATCTTCGGCCGCGCGACCCCGGTCGAGCTCGAATTCGAGCAGGTCGAGCGCGTCAAATAATTCGGAGCGCCGGCGAGTCCCGGTGCATCCCACCCGTTCCGGAGCGATCCGGGATGGCGCCTTCCAGGCGCTACACGTCGCGGGAGAAGGCTCCGGCCTTCGCAGGAACCGCTAAACTTGAACGGCCGGATTGCGGATCGGTGTTCGCACCTTTCCACCAGGCAGCCCGGCCAGCATAGAGTGAGTGAGACATGGCAAAGAAGATTACGGGCTACATCAAGCTCCAGGTGCCCGCTGGAAAGGCGAATCCGTCGCCGCCGATCGGCCCCGCGCTCGGTCAGCGTGGCGTCAACATCATGGACTTCTGCAAGGCGTTCAACGCCCAGACCGGTGACCAGGAAGTCGGCACCCCGCTGCCGACCGTCATCACCGTCTATGCGGACCGTTCGTTCAGCTTCGTCACCAAGACCCCGCCGGCCAGCTATCTGCTGAAGAAGGCCGTCGGTCTGAAGTCGGGCTCGAAGGAGCCGGGCAAGGCGACCGCCGGCAAGATCAAGCGCTCGCAGCTGTCCGAGATCGCCCAGATCAAGATGAAGGACCTCAACGCCAACGACATCGACGCGGCAACCCGCATCATCGAAGGTTCGGCCCGCGCGATGGGCCTCGAAGTGGTGGAGGGCTGAGATCATGGCCAAGCTGAGCAAGAAGCAGAAGAACCAGCAGGCGTCGGTCGACAGCCAGAAGCTGTACGGCGTCGATGAAGCGATCGCCCTCGCCAAGCAGAACGCGACCTCCAAGTTCGACGAGACCATCGAGGTCGCGCTGAACCTGGGCGTCGATCCGCGCCACGCCGACCAGATGGTCCGCGGCGTCGTCACGCTGCCGAAGGGCACCGGCAAGGACGTCCGCGTCGGCGTTTTCGCCCGGGGCGCCAAGGCCGATGAAGCCAAGGCCGCCGGTGCGGAAGTCGTCGGCGCCGAAGATCTGCTCGAGCAGATCCAGGGCGGCACGGTCGATTTCGACCGCTGCATCGCGACCCCGGACATGATGGGTCTGGTCGGCCGTCTCGGCAAGATCCTGGGTCCGAAGGGCCTGATGCCGAACCCGAAGCTGGGCACCGTCACGATGAACGTCGCCGAGGCCGTCAAGGCGGCCAAGGGCGGTCAGGTGGAGTTCCGCGTCGAGAAGGCCGGCATCATCCACTCCGGCATCGGCAAGGCGAGCTTCCCGGCCGAGGACCTGCGCGCGAACTTCGACGCCTTCGTCGACGCGATCGTCAAGGCGAAGCCGTCGGGCGCCAAGGGCAAGTATCTGCGCAAGGCCGCCGTCAGCTCGACGATGGGCCCGGGCGTCAAGATCGACGTCGCGGAGGTCGCCGGCGCCTGATCGCCAGCGACATCCACAGAATCGGAAGGGGCCGGGAGCAATCCTGGCCCCTTTTCGTTGCGCGGTCGTCGCGCCTTAGACCTTCGTCGTAGATTCAAATCCAAAAACGATCGCCGAATTAGCGCCCCCTTAAGACCCCCCATGCCACTCCGGCCCGAGCCGCCCGGACATTCCCCTGTGTCGGGCGGCACCCAATTTACGTGATGGAGACGTGCGTGGCTCAGGATTTGGGCAAAATCGAAAGCTGGGTGACCAGCCGAGCTCTGGGAGAGAGGCTGTCGCTGCAAACCCGCGCGACGCTGATTGCCAGCCTGCTGATCATGCTGGCAATCATCGGCGGGTCGCTGCTGAGCCTCCAGATGATCAGCGAAGACGGCCATGTGTCGAACCAGGCGCTGTCCTCGGCCCTGCTCGAAAAGGACTTCGCATCGCTCGAGCGCGACGTGTTCCGCAACGCGCTGATCCGTTCCGAGGAAAGCCGTGGCGATGTGGTGACCAACCTGTCCGACATGTCGAAGGCGATCGCCGCCGTGCGCGCCGATTCGGACGAGGCCGACCTGCCGCTGATCGACGCAATCACCACCGCACAGACCAAATATTCCTCGCTGGTTTCCACCTCGATGGAAAATGGCGGGCCGAACCCTGTCGAGCTTGCCGCCATCATGGATGCCGGTAACAAGGTCGACGACTCGATCGAGGCAATCCGCAACCCGATCATCGCGCGCGCCGAGGCGATTGCCGCCAAGCAGATGGCTCTCGCCTTCGTGACCATGGCGTTGACTGCCCTGATCGCCCTCGTCGGCGGCTGGCTGGGCTACAAGATCGCCCGCTCGATCCGCACCAGCGTCGGCGACGAACTCGGCGAAGTCAGTGGCGTGATGACCCAGATCACCAATGGGCGTTACGACGTGACCGTGCGTCATTGCGAGCGCGGCGACGAAATCGGTGACCTGTCGCGTGCCGCCGTCCGTCTGCGCGACGCCAGCCGCGAGCGCGACGAGGCCGAACAGGCGCTGCGCAACATGATCGACGTCGTCGGCAGCAGCCTGCGCCAGCTCGCCGATGGCGATCTCCGCGTGGTCCTGCCGCCGCTCGGCTCGGGTTACGAAACGCTGCGTGACGACTTCAACCGCACCATCGCCGCGCTGCATGATGCGATGGCCGAAGTGGCCCGCTCGGCCGAGTCGATCCATGTCGGCTCGTCCGAGATCAGCCGCGCCACGATCGACCTGGCGCAGCGTTCCGAGCAGCACGCGGCCGAACTGGCTGTCACCGCCGAGACCATCTCGGGCGTGACCGCCGCGGTCGGCGCGACCTCGACCCGCACCACCCAGGCCGACGATTTCGTCCGCTCGGCGGTGCGAGAGGCCGATGCCGGCTCCGAAGTCGTGCAGCGCGCCGTCAGCGCGATGGCCAACATCGAAAAGTCGACCGCCGAGATCGGCCAGATCATTTCCGCCATCGACGCGATCACCTTCCAGACCAATCTTCTGGCGCTCAACGCGGGCGTCGAAGCGGCCCGCGCCGGCGAAGCCGGCAAGGGCTTTGCGGTCGTCGCCAACGAAGTCCGCGCACTGGCTCAGCGTTCGGCCGACTCGGCCGCCGACATCCGCGCGCTGATCGACACCAGCGTGACCCAGGTGGCGTCGGGCGTCGAAATGGTTCGTCAGGCCGGTACCGCCTTCGACAGCATCGGATCGCGCATCCGCGAGATCACCACGATCGTCTCCGAGATCAGCGAGAGCGCCGCCGATCAGGCCGCCAAGCTGTCGAGCAGCAACAAGGTGATGGCTGGCATGGACGGCGTCACCCAGCAGAATGCCGCCATGGTCGAGGAGAGCACGGCGTCGGTCCGTCAGCTGGCCGACGAAGCCGATACGCTGGCCGCGCTCGTCACCCGCTTCCGTCTGCGCGAGGCTGAGAAGAAGGCCCGGATCGTCACGCCGATGGCGCCGGCCGCGACCCGTGCGCCGGCAAGGGCCGCTGTCAGCCGCCCTGCGGTGAGCGGCAATCTCGCCCTGCGCGATGAGCAGGACTGGGCTGGCTTCTGACGCCTTCTGGCCAGACGGCATCGTCCCGAGGGGGCGGTCGGAGCGATCCGGCCGCCCTTGCCGTGTCGGGATATTTGACAGGGCTGGCAGGATGTTAACCAGTAGCTGGCTCGCCGGTCCCGGAAATGCTGGCTTTCCTCGATTTGGCACGCTTCTGGCTTAACTGTTCACGAACCCGTTTCGGCTCGTCGCGAGGGCAATGCGGGGGAAGGAGAATCGATCGTGGGTATCGCAGTCCGGGGGGTTTTTGCGTTGCTCGCAGCGGTCGCTCTCGCTTTCCCCGCCATGGCCCAGGCCGAGGCGGTTTCGAATTGGCTGGAGCATGTCCCCCAGCCGAGTGCGTTGATTTTGCTTCTGGTCGCGGTCGCCGGCGTTCTGGTGGGGCGCATTGCAAGCCGTCGGCGGCGCGGCCCCTGAAGCGAAGTCCGGGTTGCGTTTACCGATTTAGTGTCGAGTGGATTTGCGTACGAGTTTGCTTTTTCCCCTGTAGCGTTGCGCGGCGTGTTCGGCCCCCGTCCGCCCTTCTCCGAGAAGCTCGGCGAACGGCAGGCGGGGGCCGTGCCGTTTCTGTACCCGCGCTTCGAGATTGACCTGACGCGCCTGCCGGGCTTTGAAGCGCGGCATGACCTCGACCCTTCACACGCTCGAATCGACCATCGCCGCCCGGCGCGGGGCCGACCCGTCGGCATCCTATGTCGCCTCGCTGTTCGCCAAGGGGCTGCCGAAGATCGCACAGAAGCTGGGCGAGGAAGCCGTCGAGACCGTGATCGCCGCGCTGCAGGGTGACCCGAAGGCGGTCACCGGCGAAGCTGCCGACCTGCTGTTCCACCTGCTCGTCCTGCTCAACGAGGCCAAGGTGCCGCTGTCCGACGTCCTTGCCGAACTCGAACGGCGCGAGGGACTGTCCGGCCTGGCGGAAAAAGCCGCCCGCAAGGCCTGAACGACCGGAGATACCGATGCCCATCGACGCGACCCAGCCCTATGACGACGGCAATATCTTCGCCCGCATCCTGCGCGGTGAGCTGCCGTCGAAGAGCGTCTATGAAGACGAGTGGGCGCTCGCCTTTCACGACATCAACCCGCAGGCGCCACTGCACATCCTGGTAATCCCCAAGGGACGCTATGTGTCGTGGGACGATTTCAGCGAGCGCGCGAGCGATGCGGAGATTGCAGGCTTCGTCCGCGCCGTGGGCAAGGTAGCGCGCGATGCGGGCCTGCCGGCGCCCGGCTATCGTCTTCTCGCCAACATCGGCGGACATGGACATCAGGAGGTCCCCCACCTCCACGTCCACATCTTCGGCGGCCGTCAGATGGGGGCGATGCTGCCCCGCTAGGCCGTAAACGCCGGCTGTCGCGCGGTCCGCCTATTGCCCATGTTCGTCGAGCCACAGCGCGTGGGCGTCGATCCGCAGCCGCGTGATCGCGCGATGCGCCTCGGCCCGCGCCTCGATCTCGGCGCGCCGCGTCTCACGCGCCTGACGGCGTGCGTAGAGCAGGTCAGCCAGATCGATATGACCGAGCGCATTACCCTGTTCGGTGCGCCCGGCGGCGGCATCCGCTGCAGCAGCGGCCTTCTCCATCTCGATCCAGGCCGCATGACGGCTGCGCGCGCCGGATAGATCCGCGCTTGCAGTCGCTTCGACCGACCGCTGCACCGCCGACAGTTCGAAGCGCGCAGCGTCGGCCTCGGCCCCGGCCTGGTCCGCAACCGCGCGCCGATGCCCGCCACCCAGCGGGATCGACGCGACCACGCCGGCGCCGCGCTCCATCCCGCTGCGCTCGCTGAACATCCGTACGCCAAAGGAGGGATCGGCCACCCGGTCGGCCCGCGCCCGACGTGCCAGCACGTCCATCCGCATCGCTTCGCGGTCGGCGGCAACAATCTCGTGGCTGTTCTCGACCACCTTGTCGCGCAGTCGATCCAGGCCGCCATCCGGCAATTCAGGCGCTGCCAGAGGCGGCGGTTCATCGCCCATCACGAGATCGGGAAAATTGGAGGCCAGCTTCGCGCGCGCCTGTTCGCGCTCGGCGAAGGACGCGGCCGCCTGCGCCTCGATCTGGCCGAGCGCGGCTACCGCCTGATCGACCTCCAGGTCCGAGGCGTCGCGAAGCCGGCGACGCAGACGGACGACGTCCACCGCTTTGCGCGCCAGCTCCGCATTGTCGCGATCGTTGCGATGCAATTCGCCCGCTGTCAGCCAGTCATACCAGAGCGTCGCCAATTGCAGCGCAGTCTGGTGCCGGACATCCTCCATCCGGTTCTCGGCGACATCGACCCCAAGATCGCCCGCAGCGCGGTCGAGGCCTGCCTTGCCGGGCAGACGGAAGGGCCGGCTGACGGTGACGTCGAACTCGTCATAACCGCCCTCGCGATCGACACTGCGCCGAATATAGCTGCCGTTCACGACAGCCTCGTGGGTGCCACGGCGCAGCCCGGCACCCTGCGCACGCGCTGCCTCCAGTCGCGCACGCGCTGCGGCCACGGTCGGATGGCCGTCGAGCGCAGCGAGAACCTGAGGTGTCGGCGGCAGGCTGGACGCCGCAGCTGCAGGCGCCGAAAGCATGGTGGCGACCCAAAGCGATGCCAGAAGGCGCGCCCTGTTCATTCGATCCTCCCGCGCGCGACAATAGGCGTGGCGAGCCAGCGAACCGGCCAGCGACGACGCGCACCACCGACCGTCGCGACCAGCGAGGCGGTCGCAGCCTCATCGACGACAAGCTCGACCGCGCTGCGGCGGAGCGTCGCCAGAACCTGCTCTCCGGTCCCTGCATCGCTGAAATCGCGTCCGAGGACGCGCTCGTCGCGCAGGTGAACCGGGGCCTGCACGGCAGCGCGCAGCGCCTCGGCGATCGGCTCGGCATCGGCGGACGCACAATGGAAGCAGAGCAGGACCTCAGCCACGGGCGGCCTCCGCGCGGCTCTCGCCGAATCTTTCGTAGAGCATGGGCAGCAGGATCAGGGTCAGGAGGGTGGAGGTGACGAGGCCGCCGATCACCACGATCGCCAGCGGGCGCTGGATCTCGGATCCCGGCCCCGTTGCAAACAACAGCGGCACCAGCCCAAAGGCGGTGATGCTCGCGGTCATCAGCACCGGGCGCAGGCGTCGCTCCGCGCCGAGGCGAACCGCCTGCGCGATGGGCAGGCCTTCGTCGCGCAGCTGGCGGAAATAGGCAACAAGGACGAGCCCGTTGAGGACCGCGATGCCGAGTAGCGCGATGAAGCCGACCGAGGCCGGAACAGAGAGATACTGACCCGACACCCACAGGCTGACGATCCCCCCCACCATCGCGAAGGGGATGTTGAGCAGGATGATGATGGCCGCCCGCAGCGAGCGCAGCGTCCCGAGCAGCACCCCGAATATCAGTAGCAGCGCGCCGGGTACGACCAGCGCCAGCCGCGCCGAAGCGCGCCGCTGATTCTCGAACTGGCCGCCCCACACGATGCGATAACCATGCGGCAAGGTAACCTTCGCCGCGACCGCAGCCTGCGCATCGTCGACATAGCCGACGAGATCGCGGCCCGAGACGAATGCCTGAACAAGGGCGAAGCGCGATCCATTCTCATGGTCCAGCTTGACCGGCCCCTGCACGCGCTCGACCTTCGCCATGTCGCTGACGCGGGCGAGCGTCCCTTCGGGCGTGTGTAGCTGAAGGTCGGCGAAGCGGGCCGGATCGGAGCGCAGGCTTTCGTCGCCGCGGATCAGGATCGGCACGCGCTTCTGCCCTTCGGCGACCACCCCGGCGCGGACACCCTCGACCTGCGCGCGCAGCGAATCCTGCAGCTGGTCGACCGGCATGCCGAAGCGGCCGGCGGCGGCGCGGTCGATGTCGAGGCGCAGATAGTCGACATTGGAATTGGCGACGGTCATCACCTCGGACGCGCCATCGATCCCGGACAGGACATGCTGCACCTGCCCGGCCAGATCCGCGAGCGTGGCGAGATCCGGGCCGAAGATCTTGACCGCCAGGTCGCCACGCGCGCCTGTCAGCATTTCCGACACGCGCATCTCGATCGGCTGGGTGAAGGTCGGCTCGATCCCCGGCAGCCCGTCCATCGCCTTGCGCATCTCGGCGAGGACGAACTCCTTGTCTCCGCGCCATTCGGAGGCCGGCTTGAGCCGGATGAAATTGTCGGTCTCGTTCGGCCCCATCGGATCAAGGCCGATTTCGTCCGATCCGACGCGCGCGATCACCTCGCTGACCTCGGGGATCGCCTTCAGCGTGCGGCCGACGAGCAGATCGTCGCGCACCGACTGGTCGAGGCTGATCGACGGAAGCTTGCTCGTCTGGACGATCATCGAGCCCTCGTCCATCGTCGGCATGAAGGTCTTGCCGACCGCGCCATAAGCGATGCCCGCCACCAGCAGCCCCGCCCCCGAGAGCGCATAGACCAGCCGACGCCGCGCAAAAGCTTCCTCCAGCAGCGCGTGATAGCGCGGGTTGAGCCAGCGCATGATCCAGGGTTCGCCATGATGGCCGCTCTTGAGCCCATAGGAGGAGAGCACCGGCACCAGCGTCAGCGCGAGCAGCAGCGATCCCGCCAGCGCGAACACGATGGTGAGCGCGACGGGCGCGAACAGCTTGCCCTCCAGCCCCTGCAGCGACAGCAGCGGCAGGAAGACCAGCGCGATGATGACGATGCCCGCCGTGACCGGCACGATGACTTCGGCGGTCGACCGGAAGACGAGATTGAGGCGCGGATGCCCCTCGTCATGTTCGCGACCCAGCCGCTCGACGATATTCTCGACCACCACGACCGCCCCGTCGACGAGCATTCCGATCGCGATCGCCAGCCCGCCCAGGCTCATCAGGTTGGCGGACAGGCCCATGCCGCGCATGAACAGGAAGGTGATCAGCGCCGCCATCGGCAACGTCACCGCGACGATCGCGGCGGCGCGCCAGTCGCCCAGGAACAGGATCAGCAGAATGACGACGAGGATCGTCGCCTCGATCAGCGCCTTCTCGACCGTGCCGACCGCGCGACCGATCAGGTCGGAGCGATCGTAGAAGACGTCGAGCCTCGTGCCGGCCGGAAGACCGCGCTCGACCTCCGCCAGCCGTTCGCGGACGCCGTCGACCACCTGCCGCGCATCAGACCCGCGCAACGCGATCACCAGCCCCTGCACCGCTTCGCTCTCGCCATCCTTGGTGACCGCGCCATAGCGGGTGAGACTGCCCATGCCGACCGAGGCAACATCCCCCAGCCGGACGATCCGGCCGTTACGGCTGGCGACGACCATCGAGGACAGATCCTCGACAGAGGCGATCGCGCCTACCGACCGGACGATCAGGGCCTCTTCGCCGCTGGTCAGCCGGCCAGCGCCGTCATTGCGGTTGCCGCGCTCGATCGCCGCGCGGAGCTCGTCGATCGACAGGCCCGCGCTCGCCAGCGCGACTGGATCGGGACGCACCTCGAAGCTGCGGACGAAGCCGCCCAGCGCGTTCACGTCGGCGACACCGGGCACGGTGCGCAGCGCGGGCCGGATCGTCCAGTCGAGCAGGTCGCGTTTCTCCTGCAGCCCGAGCGGCCCTTCGATCGTAAACATGTAGACGTCGGACAGCGGCGTGGAGATCGGGGCGAGGCCACCGCTGACGGCGTCGGGCATGTCGGCAAGAACGCCGCCCAGCCGTTCCGCCACCTGCTGGCGCGCCCAATAGATGTCGGTGCCGTCTGTGAAGTCGATCGTGACGTCGGCGATGGCATATTTGGCGGTCGAGCGGAGGATCGCCTGGCGGGGGATTCCCAGCATCTCCATCTCGATCGGCGCGATTACCCGGCTTTCGACCTCTTCGGGGGTCATGCCGGGGGCCTTCAGGATGATCTTGACCTGGGTCTGGGCGATGTCGGGATAGGCATCGACCGGCAGCGTCGAGAAAGCCCAACCGCCGAGGCCGGCCGTAGCGAGCGCCAGCATGAGGACCAGCAGGCGATAGGACAGCGCCTGCGCGACGAGCGAACGGAGCATCGATCAGCGCGCCAGCGCCAGGGCCTTGAGCGCGCTTGTGCCGGTCACGGCGATCCGTTCGCCCGGCTTCACGCCCGAGAGGAGCAGGGCCTCACCGTCGCTGGTCGCACCGCTGGAAACGGTGCGGATGCGGAAGCCGCTGGGGGTGCGGACAAAGACGACCTCATGCCCGTCGAGATTGGTGATCGCGCCCGCCGGCACCGACACCGCGCCCGCCGGCGGCGGGCCTTCGAGCGTGATGCTGGTCGCGCGTCCGGCGATCACGCCGGGTCCTGCAGGGAGCTTCGCTTTGAGCGTAATCGAGCGGGTGGCGGGGTCGATCGTGCTGCCGACCGAGGTGACCGTTCCCTTCGCAGCGCCAAGCCGAATGCCCATGCCAGGTTTCGCCTGACCGGCGAGGCGTTCGGGCAGTTGCGCCTCGACTTCGTAGCGGTCGATGGCGTCGATGACATAGGGTGCGCCAGTGCCGTCGACCGGATCGCCGGCCTGCAGCGCAGCCTTGGTCACCCGGCCCGCGATCGGGGCGACGAGCATATAGGTGCCGTTGCCGCCGCGGCCGTTGACGAGATCGAGGATGCGCGCCTTTTCGGCGACGTCGGCGCGCGCTTCCGCCGCCTGCGCCTGCGCTTCGTCCAGGCGGGCGCCCGCGACGACGCCGGCCTTCTGGAGCTGCGCCATGCGCTGAGCGCTCGAACTGGCCACGCCCAGCCGTGCGCGGGCGCGGGCGAGATCGCCGCTGAGCGAGACGACGTCGCGACTGGCGATCACCGCCAGAGGCTGGCCGCGCCGCACGCTGTCGCCCTCGACCGCCATCGTACGGACCACCACGCCCGGAAGCGCGGCGGCGACAGCGACGCGCGCACCGGGCGGCGGTACGACGACGGCAGGCAATTGCGCGATCGGTGCGCTGGTGGCCGCCATGGCCGGGGCGGTCCTGATCTCGAGCCGATTCAGCTGATCGGGGGTCAGCGGGAGGATGTCGGACGACGGCGTGGCGGCCGCAGTCACGCCGTCCGGCGCGCCGTTGCGGGCGGGCTCGCCGCCCATGCCCCACCAAAGGAGCCCCGCCGCGCCAATCGCCGCCAGTCCCCCGATTGCATAGCCCCGATAGTTTCGCATGCGCAGCAACTAGCCGGCGAAGCTGACGTCTGCCTGACGGCGCCGGTCAGTTCGCCCGAAAGTCGAGAATAAGCTCGCGCCGCGCCTGATCGGTCGACAACCGGCCGCCGGCCGCCGCCATGATGCGGTCGGCGATGGCCAGACCGAGCCCGGCGCCGGTCCGGCTGGCATGGTCGGCACGGCGGTGCCGCTGGACGAGAACAGCCAGCCGGTCCGGCGACAGGCCCTCGCCTTCGTCGCGCACCCGCAGCATCGCGCCGGGGCCCGCCGCGACGATCACCGAGCCGCCGGGCGGCGTGGCACGGATCGCATTCTCCACCAGATTGCGGAGCGCCGCCGCAATCGCTTCGCGATGCCCGTTGACTACGGGCGGCACGCCCACATTCTCGATACCGATGCCGCGCCCCGCATCGATCGCCTGTGCTGCCATCAGGGCAACCACCTCCTCGGCAATCTCGGGCAGAGCGACAGCAGAAGGAGGCTGGGCCGCGACCGCGCCCGAATCGACCTGTGCGAGCAGCATGAGCTGGTCGATCAGCCTGCGCATGGCGGACAGATCATGTTTGAGCCGCGCGATATCGGGATGATCGATGCTGTCGAGTTCGAGCGACAGCACGGCAAGCGGCGTGCGCAGTTCATGTGCGACGTCGGCGGCAAAGGCCTCGTGCCGGGCGGCCGCATCGTCAAGCCGGCCGAGGAGCCGGTTCACCGCCTGGGCAAAGGGCAACGCCTCGGCAGGAAAGCGTCCGGTATCGATCCGGATTCCGCGCTCCGTGCCCTGCGCGCTTTCGATCGCCTGCGCCGCATCGCCAAGCGGGGCGAAGGCGCGACGGATCACCCACAGACTGGCGAAAGCAAGCGGAAGCACGAGGACCAGCACCGGCAAGCCAACATGCTCGGTCATCTCCTTGATCGCCAGATCCAGTGCGGGGCCCGGGCCGAGATCGCGGAAGGACAGGCCATATTCGAGCAGGACACCGAACATCAGCAGCACCGTCCCACCACCGCCGATCAGCGACAGGCCGAGCCCGAGTCGGCGGATGACCGAACGCCGCATCGGCATCAGTCGACCGCGCGAAGCATATAGCCCAGCCCCCTTATCGTGTGCAGCATGCCGCCCGCATCCGCCTGGTCGAGGCGACGGCGCAGGCGCGACACGATCGCCTCGACCGCGTTGGGCGTCACTGGCTCGGCAAAGCTGTAGAGCGCGTCTTCGATCACAGCACGACGCACCACCGTTCCCGCATGGCGCATGAGGATTTCGAGCAGGTCGGCCTCGCGCCGGCCGAGATCGAGCATCCGGCCCGCGACGCTGGCCTGCCGGGTCGCGGTATCGAAGCGCAGCGATCCATTTTCCAGCAGACTGTTGGCACGCGGTCCCGGCCGCCGGAGAAGCGCGCGGATCCTGGCGGCGATCTCGTCGATCTCCGCCGGCTTGGTGACATAATCGTCGGCGCCGGCATCGAGACCCGAAACCCGCTCCTCGAGCGACCCTCGGGCGGTAAGGATCAGCGCAGGGACGCTTTCCCCTGCCCTGCGCCGCGCAGCAAGCCAGTCGACTCCGTCGCCATCGGGCAATCCCAGGTCGAGGACCAGCGCATCATAATGCGCCGTCGCCATGGCCGTGTCCGCTGCATCCAGCGAATGGGCGATGTCGCAGGCAAGCCCGCGGCGGCCCAGGCCTTCGGCGGTGAGAGCCGCGAGCCGCGCATTGTCCTCGACGATCAGCAGCCGCACATGACCTCCTCGGCGCCCCGCAACGCGTCGCCTTCGCTACAGCAGCCCAGCATGACGAGGCAATCTGACCTCAGCCTGACGCAAGGGCCCGCGCAATTCTATTGCGCGGTTAAATTTAGGGGCTAGGCTGCGCTCCCCATGACCGGCCGCGCACCAGAAGCCGGCCAGACAAGGGACATCCGCATGATATTCGGGCGCGTAAAGCCTCTCGACGCCATTCTCGCTACTGCAGCAAAGAAGTCGCTGCACCGGTCCTTGGGCCCCTTCCAGCTGACCATGCTGGGCATCGGCGGCATCATCGGCACCGGCATCTTCGTTCTCACCGCCGAAGCCGCCCAGAAGGCGGGGCCGGGCATGATGCTCAGCTTCATCATCGCCGGCTTCGTCTGCGCGGTAGCCGCGCTCTGTTACGCCGAAATGGCGGCCATGGTGCCCGTTTCGGGCTCTGCCTATACCTACAGCTATGCCGTGATGGGCGAGCTGGTCGCCTGGATGGTCGGCTGGGCGCTCGTGCTAGAATATGCGATCGCGGCGGGCGCCGTCTCGGTCGGGTGGTCGGGCTATGTCGTCGGGCTGTTCCAGCATCTGACCGGCATAACCGTGCCAAAGACCTTCATATTGGGTCCGATCGACGGCGGCCTGATCAATATCCCGGCTGCGATAATCGCGCTGGTGGTGACCTGGCTGCTGGTGCTCGGCACCAAGGAGAGCGCCACGGTGAACGCCATCCTGGTGGCAATCAAGGTGGCCGCGCTGAGCCTGTTCGTCGTGCTGGCGCTGCCGGTCATGAACCTCCAGAATTTCGATCCGTTCGCGCCGCTCGGCTTCGCCGGCATCTCGGCCGCCGCCGCGTCGATCTTCTTCGCCTATGTCGGCTTCGATGCGGTCTCGACCGCAGCCGAGGAAACCAAGAACCCGCAGCGCAACATGCCGATCGGCCTGATCGGTTCGCTGGCCATCTGCACCATCTTCTACATGCTCGTCGCCGCCGGCGTGATTGGTGGCGTCGGCGCGCAGCCTATGCTCGATGCGGCCGGCAACGGCCTGCCGACCGGATCGACCCAGCTTGCCGCCGCCTGCTCGGCGATCGGCGACGCCAAGGTCGTTTGTTCGAAGGAGGCCCTGGCCTGGACGCTGCGCGAAATCGGCTGGCCGCAGGTCGGCAATCTGATCGGCCTTGCCGCAGGTCTGGCCCTGCCCTCGGTCATCCTGATGATGATGTTCGGCCAGACCCGCATCTTCTTCGTCATGAGCCGCGACGGCCTGCTGCCGTCGGCCTTTTCGCGGGTTCACCCGAAGTACAAGACCCCGCATGTCGTGACGATCATGACCGGCGTGTTCGTGTCGATCTTTGCCGCCCTGTTCCCGGTCGGCGCGCTGGCGGACATCTCCAATTCGGGTACGCTGTTCGCCTTCGCGGCGGTCTCGATCGCGGTGCTCGTGCTGCGCCGGACTGACCCGGACCGCAAGCGTCCCTTCCGTACGCCGGCGGTGATGCTCGTGGCGCCGATCGCGGCGGCGGGCTGCGTCTATCTGTTCTTCAGCCTGTCTTTCTACACCGTGTCGCTCTTCTTCGGCTGGGCCTTTGTCGGCCTGATCGTCTATTTCAGCTATGGCTATCGGAAGAGCAATCTGGGCCGGGGTATCATCGAGACGCATGAAACCGATGCGGATGTACCGCCGCAGCCGGTTCCACCGATTGACTGATCGCGCACCGTCGACAGTCCATGCGAGAAGCCCGGCGAAAGCCGGGCTTCTTTCGTTTCAGCGCTGGTCGAGCCGACCTTCGATCAAGCCCCCCAGATCCTCGTCCGTCGGCAGCCGCGGGCCCATCTGCGCGATGATCCGGCCGGCGGCGATCGATCCCATGCGCAGGCAGGTCTCGATATCGCGTCCACGCGCCAGCCCTGCGAGGACGCCGGCCGCGAACAGGTCGCCCGCGCCGGTCGTGTCGACGATCCGCCCGAAGGGTTCGGCCGGCACCGCCACGCGACGCCCGCCCTCGACCGCGATTGCGCCATCGGCGCCGCAGGTCGCGATCAGCAGCGGAACCCGTGCCGCAGCCCAGGCCACTCCCGCCTCGAAATCGGATCGCCCGCTGAGCTCGGCCAGTTCGCCTTCATTGGCGAACAATATGTCGATGGACCGCTGATCGAGCAATTCGACGAAATCGTCATGATGCTCGCGCACACAAAACTCGGAAGACAGGGTGAAGGCCGTCCGTCGGCCGTGACGGCGCGCCATGTCCAGCGCCGCGCGGCAGGCCGCGCGCGGCTCCTCGGTCCGCCACATATAGCCTTCGACGTATAGGATCGCGCTATCGGCGGCTATGCCGGCGTCGAACGCGGCGGCTGGCAGATATTCGGACGCGCCGATCGCCGTGTTCATCGTGCGATGACCGTCCGGGCTGACGATGATCAGGCAGCGCCCCGTGGGCGTTTCGATCGGCGGCAGCGGAAAGTCGATGCCGCTGGCGGTCATGTCGCCCGCGAAGAGCAGGCCCAGCCGGTCGTGGCCCACCTGTCCAACAAAGGCCAGCCGCAAGCCGAGGCGGGCGAGCGCGGCCATGGTGTTGGCCGCCGACCCCCCGCACACCTCCTCGCACAGGCCCATCGCTTCGTGCAGGATGACCGCACGATCGGGGTCGATCGGCTGCATGAGGCCGCGCTGCAGCCCTTGGGCGAGTATGAACTGATCATCCTTGTGGCAAAGTACGTCGACCAGCGCATTGCCGATCGCGACCACATCATAGCGGGGCGGAATCATGTCGCTCCCCTAGAGCGAGACACGCCGCGTTGGAAGGGCGGCGCACCGCGCTCTGCCCAGCCGATCGCATCCGTCGTTCGCGGCAAGGGACTTGCACTGGACAGCTTATGGTGTTGATCGCTCTGCCATGACGATCCGCGCACTCCCGCTCCTGATTCCCCTCGGCCTGCTGGCCGCCTGCGGACCCGGCACACCGCCGCCCGTGCTGACCGCGCCGCCGCTCGTGCGGAACGAAGCCGGGCTCGATCGTGTGCTCGGTCGCGATGCCCGCGCGCTGATCGCGCTGTTCGGCACGCCGAACCAGGACGTCCGCGAAGGCACGGCGCGCAAGCTGCAATATGCCAGCAGCGTCTGCGTGATGGACGCCTATCTCTACCCGCCCGCACCTGGACGCGAGGCCGTGGTGACCCATGTCGACGCCCGGATGCCCAATGGCGACGACATCGACCGCGCCTCCTGTATCGCGGCGCTCAGCCGGCGACGCGAAGCGCGGTGAGCACTACGCATCCACAAGCCGCTCTCGCTCGGGTCCGTTAGGCTACCGCCCCGTGCGTCGCGACGGCGCGCGGACGACGGCGAAGGCTATGGCCGACGAGGCCGAAGCCGAGGATCAGCATCATCCAGGTACCGGGCTCCGGCGCGACGATCACCGCCTGGACGAGGAAGTCCTGCTTGCCCGCGACCGTCAGCGCCTGCAGACCCTGTGCGAGCGGGGCCGAGCCATTGGCCGTGCTGACATAATTCAGATAGGTCTGCGCCTGCGCGATAACCTGCGAGAA
Source organism: Rhizorhabdus sp. (assembly GCF_018006725.1). GTDB lineage: Bacteria > Pseudomonadota > Alphaproteobacteria > Sphingomonadales > Sphingomonadaceae > Rhizorhabdus. The sequence continues at coordinate 74,333 of NZ_JAGMXV010000002.1, forward strand.
ATTGGACGAGGCGGGCGTGGAGAAGTAGGTGTTGCCGCTGGTAACATCGAACGGGTTGCTGGAGGATTCGCTGACGATTTCCCACAGGGCGATCTGAAGCGCGGAAGCCTGGACCGCCGTCATCGGCATGGAGAGGCTCGGTGCAAACTGGCCGAACAGCTGCGAAATCTGCAGCGCCTTGCCCACACCGATTCCGCCCGCAATGCTGCTCTTGCCGGCCTGGGCCAGAGGATCGACGGTGTAGCTATAGGTAGAATTCAGAACGGCATCCTCGAAGGGTTCGACGCAGAAGGCGAAGAAGCTGTTGCCGGAACCCACCAACTGCTGCGTATCGGTCCCGCCCGTGCGCGTGAGCGTCGCCAGACCGTTTAGAACCTGGCTCGCGAACGGCGTACCGTTCGGGCGAACAGCGTGCATCGTGATGGTATTGCCGGTCCCGACGCTGTTGAGCGTTGCGATGACGGTTGCGGCCGACGCGCCGGTTCCCATGCAGGCGCCTGCCAATCCGAGTATCAGGATGAGCGCAACGGAGCGCAGACGGTGCATATGCTTGTATCCCCCAGAGAACGGTCGTTCCGACCCATTCATTACGGGAAATTACGGAGCAAGAAGCAGGCCATATGAAAGGCTCGCTGATTCCAAAGGGGAATTCAGCGCGCATCCAGCGCCGTCGTAAGAAATTCCGACAGTCGGCAAAGCCCGCTTGCTGTCAACGCCCGTGGAGGCGGCTCAGATCGAGCAGGTCGGCCGTCACCCAGCCATTGACATAATTGACGTAGAACAGGCCGAAGGTCACCGCCGAGACGATCGTCGTCCATAACAAGGTGCGCCAGACCGAGAAGCGCGGCGGGGCGCTTTCGACCTGACCCGGCACCGCCGCCTCCGGCTCCGCGCTGCTGCGGAGCCGGAAGGGCAAAACGAGGAACAGGCACCCCCACCAGAAGAGCAGATAGATCGCGATGATCGACGTGAACTTCATGATGCCATCCTTCCCCGAAAGCCGTCAGAGCCGGATGATCGACACGTCGACGATCGGCTTCTTGCCGGTCCAGGCCGTCGCGCGGCGGCGAACGGCGAGGCGTACCGCCTCGCGCAGCTTGACTTCATCGCGCCCGCCCTTGCGCACCGCCGCTTCGGCAGCATCGGCCGCGTCGGACAGGAACGCCTCGCGATCCTCCTCGACCGGCAGTCCCTGAATCTGCAGCGACGGTTCGCCGCGCAGCCGGTCGCCCTTGTCGAGCACGATCGTCACGCCGACGAAGCCATATTGGGCGATGCGGCGGCGCTCGTTCATCGTCGACCCATCGGCCGGCAGGATCACGTCGCCGTCGAGAACGAGGCGTCCGGTGCGCTCATGGCCTACCGCCTTCGGCCCGTCAGGAGCGAGCCGGACGACCGTACCGTTCTGCTGGACGATGCCGTGCGGCACGCCATGGGCCTTGGCGAAGCGCGCCTGTTCGGCCATGTGGCGCAACTCGCCATGGACCGGCAGGATGATGTCCGGACGGATCCAGTCGTACATTGCAGCCAGTTCGGGGCGGCCGGGATGGCCGGAGACGTGGACGTCGGCCTGGCGCTCGGTGATCATCTCGATCCCCTTTGCCGCCAAGGCATTCTGAATGCGACCGATTGCGATCTCGTTGCCCGGAATCTGCTTCGACGAGAAGACGACGGTGTCGCCCGCCGACAGTTTCACC
>NZ_JAGMXV010000328.1 GCF_018006725.1 Rhizorhabdus sp.
CCGCTTCGCTTCGTTCGATGGTCAGTCGCACGATTTGGCTGTCATCGAGGTACGCCCCGCCGTGCTGCAGCGCATCGAGCAGGGCTTTTTGCAGGTTGTCGATATCGCGCCGGCGTCGGTCCGGCGGAAACACAGTCACTTCGACTGCCAGTGGTCCCAGGAGGGGTTGCACCTTGGCCGCCGCGAGGATCGCGCAGACCGCATGGCGGAATACGCGACCCCCGCGGCTGATCAGCGTGCGATGCCCCACGCGCCGCCAGTAGTGATTCACACTCGGCGGATATGGCAGTTCGAGCGAGAGCATCACGAGCGTTTCCAGGGAGGCGTGCTGTTGGCCGCCGGCGACGTGGGCGCGGCGGGAGGCGGCGTCTCCTTCTTGGTGAAGCCCTTAAGTTCGTTGGTGATCTCGCCCGTGTCGGTGCGCTTCTTGCACTTGACGTGAATCACCAGCGGCAAGTTGTGGAGTTCAGGCTCCGGTCCGCGTGACCACCAGACACGTGTTGCCGGAAATATCGCTCGGTGTCGTCAGGCGCGAGCGGCGGGGCGAGCAGGTACCCTTGGCCGATGTCGCAGCCGATCGCTCGCAAGGCGTCCGCCTGAAACTGCGTCTCGATGCCCTCGGCGACTACGTCCATCTCGAGGCTGTGAGCGAGAGACACAATGGTTCTTGCGATGACACCACGGCTATCGTCCGGCCTGATGTCTGCGACGAAGGAGCGGTCGATCTTGAGGCGGTTGACCTTGAACTGCTTGAGGTGGGAGAGCGACGCATAGCCCGTGCCGAAGTCGTCCAGGGCGATCGTGATCCCCAGGTTGTCGAGCTTTTCGAAGGACCTCACGATCTGGTGGATGGAGCGGTCGAGCAGCACTGTTTCGGTGATCTCGATCTCGATGTCGGCGGGCCTCAGCCTGAACCGAGTGAGCTGGTTGGCCAAGGTTTCGACGAAATCGTCCAGTTTCAGCTGGGCTACCGAGATGTTGATCGCCAGTTGGCCGGGTTGGAGACCCTTGGCGCGCATGGATGCCTGGAATGCAAGCGACATCTCGATGACACGGGAGCCAAGTGGGATGATCAGACCGGATTCCTCGGCCAGCGGAATGAACGAGGCAGGGGACACTGTGTCGCCCCCCCGCTGCCAGCGCGCCAGGGCTTCTAGGCCAACGGGCTCCCCGGTCTGGAGATTGACCTGAGGTTGGAATTCGACCCGCAATTCGTCGCGCTCGATACCGATCCTGAGCTCTTCGATGTCGGACTGCCGCCTTTCGGCTGTCTTTAACATTGTCTCGTCAAAGAAGGCGAACCTGCCGCGCCCGGCTGCTTTGGCCTGATAGAGGGCCAGATCAGCTTCCCGGAAGAGATCGCGGCGGTTCTTGCTCCGCGTGGTCATCAGGACCACGCCCATGCTGATCCGCGGTTGCACTGTTCGGCCGGAGAGGGCGACCGGCTGCTGAACAGAGTGCGCCAGCTTCGCCAGACGCCGCTCGGCGACCTGACGCGATGAAATGCCACTCATGACGATCGCGAACTCGTCGCCGCCGAGCCGGGCGATCATATCGGACTTGCGCACCGCGCCGGCAAGGCGACGTCCTACCACGACGAGGAGTTGATCTCCTGCGTCATGGCCGAGGGTGTCGTTGATCGCCTTGAAATTATCGAGATCTGTCACGACCAGCAGGCCTTGTGGCTCTTCGTCTGCGAGGAGCCGCTCCACCCGGTTGTAGACGGCTGCACGGTTTGCCAGGCCCGTCAGCGAATCCTGCTCGGCCTGCTTCCGGATCGTCTGCTCGGCAACCTTGAGCTCGGTAATGTCCGTGCTGGTCGAGATATGCAGCCCGTCCGAGGTGCGCCGTTCCACAATCTGGACCCAGCGGCCGTCGTCGAGTTTCTGAACGAGGGTCTGGGTCGGTTTGACATGCTCTCGCACGCGCCTCGCCAGCCAGGCCTCGACCTCCCGACCTCCTTTGCCGAGCTCCGCGAATTGACCGCGCTCCGCGGCAGCCTTCAGAATGTCCCCGAAGCGGGCGCCTTCCTGAATGAGGTCGGCCACCTTCGGGTACAGGGACTTGAAGGCTTCGTTGAAGATCAGCAGGCGGTCGTTGGCATCGAATGCCGTTATCCCTGCGGGTATCGTTTCGACAATCTGGCCGAGAAGGTTCTCAGCCTGCTGGCGAAAAACGTTCTCGGTGGCAAGCTCAATCTCTGCTTGTTTGCGCGCGGTGATGTCGAACCTGATCGAGAGATAGCCCTGAAGCGCCCCGCTCCGCGAGAGCAGAGGAACGATCGTCGTATCCAGCCAGTTGATGTTCCCCGACTTCGACCGGTTGCGCACCTCGCCATGCCAGGTGTCGCCGCGTGCGATCGTCCGCCAGAGGTCCTGGAAGAATTCACGCGGATGATATCCTGAATTCAGGATCCGGTGATCCTGCCCGATCAGCTCGTCCTCGCTGTAGCCGCTGATCTCACAGAAGTACGGGCTCGCATGGATGATGCGACCGGCGCGATCGGTCGCGACCACAATCGCCGACTGATTGAGTGCGCGGCGAAGGGCAATGAGTTCTTCTCGCTGAAGCGACTTTGCAAACATGTTGGTGATCTGGGGCTGCTCAGCGGGGGACGATTGCGGACGTTTGGCGAGCGGTCCCGCTCGATCGACAAAGCCGGCGACGCCGGGCTGGTGAGCAGGAACGGTGAGGCGATGGTGCATCATGTCCGGGCTCAGGTGATGCTGGACAGTTTGCGACGGCGCATATGTAGAAGCATGGCAACATGCACACGTGACGGGTGTCGACCTTTAGTGCGGTTAAGTGTCAAAGGACTGTCGACTATGATCACGGTTGTTCCATTCGCAATGAGCTGCGCAAACGGAGTGAAAGGAGTTAGCAGACGGCTTTTGACGACTCTGAACGTTACCCAATCCCACCGAAAGCACCGCGACTGGTCCCTGCATGCCTCAACATCGACGGTGCTGAGGGAGATTTTGTATCTGCGAGGACCTTGCGCCTGAGGTCCTTATAAGGCACCGTGTCATAACTGAACTTTGAAGCAGCCCCCTAATTGACCGGACACGGCCTCCCACTTCCGTAAGAGGTAGGAGTAATGTCGTGTCTATGACTGGTTCGATATCGAAGAGTGAGGTCCTGTCGGGACCCGAGCGGCGGCGGCGCTGGGCGCCGGCCGAGAAGCTGGCGATCGTCGCGGAGACCTATGAGCCCGGCATGAGCGTCAGCCTCGTAGCCCGGCGGCACGGGATTGCACCCAACCAGGTCTTTTCCTGGCGTCGGCTGGCGAACCAGGGTGCGCTGACGGCGACGCGGACGGAGGAAGAGGTCGTCCCGGTGTCGGATTACCGGATGCTGCAGAACCAGATCCGCGAACTGCATCGGCTTCTCGGCAAGAAGACGCTCGAGGCCGAAATCCTGAAGGAGGCGCTCGACACCGCCGCCGGCCCAAAAAAACAGCTGCTGCGCTCGCTGTCGTGGCCCAGGGACGGTTCACGATGAAAGCCGTCTGCGAGGTTCTGGGCGTGGCCCGGTCGAACATCGCCGTGCGGGCCAAAGCTCCTCCCGGCAGGCCTCGTCCGGGCCGGCCCGCTCTGCCCGACGACGAGATCGTCATGGCCATCCACGCCATCGTCGCCGATATGCCGAGCTACGGCTATCGCCGCGTCTGGGCGCTGCTGCGCCGCGCGGCACTGGCTGAGAGAAGGCCTCCGCCCAATCACAAGCGGGTCTATCGCATCATGAAGGCGCATGGCCTGCTCCTGCAGCGCCATGCCGGCGGCGTCGAGGCGCATCATCACGATGGCCGCATCGCCGTCGATCGATCCAATCTGCGCTGGTGCTCAGACGGCTTCGAACTCGGTTGCGACAACGGCGAGAAGGTCCGCGTCGCCTTCGCGCTCGACTGCTGCGACCGCGAGGCGATCAGCTTCGTCGCCACGACCGAGGGCATCAAGGGCGAGGATGTTCGTGACCTCATGACGGTAGCCGTAGAAACCCGCTTTGGGCCGGTCAATCGTTTGCCCGGCGTGATCGAATGGCTGACCGACAACGGCTCGGGCTACATCGCTGGAGAAACCCGCCGCTTCGCTCGCGAGATCGGCTTCGAACCGTTGACGACCCCGGTCCAGAGCCCGCAGTCCAACGGCATGGCAGAGGCCTTCGTGCGGACCATCAAGCGCGACTACGCCAGGGTCAATCCGATGCCATCGGCCGAAGCCGTCATGCGTCAGCTGCCGGCATGGTTCGACCATTACAACCGGCTTCACCCGCACAAGGCGCTGGGATACCGTTCGCCAAGAGAGTTCATCGCAGACCGTTCAACCGCGGAGGACGTGTCCGGTCTTTGAGGGGCAACAACAA
>NZ_JAGMXV010000094.1 GCF_018006725.1 Rhizorhabdus sp.
GTCAAGGACATCCCTTATGCACGCGCCATCCCGCCGCAGGTGAAGCGCCCCTGCTCGCACCAGTGGGTGGTCGAGGAAGCCAATGGCTTCATCTGGACCTGGTACCATCCGTTCGGCGAGGCCCCGAAATGGGAGCTCGACCATTATCCCGAGACGAGCAATCCGGATTGGACGCCCTATCAGCGCCACGAATGGCACGTTTATGCGCCGCTCCAGTCGATGGCCGAGAATGGCGTCGACAGCGCCCATTTCCAGTTCGTCCACGGCACCGCCAATTTTCCCGATGCGGAAATCCACTGGGACGGCCACCGCCGTTCGGGGATCGTATCGGCAAAGATGGGGACCCCGGCGGGCGAGGTCGACGGGCGGATCGTCAACGGCCAGAACGGCCCCGGCCAGGCCTATACCCGCTTCGAGGGCATTTCCGAGACGCTGCTCGTCGCGGCAATCACGCCGGTCGATCGCGACTGCGTCCATGCACGCTTCGCCTTCACCCAGCCGCGCAGCCAGGCCGAGGGTCCCGGAGCGGGCCTCGCCCGCGCGCTGATCCGCGACATCTGCAAGCAATTCGACCAGGACAAGGTGATCTGGGACCGCCAGGCCTATCTGCACGACGCGATCATCTGCGACGGCGACGGTCCGATCATCCGCTATCGCCGCTATTACAAGCAATTCTACGCCGAACTGGACGAGCAGCCCGGCCAGAAGCGCGCCTGATGGAAGCGCCGCGCGCGGAGGGGCGGGCGCGGGCGGGCGGCACGGCGTGGTACGCGCTGCTGCTGCTGACCACCGTCTATACGCTCAGCTATGCCGACCGCTATCTGATCGCCAGTCTCGGCGATCCGATCAAGGCCAGCTTCGGCCTGTCGGACGCCTTTCTCGGCCTGTTGATGGGGCCGGCCTTCGCGCTGCTGTTCACGGTCGCGGCGATCCCGATCGCGCGGCTCGCCGACCGCCGCCACCGCGTCACGATCCTCGCGGTCGGCTGCGCCTTCTGGTCGCTCTTCACCTTGCTGTCGGGCTTGGCGCAGGACGGATGGACGCTGGCGCTGATGCGCGTCGGGGTCGGGATAGGCGAAGCCTCCTTCGTGGCGCCCGCCTATTCGCTGCTCGCCGATCGCTTCCCGCCCGAACGGCGCGGATCGGCCTTCGGCATATTGGCGCTCGGCATTTTCCTCGGGCAGCTCGGCGGCTATGCCGGTGGGCCGGCCATCGCACATATGCTGGGCAGCTGGCGCGCGGCCTTCGTGGCCCTCGGTCTGTTCGGGATCGTCATGGCGCTGCTGTTGCGGCTGACCGTCCGCGAACCCGCACGCAGCTTTGCGCCTGCCGCAGCCGTGCGCCTGCCGGTCGTCCTGCGCGCGCTGTGGCGCCAGCCGGCATATGTGCTCGCCAATCTCGGCATGGCCTTCGGCAGCTTCTCCGGATACGCCTTCGGCATGTGGGGGCCGGCGCTGTTCGCCCGCGCCTTCGACATTCCTGCGGCCGAGGCGAGCGCGCGTTTCGGCCTGGCCTTCGGACCCGCCGGCCTCGTCGGCGCGCTGCTGTTCGGAGCGCTGTCGGACCGGCTGGTCAAGCGCGACCATCACTGGCCGCTGCGCCTCGCCGGGCTGTCGCTGTTCGCGGCGACCATCGCGATCCTGTGCGTCAGCTGGTCGCCCAGCATCGAGATCGCGACGCTCGTTGCCATACCGTCAGGCCTGCTCGGCGGGGGCTGGTCGGTCGGCGTCCTGACCGCGCTCCAGAACATGCTGCCGCCGACGATCCGCGCGACTTCCACCGCCTTGTTCACCTTCGTCACCACCTTCATCGCAATGGTCTTCGGCCCCTATGTCGTCGGTGCGCTGAGCGACCTGATCGGCGCAGGCGATGCCGACGGGCTGCGTCTGGCGATGACGCTGTGCATTCTCACCGGGCTGCCGGCGGCAGTTGCCGTCTGGTGTGCCTCCCATGCGATCGACCGCGCGCGGACCGACCTCGCCGACCGCTTTTCCAACGGAAACCGCTGATGCAATTCGCCCTCACCCAGGAACAGGAGATGATCGTCGAAACCACGCGCGGGATCATGGCGGATTTCCGCCAAGGCCTGCGTGCGACGATCGACTCGCCCGATGACTTCGACCGCGCACACTGGCGCACCATCACCGCAGAACTCGGTCTCGGCGCGCTCGCGCTGCCGGCCGAGCAGGGTGGCGCGGGTCTCGGGCTGGTCGAACTGTCGCTGGTCGCGATGGAAATGGGCCGGGCGCTGTTCCCGTCCCCGTTTCTGACCAGCATCGGCGCCGCCCTGCCGCTGCTCCGTCACTGCGGATCGGAGGAGCAGATCGCTCGCCATGCGCCCGACCTCGCCTCCGGCAGCAGCATCGCCGCCGTCGCGAGCGGCGCGCGGCTCCGGATCGAAGACGGCCGGCTCAGCGGAGAGGCGCTGGTCGCCTTCGGTGGTGTCGCCGATCTGCTGATCGTGCTGGCGGACGGACGGGCTCTTCTCGTCCCGGCCAAGGACCTCCGGATAGACCGGCTGGCGAGCATGGACCTCAGCCGGCCTCTCGCGCGGGTGCATTTCGATCGTACCACGGCCGACCTCCTGCCCCGTAGCCAAGGCATCGAACGCGCGCTCGACGAAGCCCGCGTGGCGCTGGCGGCCGAATGCGTCGGCGGCGCGGACGCGGCGCTGACCATGACGGTCGATTACAGCCAGCAGCGCATCCAGTTCGGCCGCCCCATCGGCAGCTTCCAGGCGCTCAAGCACCGCATGGCCGACATGATGATCGCGGTCGAAGCGGCCCGCTCGGCGGTCTATTATGCCGCTGCCGCGCGCGACGAGGACAGCGACGAGGCCGCCAGTGCCGCCGCCATCGCCCACTTCACCGCGATCGAGACCTTCGAGGACATCGCCGCCGGGATGATCCAGATCCATGGCGGCATGGGCTTCACCTGGGAACATGACGCCCATCTGTTCTTCAAGCGCGCGCGCGGATCCGCGACGCTGTTCGGCACGCCGGCCGAAAGCCGCGCGCGGCTCGCCACAATGCTCGGTCTCGACGAGGAGGACCAATAATGCGCCTCGGCTTCACCCCCGAACAGGAGGCCTTCCGCCGGGAGGCCGCCGACTGGCTGGGTACGCAGATGCACGGCCCCTTCGCCATGCTGCGCAACCTGAAGAGCCACAGCGCGATGGCCAACGAGCGCCGCGCCTGGGAAAAGGCGCTGGCCGCCGACGGCTGGAGCGTAATCGGCTGGCCCAAGGCCCATGGCGGGCGCGGCGCGAGCCTGGCCGAACAGGTGATCTTCGCCGAGGAATATGCGCGCGCGGGCGCCCCCGGCCGGATGAGCCATATCGGCATCGAGCTGGCCGGCCCGACCCTGATCCACTTCGGGTCGGATGCGCAGAAGGCCCGCTTCCTGCCGCCGATCGCGCGCGGCGAGGAATATTGGGCGCAGGGCTATTCCGAACCGGGCGCCGGATCGGACCTCGGCAATGTGCGGACGCGCGCATGGCTGGACGGCGACGAATGGGTCGTCGAGGGGCACAAGATCTGGACCAGCCTGGCGCAACATGCCGACTGGATCTTCGTCCTCGCCCGGACCGAAGAAGGGTCGCGCGGGCCGAAGGGCCTGTCCTTCCTGCTGCTGCCGATCCGCCAGCCCGGCATCACGCTGCGCCCGATCCGCCAGATGAATGGCGAAGCCGAATTCAACGAGACCTTCTTCGACGGCGCGCGGACCCACCGCGACAATGTCGTGGGCGGGGTCGGCAATGGCTGGCAGGTGGCGATGGGGCTGCTCGCCTTCGAACGCGGCGTGGGCACGCTCGGCCAGCAGATGAGCTTCGTCGCCGAGTTCGAAGCGGTGGTGCAGGCGGCCAAGACGACTGGGCGCAACCGCGACCCGATCATCCGCGACCGCATCGCCCGTGCCTATGCCGGGCTGAAGATCATGCGCTACACCGCGCTGCGCACCTTGTCCGCAGGCGAAGGCCACAGCCTGTCGCGCGAGGCGATGACGCAGAAGGTCTATTGGGCCAATTGGCACCAGGCGCTGGGCGAACTGGCGATGGACATCCTCGGCGAGGAGGCGCTCGTGTCGGACGAGCCGGGCTATGCCTTCCCGCTGTTGACCAACCTCTATCTGTCGAGCCGCGCCGATACCATCTATGGCGGGACCAACCAGATCCAGCGTAACATCATCGCCGAACGCGGGCTGGGCTTGCCGAGGGAGCCGCGCGGCGACGCCCGTTGAGCGTAACGCCCCCCTTGCCCTATCCAGATGGTGATTGACCGCCGGACCGCGATGGCGTGCCATGGCGGCAAACATCGGAAGGATTTCGGAACATGGTGATGTCGGGCCGTTTCTACCTCGACGGGCAATGGGTCGACGCGCTGTCGGGCCAGTCGATCGACGTCCTCGACCCGCGCACCGAGCGCAGCATCGGCCGGATCGGAGCGGCCGGCGCGGAGGATGTCGACCGCGCCGTGCGCGCCGCACGACGCGCCTTCGACGGCTTCGCCGACCTGTCGCGCAAGGATCGGCGCGACCTGCTCGGCGCGATCGTCGCAATCTACGAACGCCGCCTCGACGAGATTGCCGAAGTCATCAGCGCCGAGATGGGGGCACCGCGCACCCTCGCCCGGGCCGCCCATGCGCCGCTGGGCCTGATCCACTTCCGCACTGCCTATGAGCAGATCGAGCATTTCCGCTTTGAGCGAGAGGAAGGCCGGCTGACGCTCTGCCGCGAGCCGATCGGGGTGTGCGGGCTGATCACGCCCTGGAACTGGCCCGCCAACCAGATCGCAGCGAAGGTGGCGCCGGCGCTCGCGGTCGGCTGCACGATGGTGCTGAAGCCGTCCGAAATCTCTCCCTATTCCGCCGAGATCATCACGCAGATCATCGCAGAGGCCGGTGTGCCGGCGGGGGTGTTCAACCTGCTCCAGGGCGACGGCCCCACCGCCGGTGCGGCGCTGTCGTCGCATCCCGAGGTCGACATGGTGTCCTTCACCGGGTCGACCCGCGGCGGGATCGCGGTCGCACAGGCCGCCGCCCCGACGATCAAGCGCGTCCATCAGGAGCTGGGGGGCAAGTCCGCCAACATAGTCCTGCCCGATGCCGACTTCCCGCTCGCCATCGCGCGCGGGGTTCGCGCGGTGATGAACAACAGCGGCCAGACCTGCAGCGCGCCGACGCGGATGCTGGTGCCCGCCGACCGGATGGAGGAAGCCAAGGCGATCGCCGCCGGGACCGCTGCAGCCATTCCGATCGGCCAGGAAGACCAGCCCGGCGCGATGGGCCCCGTGGTGTCCGAGGCGCAGTGGGCCAAGATCCAGAACCTCATCGGCACCGGTCTTGCCGAGGGTGCGACGCTGGTCGCGGGGGGCGAAGGTCGCCCCGAGGGTTTCGATACCGGCTATTATGTCCGCCCGACGGTCTTCGCCGACGTGCGGCCCGACATGACGATCGCGCGCGAGGAGATTTTCGGCCCCGTGCTGTCGATCCTGCCCTATCGCGACGAGGAGGAAGCGGTCGCGATCGCCAATGACAGCGCCTACGGCCTCGCCGGCTTCATCGACAGCCAGGACCTCGACCACGCCCGCCGCATCGCCCGCCGGCTGCGCGTCGGACAGGTGCGGATCAACCACCCCCCGATGCACCCGCTCGCGCCTTTCGGTGGCTATAAGCAATCCGGCAACGGCCGCGAATGGGGCGCGCAGGCGTTCGAGGAGTTCACCGAGGTGAAGGCCGTCGTCACGCCCTGACCGGCAAGCGGCCTCCGAACAAGCCATGCAAAAATCGGCGCTTTGCCGCGCCCTTCCCAAATGGTGATTGTCGCGCCGCCGCCTTCCGGTCGACACAGGCACAAAGGCGCCCCGCCCCAACGGGGACGCGTGCATCGTCATCGACAATGACATTGGGGGAGGGAGAGATATGAAAAAGCTGCAGGGATACTGCCTGGGCCTGCTGGCCTCGACCATGCTGAGCGGCGCCGCGCAGGCGCAGGCGACCGGATCTAGCGCCGCCGCCTCATCCTTCGACGAGGGCGAGATCATCGTGACTGCGCAGCGCCGCGAAGAGCGGTTGATCGACGTTCCGATCGCGGTCTCGGCCGTCAACGGCGCGGGTCTCGACCGCGCGGGCGTCCAGAACCTCAACAACGCGCAGGCTTTGATCCCGAACATCCAGATCAACCAGACGCCCGGCAACAGCTTCAGCCCGCTGATCTCGATCCGCGGCCTTGCCCCCGCCGCCGACACCAGCCTGGCGCGCGACCAACCGGTCGGCCTCTATCTCGACGGCGTGCCCGTGGCGAAGTCCACCGGCGCCGCCTTCGATACGGTCGACCTCGAGCGGATCGAAGTGCTGCGCGGCCCGCAGGGGACACTGTACGGCAAGAACACGATCGGCGGCGCGGTCAACATGATCACCCGCGCGCCCACCGGCGAATTCGGCGGGCAGGTCTATCTGAGCTATGGCAGCTGGGGCGAGTTCCGGCGCCGCATCTCGCTCGACCTGCCGTCGATCGGCACCTTCAAGATCAAGCTCGGCTATTCGGGCCGCGACACCGGCGGCTATTGGCACAATGCCGCGACCAAGAAGGATTTCGGCGAGCAGAGCCTGAACGCCGGGCGCATCGACATATTGTGGGAGCCGAGCGACAATTTCTCGGCGCGCTACGCTTATGACATCAGCGATGCGGTCGGCACGCCCGCGCTGCTCGCGATCAGCGCGCCGGGCAGCCTGCCGGCGACCAGCCCGTTCATCGCAGGGCGCATCTCCCAGGATCGGCCCGGTCGGAACGACGTGTCGGCCGACGGCGCCCGCCAGAGCGACTTCCGTACGACCGGCCATGCACTGACCCTGGAATATGACATGGGCGACACCCCGCTCGGCGCGGTGACGCTGAAATCGATCACCGCGCGGCGCACGCTGCAAACGCGCAGCCGCTCCGACTTCGACGGGACACCGACCGATCTGGTCCGTTTCATCCTGAACAACGACTATCACGCGTTCAGCCAGGAATTTCAGGTCATCGGTACCGGGCAGGAAGTCCGCTACACGCTCGGCGCCTTCTATCTGAAGGACCGTTATTATGCGTTCAATCCGCGCTGGAATTTCCAGTTCGGCGGCGACCGGTTCGACCTGTCCGACCGGCGCGGCGGCAGCCGTTCGATCGCGGGCTATGGCCAGCTGACGTGGAGCCCGGGCTTCGCCGAGGACAAGCTCGATCTCTCGGTCGGTCTGCGCTGGACGCAGGATCGCAAGCAGGCGGAAGAGCTGTTCCTGGCGAACACCGCTTATGCCGCAAACCCGGCGGCGGCAGGCTCGGGCGTGTTCCAGCGCGCGGCGAACGGCACGCCGATCACCCGCAGCGGCCAGCCGGCGGCGGGCGCCCGGCCCGGTGCCGGGGGTCTGGGCCCCTATGATCTGATCCCGCTCGAACGCTCGGACAAATGGTCGCAGTTCAATCCCGAGTTCAATATCGTCTACAAGCTGCGCTCGGACTGGACCGTCTATGGCCGCGTCGCCACCGGTTTCAAGTCGGGCGGTATCAACGACACGGCGTCGACCAACGCGGCGTTCAACTCGCCCTATGATCCCGAGAAACTGTTGTCGTTCGAAGGCGGCACGAAATTCTCGGGCTTCGATCGGCGCCTGAACCTCAACCTTGCCGTCTATCATTCGATCTACAAGAATTTCCAGGCAGGCGTGTTCGTGCCCGAGCTGGTGACCACCAACATCATCAACGCCGGCAAGGCGAAATTCACAGGCGTAGAGGTCGAGGGCAACATCCGCCCGTTCGACGGCCTCGTGCTCAATTTTGGCGGCGGCTATCTCGACGCCCGCTACACCGATTTCGTCCTGCCGAGCGGGGTCGACGTGACCGACAGCTACAAGATCCCGCTCGCGCCGAAGTGGAATTATCTGGTCGGCGGCACCTACACCATCCCTCTCGGCGGCGGCCCGAACCTCGAGTTCACCGGCAACTGGTCGTGGCGGAGCATGCAGTGGGCGACGATCGCGCCGAACCAGCTGGCAACGCGCAAGGCCTATGGCACGCTCGACGGGCGGATCGCGATCACCGACATCGACCTCGGCAATGGCAGCAATCTCGAAGTCGCTGTCTGGGGCCGCAACATCACCGACACCAAATATTGGAACAGCGGCATCGATCTCGGCGTCTTCGCGGTTCGCCAATGGGCGGATCCGCGCAGCCTGGGCGTCGAGGCGCGCGTCCGCTTCTGACCGGAAGGCGCGACATCGTGCAGGAACGCAGGCTGTCGCGCCTCGCCTTTTCGACGCTGTTCGCGGTGACGCTCGCCACCGCGCTCGGCAATCTCGGCCTCGTCACCGTCCTTCCAGCAATCGGCCGGGCGTTGCGCATCCCCGACGCTCTGGTCGCCTGCATCTTTTCCCTGTCGGCGCTCGCCTGGGCGGTCACGTCGCCGCTCTGGGCGCGCGTCTCCGACCGGCGCGGCCGCAAGCCGATGATGCTGGTCGGACTATGCGGCTTCATCGCCTCGATGGCGGGATGCGGGCTGGTCGTTCTCGCGGGCCTCCACGGCCTCGCCAGTGCGCTGCCGCTCTTCCTCGCCTTCACCGTCGTCCGCTGCAGCTATGGCCTGTTCGGATCGGCTGCCGGCACCGCGGCGCAGGCCTATGTCGCCGACCACAGCCAGGGCCATGCCCGCGTCCGCGCGCTGTCGGCGCTCGCCGGGGCGCTGAGCCTCGGCACCATCGTCGGGCCGACAATCGCACCCTTTCTGGTCCTGCCGCCCTTTGGCCTGGCCGGGCCGATGTTCGGCTTCGCGCTGATGGGGGTCGTCCTGCTGGTCCTCGTCGCGGTCGCGCTGCGTGCCGATCGCCCGATCCTCGCTGCCGGTGCGCCCGCCATTGCGCAAAGCGGCCTGTGGCGAGACCCGCTGCTGCGGACGCTTCTGCTGCAGGGGCTGGTCGTCGCATCGGCGCAGGCGATCAACACCTACACGCTCGGCTTCGCCATCATCGACGCCAGCCGCCTGCCCGCGATCGAGGCACAGAAGCTGATCGGCATCGCTTTGTCGATCGGCGCGGCCAGCAGCCTCGTGGCCCAACTGGGCGTCGTCAACGTCCTGAAGCCGAGCCCGATCACGATGCTGCGTTGGGGCGCGGCAATGGTCGTGATCGGCAATGTCGTAGCGCTCGGCGGTGGCGGTCATGGCGCGCTGTTCGCCGGCTATGCGCTCGCCAGCTTCGGCTATGGCCTCGCGCGCCCAGGCTTCAGCTCGCTGCTGTCGCTGGCGCTGGGCGCCGAACGGCAGGGTGCGGCGGCGGGCGCGGTCAGCATGATCGCCGGTGCGTCGATCACCTTGCCGCCGATCATCGCCGTCGCCTGCTACCAGCTCTGGTGGGGAGCGCCCTTCTTCCTCGCCGCATCGAGCTGCGCGATCGTCCTCCTGTCCGCCCTTCGAACCGCCCCGCTGTTTCCTGTGAGCGACTGATCGTTCACCGCCGTCGCCTTTTTCCCGCGCCGGGGGACAGGCAAACTGGACGCAATCCACGGCGCCACATTGCCGACTATGTATCTGGAGAGTGAAATGGACCGCTATCTCGTCATCTCGTCCGACGGACATGTCGGCCTCCCGCCCGAGCAATATCGGACCTATCTCGAATCGCGCTACCATGCCGAGTTCGACGAAGCTCTGGCGAAGGAGATCAAGGCGCGCGAGGAACGCGAGAAGCTGTTCCTGATCGACGACTTCAACACCAAATGGCGCGCCAAGGTCGGCGACGGCCTCGAAGGCGCATGGGACGGCACGATCCGCAACCGCGTGCTCGATGCCGACGGCGTCGCTGCCGAAGTGCTCTTTCCCGACGGGATCACGGAACGCAACGCCCCGCCCTTTGGCGCCGATGTCGGACTGAATCCCGCCGCGTCTACACCAGAGCTGCAATGGGCCGGCGCGCGCGCCCACAATCGCTGGCTCGCCGAGTTCTGCGCGGAGGACCCGCATCGCCGCCTCGGCCTCGCCGTCATTCCAGCGGTGTTCGACCTCGACGAGACGATCAAGGAAATCCACTGGGCCAAGAAGAACGGCATGAAGGGCGTCTTCTTCCCTGCGGTCACCGATAAGTATGACATGTACAACCACACCAAATATTATCCGGTGTGGGAACTGCTGCAGGACTATAAGCTGCCGCTGCATTTCCATTCGGGTGCGACGCCGGGCTACGACATGACCCAGCCGGGCTGGATCGGCACCTATCTGTGCGAATTCGCCTTCTGGATGACGCGTCCGCTCTGGTCGATGACCTTCGGCGGCGTGTTCGAGGAATATCCCGAGCTGAAGGTGATGTTCACCGAAGCCGGCGGCGAATTCTGGTTCCCCTGGATGATCGAGCTCATGGATATAAGGGCCTCGGTCAAGCACACCTCGGGCAAGCTCGGCGACTACAACGCCAATATGAGCATGAAGCCGAGCGACTATTTCAAGCGCAACATCTATGTCGGCTGCTCGGCGCTCCCGGACGAGGAGACGACCGAGTCCTATTACAAGATCGGCATCGACCGCATCCTGTGGGGCACCGACTATCCGCATCCGGAAGGCACCTGGCCGAGCACGCTCGAGAAGATGATCCTGAGCCTCGGCGGCCTGCCCGAAAGCGACATCCAGCAGATGCTGGGGGGCAATGCGCTTCAAGCCTATGACGTCGATGCCGACGCCCTGTGGGACATCGCCTCGCGGATCGGGCCGCGCAAGGAGAGCTTCATCCGTCAGGCGGCGGAGTAGACCGTTCGCATTCCGCCGCGAGCGACCGGCCATCTTCCCTCGGACGCTGCCATCGGCCACAAGGCTTCGGGCAGCCGGGGGAGGATGGCCATGTCGGCTTGGCGCGGTGTCGATGAGTTTCTGGCGGTCGTCGCGACCGGCAGCTTCACTGCGGCCGCCGATCAGCTGGGCGTCTCCAAGTCCTTCATCAGCAAGATCGTCGGCGAGCTCGAGGCGCGCGTCGGCACGCAACTGATCGTCCGGACGACGCGGCGCCTGTCGCTGACCGCAGCAGGCGAGATCTTCTACGAGCGCTGCCAGGCGATGCGCGAGGACATCGCCGACCTCGAACGCAGCATGGCACAGTTCCAGTCGCACCCTGTCGGGCGCCTCCGCGTCGGTCTCAGCGACATCTTCGGGTCCGACTTCATGTCGGCGCTGCTGGCGGAGTTCAGCGCGCACCATCCCGAGATCGCGATCGAGGTCATCGCCTATCTGCGCGAGAGCGAGCTGGTGGCGGAGAGCTTCGACGTGATGGTCCGCTATGGCCGGCTGGAGAACAGCTCCCTGCGCGCGCGCCTGTTCGGCTACCTCTCCTACTGCCTGTGCGCCTCGCCCGATTATGTCGCCGAACATGGCTGGCCGACCTCGCCGGAGGATCTGGCGCGCCATAATTGCCTGGCCGATCTGAGCGGGCAGTTCCATTTCAACGGCGGCGTCCAGACCCGCGTCTCGGGCAAATGGACCAGCAACAGCGGGATCGCGCTGCGCTGGGCCGCGCGGCGCGGGCTCGGCCTCGCGCATTTGCCGATCAGCGTGATCCGCACCGATCTTGTCGACGGCAGCATCGTCGCCATGGCCGACGACTGGACCTTCCACGACAAGGAGGTGCGCGTGGTCTTCTCGCCGGGTATCCTGCCCGCCGCCACCCGCGCCTTCATCGACTTCCTGACCAGCCGGATCAGCCGCACCCTCATCCGCCCGTGGATGACCGACATACTGCGGCCCGGCGGCGCCTAGCTTTTCCGTTGATGAGACGGGCGATTATTCTTCCAGCGGAAACAGTCCGTCGCCGCCTATGCACTTTCCCTGTCCGCAAAGCCGGCTAGGATCACCGCCATAAGGATGCGGGCCACAAGGCCCCGGAGGAGGTGAGGAGCATATGCCCAAGGTCAACCGATTCCCGATGGGCATCCCGTTCGGATGGTATTTCGTCGCTTACACCGACGAACTCGCAGTCGGCGACGTACGGCCGCTCCACTATTTCGGCCGGGACCTGGTGCTTTTCCGCAACGAGGAGGGCGTCGCAGGCTTGCTCGACGCTTACTGCCCGCATCTCGGCGCGCATCTCGGCCATGGCGGCGTCGTCCAGGGCGACAGCTTGCGCTGTCCGTTCCACGCCTGGGCGTTCCGACCCAATGGTTTCTGCTCGAGCATACCCTATGCCCGCGCCATGCCGCCGATCGCCAAGCGCAGCCCGATCGCCCGCCCCTATCCCGTAACCGAAGCCAATGGCGTCGTCTGGGCCTGGTATCATCCGGCCGGTGTCGAGCCGATGTTCGACGTCATGATCGTCCCCGAATTCACCGAGCCCGGCTGGGCGCCCCAGACCCGTCGCGAATGGCGCTTCGCCAGCAATCCGCAGGAGATCGCCGAGAACGGCGTCGACGTCGCCCATTTCGAGTTCGTCCACGGCATGGCGCACGTGCCGGAGGGCAAGACGAGCTATGATGGCCATGTCCGCCGCTCCGAGGCCCATGGCGAGCGCGAAGTGGCCTATCCCGACGGCAGCAGGAAGCTGGTCAAGTCCGGCGTCAGCACCGTGCAGAACGGCGCCGGGCAGAAGACCACCCATCTGATGGCGCTCAACACGCTCGCGCTGCAGGTGCTGGCGACCCCGGTCGAGGCCGACGAGGTCGAGCTGCGCTTCTGCTTCACCCATGATCCGGTCGCACCCGGCTCATTCGAGGAGCAGATGATCAAGGCGCAGATCGCGGGCACCTGCGGGCAGACCGGGGTCGAAGGCGACATCCCGATCTGGGCGCACAAGATCCACCGCGTCCAGCCGCTCTTGTGCGACGGGGACGGCCCGATCCTCCGCTTCCGCCGCTATTTCGAACAATTTTACGCCGAGCCGACCGAGCCGCAGAGCATAGCGGCCGAATAGTCCGGCGCGGACATCATCACGACATTGCCAGGCCTGCCGGACCCCGTTCGGCGGGGGAGAGAGGAGCATGCCCATGTCTAAGCTGCGCTATCGCAAGGGAGCGGTCACCACGCGTGCCGCCGGCGGACTCAACAACACCGTGCGGTCGATCCGCGCCACCTACGAGACCGACCCCGCCGTCTATGCGGCGATGCTGCCTCGCCCGCTCGAGGCGATCGAGCGGCCCGAGATCTTCGTCCAGCTCGCCCATGTCGCGATGCACGTCACCCCCGAGCGCACGATCGAGATCGGCGCGCTGACGATGGGCGTCAATTGCACCTATGAGGGCCAGGCGGGCGCCTATTGCTTCCACATGGCGATGGAGGGCGAGTCGGTCGTCACCAGCGGGCGCGAGCGCTTCGGCGAGCCCAAGAAGATCGCGACGACGAGCTTCGAGAAAAATGGCGACCATGTCCGCGCAACCTGCGCCCGGCACGGCATCACCTATTTCACCATCGAGGGCACGATCGGCCAGGCCAATGACCGTCCGCGCAGCTTCGAGGAGTATCTCTATTGCTACAAGGCGCTGCAGGGGATCGAGGATCCGTCGACCTTCGACGGCGACGTCTTCCTGACCCGGCTGAACTGGAAGCGCAATTATAGCGACCGCCGCGATTTCGACGGACAGATCACCCTCGTCGAATCCGCTTATGACCCGCTCGTCGACATCCCCGTCCGCCGGATCACGAGCCTCGAATATGTCGAGGGATCGACCGTTACCGGCGGGCAGATCCTGCGCACGGTTCCCGGCGAATGGATCGCGGACCACTGGGTCGGACGCTTCGACGACCCGGCCAATGTCGGCATCGAACTGGCGCGCGCCGAGGAGCTTGCCGCCTGATGCAGGACTTCAAGGGCAAGATCGCCGTGATCACCGGCGGCGCCAGCGGCGTCGGCCGGGCGATCGGCGCACAGCTGGCGGCCGAGGGCGCGATCGTCGTCCTCGCCGACATCGATCAGGCGAAGCTCGACGCGACCGCAACCGAGATCGCGGTTGAGGGTGCGACCGTCATCGGCCTCACCGTCGACGTCACCAAGGAAGCGTCGGTCGAGGCGCTGGCGCAGCAGGTCTATGACCGGTTCGGCGCGGTGCACCTGCTGTTCAACAATGCCGGCGTCGGCCTGGGCGAAGCGCGCAAGGCGATCTGGACGCTGCCGGTCAATGACTGGCGCTGGGGCATCGACGTCAATGTCATGGGCGTCGTCCACGGCATCAAGGCTTTCGTCCCGCGCATGATCGCGAGTGGCGAGGACGGGGTCGTCATCAACACCTCGTCGACCAACGGCGGGCTGCGCTCGCTGCCGAACACGCCGATCTATGCCGCGACCAAGGCGGCGGTGACGAGCATCTCCGAAGTCCTCTACCAGCAGCTGTTGAAGGATGGCGGGCGGGTGAAGGCGGCGGTGCTCTTTCCGGGTCCCCACACCGTCAACACGTCGATCATGGCGTCGCGCCTCGTCCGTCCGGCGGACTATGCCGGCACCGAGCCCGAAGAGCCGGTCGCCTATCGCACCATGCAGGAGCTGGTGAAGACGACGGGCCTCAACCTGCAGCTGACCGAACCCGAAGAGGTCGCGAGCTTCGCGATCGAAGGCGTGCGCGCCGGCCGCTTCTGGCTTCTGCCGGAGAGTGAGCAGGGCGACGCGATGATCCGGCAGCGGACCGAGGGGCTGCTCGCCCGCACCGACCCGGTCTCGGCCTGGTAAGATGCACGCGACCAGCACCGCCGCGCAGACCGATATCCTGCGTTCGCCCGGCCCCGGCCTCTACCGATGGTATGTCGTGGCGGTGTTGTTCATCGCCTACAGCTTCAGCGCGATCGACGCCCGCGTTCTGACGCTGCTCGTCGTGCCGCTCAAGCGCGACATGGGGCTGAGCGATTTCGAGATCAGCCTGCTCCAGGGCTTCGCCTTCGCGCTGCTCTACAGCGTCGCCTCGCTGCCGATCGGCCGCTATGTCGACCGGACGCACCGGCGCGGCGTGCTGATGACGATCGGCGTCCTGTTCTGGTCGATGATGACGATGCTGTGCGGCCTCGCCAGCAGCTTCGCCATGTTGTTCGCCACCCGCGTCGGCGTCGGTGTCGGCGAAGCGACGCTCAGCCCGTCGGCATATTCGGTGATCAGCGACTATTTCGAGAAGGAGCGTCGCCCGCTCGCGATCAGCCTCTACGCGATCGGCTATCCGATCGGCGGAGGGTTGGCGCTGATCATCGGCGGTGCGCTGCTCGCACATTTCGCCACGAGCGCTCCGACCGGAATCGGCTTCTTCGACGCGCTCGCACCTTGGCAGAAGGTGTTCGTGATGGTCGGCTTGCCCGGCGTGATCGTCGCCGCCCTCGTCGCCACGATCCGCGAACCCGCACGCCGCGAGACGGCGGGCTTCGGATCGGACAAGGGCGTGCCGCTGCGCGAGGCGATGGCCTATGTCGTCGAACGCTGGCGGCTCTACGGCATGCTGATCGGCGTCACCGCGCTCAGCGGGCTGCTCGCGATCGGGGTCAGCCTCTGGTATCCCACCTTCCTGATCCGCACCTATGGCCTCACGACCGCGCAGGTCGGCCTTTACTACGGCACGCTGATGCTGGTCTGCGGCACCGTCGGCACGATCGCCGGTGGCTGGCTCGCCGGGCGCTGGATGCGGCGCGGGCGCAAGGACGCCAATCTGCGCATCGTCCTGATCGCGACGATCCTGAAAGCTGTGCCGCTGATCCTCGGCCCCCTGATGCCGACCGCCACGCTCGCGCTGGCGTTCATGGCGGTAGGAACGCTGGTCGGCCAGGCCTCGCAGGGCGTGCTGCTGACCGCGATCCAGGACGTGACGCCCAACAGGCTGCGTGGACAGGTCACCGCGCTGACGCTGCTCAATGTCAACCTGATCGGGCTCGGCCTCGGCTCCAGCGTGATCGCCGCGATCACCGACTTCGGCTTCGGCGACGAAGGTGCGCTACGCTATGCGATCGTGATCACCGGGCTGTTCGTCCTGCCCTTGATGACGCTGATGCTCGCGGTCGGGATGCGCGGCTATCGCCGTGCGCTCGACGCCATCGCGGCCTGATGGTTCGCTGATCGATGCCCGTCAGCCGCCCCCTGTCGGATACGGACGAGTTGATCTCGCTGATCTACAGCGGGCCACTCGAATCGCCGCCCTGGGGGAGCTTTCTCGACGAACTCGGAGCGCGAATGGGCGCGCGCAGCGCGGCGATCGTCCTCCGCCTCAGCCGGCGCGGATCGCCGCCGCTGGTGATCTGGGGCCGGCGTCCCGACATCGGCGAGGCCGAGGCACGGCGCATCCACGGCACCCACGCCGAACTCGGCCATCTCGACCCGCTGCGCAATGCCCTCGACCGCCCGGGCGCGATCCACACGCTCGACGAGGTGGTCGACCGCGAGACACTCCATGCCAACCGCTTCTACCGCGAAGTGCTGCAGCCCTACGGGGTCGAGCACCAGCTGGGCATGTATATTTCCGAGCCCGGCGGCTGGGAGGGCAATATCGGGCTGATCAACGGCCCCGAAGCGCCCAATTTCGGACCGGCCGACAAGGCGATGCTGACAGCGCTGCGCCCGCATATCGAACGGTCTCTGGCGATCTTCGCGCGGATCAGCCGCGAGGAAACCGAGTTGCAGGCGCTGATCGACACACTCGACCGGCTGACCATCTGCACGTTGATCCTGAGCGGCCAGGGCAAGATCCTGCGCGCCAACAGCGCTGCCAAACGGATGCTCGCCGCGCGATCGGTGGCGCATGTCGCCGGTGACCGGCCCTATCTGACCGACCAGGCCGCCAATGCCCAGCTACAGGCGCTGATCGCCGACGCGCTGGAAGCAGCGCGGGCCAATGCCGAGGAACCCTTCGTCCAGGCGTTGCGCGTCGACAGCCGCTGCGACCGGCACATCGGCGTGCTGGTCAAGTCGATCCGCCCGACCGGTGCCTTCAGCAACGAGTCCTCGCCGGCGGTCGTCGTCTATTTCGCCGGCAGCGACGACGAGGCGCAGCCGATCGAGCGCCTCGTGACGCAGTTGTTCGACCTGACCCCGTCCGAGGCGCATCTCGCGACGCTGCTGGCGACCGGCTCCTGCCTCACCGAGGCGGCCGAGAAGCTGAAGCTGACCGAGAACACCGTCCGCACCTATTGCAAGACGATCCTCAACAAGGTCGGGGTGCGCCGCCAGACCGAACTGGTGCGCCTGATCCTGCGCAGCGTCGCCGTCCTCGGCTGAACGTCGACTCCGTCAGCTGACCAGCGCGAGATCGTCGCTTGAGGCCGACAGACGCACCTTGGTCCCGAGCAGGTCGAGCAATATCCAGACCCGCCGCTCGGCGCTGACCTTCTCGATCGACCCGATCATTTCTACGAAGGGCGCCGACGCCATCCGCACCCGATCGCCTTCGCGCAGCATCTGCGGCGGCGCCATCCGCCCGCCGGCGTCGTAGCGCTCGG
>NZ_JAGMXV010000329.1 GCF_018006725.1 Rhizorhabdus sp.
GTCTATCGCATGACTGACAGTATTGGTAAAGTATGTCTATTATATCGTTCTTATCCAAAAGTAATTTAACCGACGAATCTTCAGAATAAGTCATCGAATTGCCTCCATCTCAAGTTTAATTAAACATAGTTGCCTCTGATATTGCAATAGATATTTTGAGAAACTCTGTCGGAGAAGCTATTTGGCAGACATTGACTTCAGCGGACGTAGCGTGCTGGTCGTGGGCGGTTCGAGCGGGATTGGCAACGGCATCGCGCGCTCCTTTCTCCAGCGCGGCGCCACCGTGCACGTGTGGGGAACGCGCCCAAGTGCCGCCGACTATGCGTCGGAGCCGGGCAGCGACCTCGCCGGACTCCATTATGCCTGCGTCGATGCGTCGGACGCCGCAGCGGTCGCTGCCGCCGGGCACGAGCTCGAGCAGCTCGATGTGCTGGTCTTGTGCCAGGGAACGGTCATCTACCGCCGCGGCGAGTTCGAGATGGCTGGCTTCGAGAAGGTGGTGTCGGTCAACCTTAACAGCATGATGGCTTGCGCACTGCGCTTCCAGCCGCAGCTAGCGCGCGCCAAGGGGTCCCTGATCCTGATCAGCTCGACCGCCGCCTATCGCACGACGCTGGGCAACCCAGCCTACAACGCCTCGAAGGCGGCGCTGCTCGGTCTCACCCGCTCGCTGGCGCACGCCTGGATCGGCGACGGCATCCGGGTCAACGGCGTGGCGCCCGGGCTCGTCGACACCAAGCTCACCAAGGTGACGATGGACAATCCCGATCGTCGCGAATGGGCGATGAGCATGATCCCCGCGAAGCGCGTCGGCACCCCCGAGGACATCGCCGGCGCGGTGCTTTTCCTTGCGTCGCCGCTGGCGGGCTACGTCATCGGCCAGACCATCGTCGTCGACGGTGGCGCGGCGTTGTGATGCGCGCGGCAAGGTCAGCCTGATGGCACGCGACTGGCGCGAGCTCGTCGACCTTCGCCGCCTGGCGGAATGGATGGATGGCAAGGGCCTCGGCGGCGGCGACATCGTCGCCCCTACCGCGCTGACCGGCGGCACGCAGAACATCCTGTTGCGCTTCGAGCGCGCCGGCCGCAGCTATGTGCTTCGGCGGCCGCCGCCGCATACCGTCGCCAACGGCGATGAGACGATGCGGCGCGAGGCGCGTGTGCTCGGTGCGCTGGCGGCGACCGACGTCCCGCATCCGCGCCTGATCGCCGCCTGTGGCGATCCGGAAGTGCTCGGCGCTGCCTTCTACCTGATGGAGCCGGTCGAAGGATTCAATGCCACCGTCGCGCTGCCGCCGCGCCATGCGGGGGATCCCGCGATACGCCGCGAGATGGGCTTTGCCCTTGTCGATGCCGCGGCCGCGCTGGGCCGGGCCGACGCGATCGCGGTCGGCCTGCAGGATTTCGGGCGCACCGATAATTTCCTCGCGCGCCAGCCGGCGCGCTGGCGCGACCAGCTCGAAGGCTATGCGAAGCACGAGGGCTGGCCCGGTGCCGCTCAGATTCCCGGCGTCGCCGAGGTCGGCGCCTGGCTGGCCGCCAACCTGCCGGCGACCTTCACGCCCGGGATAATGCACGGCGACATGCATCTCGCTAATGTCATCTATCGCCCCGACTCTGCGGAGGTGGCGGCGATCGTCGACTGGGAGCTCGCGACGCTCGGCGATCCGCTCGTCGACCTCGCCTGGGTCCTCGCCACCTGGCCCGATCCGGCCGACGAGAACCAGGCGGCAGCAACGGTGACGCCGTGGGAAGGTTTTCCGACGGGCGACGAGCTGGTCGAACGCTACGCCCAGGGCTCCGACCGCGATATGTCGGCAATGCTCTGGTACCGGGTGCTGGCCTGCTACAAGCTCGGCATCCTGCTTGAAGGGAGCTACGCCCGCGCCGCGGCGGGCAAGGCCGACCCCGCGATCGGCGCGATGCTCCACCGCCAGACGATCATTCTGTTCAAACGCGCGCTCCGCTGGCTCGACGCGGCGTGATCGTTGCTCCTCCCACGCCGCAAAGAGGTAATTCCCGATGAGCATGAACGTCTCGCTGTTCTTCCGCCCGTACCAGATTCCGGCGGGCACGCCGCTCAGCGTGTGCGTCGATGTCGCGCGCGCCGCCGACGAGGCCGGCCTCCATTCGATCACCTTCGGCGACCATCTCATCCTCGGGCCGAACCTCCATGCCTACCCCTATGGCGCCTTCCTTCACCGCAGCGAATCGTCGTGGCCGGAGCCGCTGACAACGCTCGCCGCGATGGCGGCGGTGACCAAGAACCTGCTGCTGTCGACCGGCATCCTGCTTGCGCCGCTGCGCCCCCCGGTGCTGCTGGCGAAGACGATCGCCACGCTCGATACCTTGTCGAACGGGCGGGCGCAGCTGGCGCTCGGCGTCGGATGGCAGAAAGAGGAATATGACGCGATGGGGCTGCCGTGGGAGGCGCGCTACAAGCTGCTCGACGAAGCGGTGAGCGCCTGCCGCGCGATCTGGGGCGCCCAGCCGATCAACTATGAATCCGAACATGTGAAGATTCACGATTCCTGGGCGCTACCCCAGCCGGTGCAACCGCGCGTGCCGCTGCTATACGGGCTGGCGATGACCCCGAAGAATGCGGCGCGCATGGCGCGCTTCGGCGACGGCTGGTGTCCCGTCGGCATCGACACCGCCGCGATCCGCGAAGGCGTCGACCGCCTCGCTGAGGCGCTCGCGGCCGAGGGCCGTGACCTGACTTCGCAGCACATCAAGGTCGGCCTGCCGCCGGTCAGCGACAGCGCCGGGCGGCCCGATGTCGAACGGACGATGGCGCAGGCCCCCGCCTATCTCGAGGCAGGAGGCACGATCATCACCGTAACAAGCCCGCCCAACCCGGAGAGCATGAGCGACATCTACCGCTTCATCGAGGACGTCGCGAAGGCGAGGGCTGCGTTCGGATAAGGCTTAGCTGCCGGCATATTGACGGATCTTCAGGCGGCCGAGCTGCGCCATGTGGACCTCGTCAGGGCCATCGGCGAGGCGCAGGAAGCGGTTGAGCAGGAACGCTTCGGCAACCGGCGTGTCGTCGGACACGCCCATGCCACCGTGGATCTGGATCGCCCGGTCGGCAACCGCCTGCGCCATGCGCGGGGCGACGATCTTGATCGCGGCGATCAGGTCCGCCGCCTGCTTGTTGCCATAACGGTCCATCGCATCGGCGGCCTTCAGCGTCAGCAGCCGCGCCTGCTCGATCTCGACGAACGAGTTCGCCACATCCTGGCGCACGCTACCCTGCGCCGACAGCTTCTTGCCGAAGGCGACCCGCGCTTCCGCCCGCCGGCACATCAGCTCGAGGGCGCGCTGCGCCTGACCGATCGACCGCATGCAGTGGTGGATGCGGCCCGGCCCGAGCCTGCCCTGCGCGATCTCGAAGCCGCGTCCTTCGCCGAGTATCATGTTGGCGACGGGCACGCGCACGTTGTCGAGAAGCACCTCCGATTCGCCGCCGGGCGAATGCCAGTTGTTGAAGGTGCGCATGTTGCGGACGATCGACACGCCGGGCGTGTCGCGCGGGATGATGATCGTCGATTGCTGCAAATGGCGGTCGGCGTCGGGGTTGGACTTGCCCATCAGCAACAGCAGCTTGCACCGCGGGTCCATGATCCCCGAGATCCACCATTTGCGGCCGTTGATGACATAGTCGTCACCGTCGCGGTGGATCGACGTCTGGATGTTGGTAGCGTCCGACGAGGCGACCGCCGGCTCGGTCATCAGATAGGCCGACCGGATCTCACCCCGCAGCAACGGCTCGAGCCAGGCGGCCTGCTGCTCGGGGGTGCCGTATCGGGCGAGCACTTCCATGTTGCCGGTGTCGGGCGCCGAGCAATTGAAGATCTCCGACGCGAAATGAACGCGTCCCATGATCTCGGCGAGCGGTGCATATTCGAGGTTGCTCAAGCCCGGGCTGAACGCGCCATATTCCCTGGGCAGGAACAGATTCCACAACCCTCGGCTCCGCGCCTCCGCCTGCAGGTCGGCGAGACCCGGCCACGGCTGCCAGCGGTTGCGGTCGTCGTTGTTCCAGTCATGCACCTCAGCTTCGATCGGATAGACGAGCTCGGCCATGAAGGTCTCGACCTGGGCGATCAAAGCCCGAACCTTATCGCTATGTGCAAAATCCATGAGCATCCTCCCCTGGGCCGAACGTCCCGCCGCAAGCCGACGACGCGGCTCCTTGACAACATCGTGGACGAAAATGATAACGCTGTGCAAGAATTTGCCGTTCGACGGCGCAGCCAGCGGGGCGGACTCCGATGTTTGAAACGATCCTCTACGAACAACCGGCGGCGGGCGTGGCGCGCATCGTCCTCAACCGTCCCGCGGCGCGGAACGCGC
>NZ_JAGMXV010000330.1 GCF_018006725.1 Rhizorhabdus sp.
GCTTGAACCCTTCAACCTGTTCGTGACACTGATCGAGCCGGGCGGGGCGCGCACCAGCTTCAGCCACAATCTGCAATTCGCCAGCGAGATCGCCGCGTATCGCGATACGCCCGCCGGCCATATCCGCAAGATGTTCGAGACCGCCGGAAACGAGCTCTACACGCTCGACCCGCAAAAGATCGCGCAAGCGATCGTTGATGTCGCAACCAGCGACCATCCGCCGCTGCGCGTGACTCTGGGGGGTGACGCTTTCGGCGTTGTCCAGGCGGCGCTGCAATCGCGGCTCGCCTTTCTGCAGTCCCAGGAAGCGCTCGCGCGCTCGGTCGCTTTCGACAGTTGAGCTTTTCCGTCTTCCAGCTTTCGTCTCCGCGCGGTGCGACGCGCCTCACCGGGGCCCGGCAACCCTGTCGTCAGCGCCGTTATCCGATACTTAGGTATAGTCATCCGACACGATTGCAGAGGCGCCACACGGGCAATCGCTTGGTACCATCGCAAGAGAGGAAAACCCTCGCGGTCGCCAATCAAGGGTGCGCAGACCTTCGCAGTCTGCGTGCCCTTGATGTGGCAGCGCGCCGCCCAGCCACGCGCGTCATGAACGGGAGCGGCCTTCTGCGAAACCCAACGCTCCGCCGCATTTTCTATAAGCTCTCGCTCGAATTGCTGCGCGCCGCCTTCTTCTTCCTGCGATTGGGCTTGAAGAATGACGAGTGTTTGTGCGCGCGTCTCAATAGGCGAGGCACACGGCTTCCGGTCGCCCCCGCCGTTCTTTGTCACAATGGCAAACGGCTACGGCCGGCGACCCTGATCGATCCGGCGTGCGAGCACGTCGGCAAGGATGACTTCGTGTGGATCAAAATGTCCCAGCCCAGCGAAACAGAACTTGCCGACATCGCCGGGAATTACGGCCTTCACCCGCTTGCCATGGAAGGTGCCGACAACGGCCACCAGATTTCGAAGCTCGACGATCACATGCTCAGGGTTGAGAGCGCCATCACCGGCATCCGCGACATCCTGATCTCGGTGTTCGAGGCGAGTCACCTGCTCGAACAGCAGCGCCAAGGTGCGATCACCCGTTAGCTTGCCGCCCGGGCTGCGATCCTCGCGGTGCCTACCGCGATTGCCGGAATCTACGGCATGAATTTCGAGAATATGCCCGAACTGAAGACGCAATGGGGATATTTCGTCATCCTCGGCGTCATCGCTGCGGTCTGCATTGGGCTCTACATCCGGTTCAAACGTAGCCACTGGCTTTGACGGCGCAGATCGGCTTTCCACATCGCGCCGGGCTGAGGCTGCCGGGGGCCGGCCGCCACAATTCAATGCTTTCGAAGCGTCTCGATGCGGTGCCGGTCCAACGCTTCGAGCAAAGCCCTGCCGATCAGCGGCTTTGCGAGAACATGATCGAAGCCCGCCTCAGCGGCCCGCGAGGCCAGCAGCGTGTCATGAAAGCCTGAGATCATGATCGCGCGTCCCGACCATCCGATCTCGCGAAGGTGACGCAGCATCGCGAATCCGTCGATGTCGGGCATGCGATAGTCGAGGATGACGCAGTCTGCCTCCTTCGCGCGGGGGTCGGCCAACAGCGCGTGGCCGGTCGTATATCCCCACACGGCATAGCCGCGCGATCTCAGCAGCAGCTGGAGGCCACGCCGCACGCCGGGATCGTCGTCGGAGACGAGGATGGTGTATCTGCCATCATGCTGAGTGGAACGGACCGATGGCATTGCGAGAAGCGGACACCCGTGTGACGATTGCACCATCGATCGCATATCGCGCCTCGTCCCGTCGCTACGTAGAGGTCGCAGTCACTTCGGCTTGCGGCCCATGCCCGCGGCAAAGGCGATCCGCAGGGCTTCGGACAAATTGCGGACCTCGAGCTTGGCCATCAGGCTCGCGCGATGGACCTCGACCGTTCGCGATGAACAGCCCAGGTCATAGGCGATCGTCTTATTGGGCAGGCCGTTCGCCAGCCCTTCCAGCACTTCACGCTCCCGGGGCGTCAGTGCAGCGACCCGCACGCCGGCTTCAGAGGTTTCCAGAGTGCGAAAGTCGACATCGTCGAGACGCGCGAACGCGCGGCTGACGGCGCCGAGCAGGGCCGCTTTCTCGAAGGGCTTCTCGAGAAAGTCGACCGCGCCGCCTTTCATGGCCTGCACCGCAACCGACACGTCGCCATGGCCGGTCAGGACGATGACCGGCATGTTGACCCCGCGTGCTGCCATGGCGGCCTGAACCTCGAGACCGTCCATCTCGGGCATGCGCACGTCAAGGATGACGCAGCCGACGGCCGCCGACTTCGCCTCCTTGAGAAACTCCACGCCCGAGGCATAGGTCACGACGTCGTAGCCCGCGGTCTTGAGCGCAAAGCTCGCCGCCTTGCGGATGCTCTCCTCGTCGTCGACCAGATGGATGACGCGTCTATCCCCCATGTTCCTCCTCCGCCCGCGCATGGATCAAGGTAAAATGAAAGCGCGCGCCGCCGCGGTCGGGGCGCTCCATCCAGATACGGCCCCCATGCGCTTCGATGATGGTCCGGCAGATCGAAAGGCCGAGGCCCATGCCGTCGGCCTTTGTCGACTTGAACGCCGTGAAGAGCTGCTCCCGGACCTCGTCGGCGATGCCGGGGCCGGTATCCGCCACGGTCACCTCGATCAGCCCGTCAGGGCGCAACCTGGTCGCCACCTTGAGGTCGCGAACCGGACACTCCGCCATCGCCTCGATGGCATTGCGCATCAGGTTGACCAGCACCTGCTGGATCTGCACCCTGTCGACGAGGACCGGCGTCGCGGCGGGATCGACTGCAAAGAAGCTGCGGATGCCGCGCTCGCGGGCGTCGACCAGCGCGAGCTGGCTCGCCTCGGCGATGACCCGCGGCAGCTCGTGGAGGCTCTTGTCGACCTCGCCGCGGGCGACGAAATCGCGCAGGCGCCGGACGATATGGCCGGCCCGCAGCGTTTCCTGTGCCGCATCATCCATCACCGACCGTAGCGACACGAAGGGTTCGTCGTCCCGCTCGTCGAGCATGTCGCGGATCGTCTCGAGATAGAGCGCGACCGCGGCAAGCGGCTGGTTGAGCTCATGCGCGAGGGTCGAGGCCATCGTGCCCATCGCGCTCAGCCGGGAGACATGGACCAGCTCTGCCTGCAGTTCCTTGAGCCTGAGCTCATCCTGCTCCTTGGCGGTGAGATCCCGGATGAAGCCGGTGAACAACCGCTGCCCGTCTTCACCGGCCTCGCCAACCGACAGCTGCATCGGGAAGGTCGAGCCGTCGCGGCGCTGGCCGACCACGACGCGGCCGAGGCCGATGATCCGGCGCTCGCCGGTCTGGAGATAATGCGCGATATATTCGTCATGCCGGTCGCGATCGGGCTGGGGCATCAGGCAGGAGACGTTGCGGCCGACGAGCTCGGTTTCCGAATAGCCGAACAGGCGTTGGGCGGCCGCGCTGAACGACGTGATGGCGCCGGTCTCGTCGATGATGATCATCGCATCGGGGACGGTCGCCAGGATCGACTGGAGATGCTGCTCGCGGGTCTCGATTGACGCCCGGACCGCCGCCTCGTCGGTGACATCGCGACTGATGCAGGCAAAGCCTCGATGTGCGTCGCCTTCGAACAGGGCGCTGATCGTCAGGCGCGCGAGATATTCCGCGCCGTTCTCGCAGACCCGCCACGCTTCGCGCTCCAGCGTGCCTTCGTGAAGGGCGGCCGCCAGGTCTGCGCACGGGCGGCCGGCCGCAATCTCGTCGGGCGGGTAGAACAGGTCATGGGGCTGTCCCAGGACGCGATCGAGGGGCCAGCATTCGGCACGCTCGCCTTCTTCATTATAGCTCAGCACGATCCCGGCAGGATCGAGCAGCGTCAGGACATGGCCGCCAGCCTGTCGCAGGAACAACGGCGCAAGCCGCACCACCTCCCTGGCAATCTCGTCCGCCCCGCGCCTCGTGTCGACCATCGGCCGGCTCACATACCTGGCCGGGCGCACGTATCCGGGCGTAGCCCGACCGTGCCACTCAGCGCCGCGCGAGTATGGCCTTCATCTCGTCGATTTCCTGCCGCTGCGAGCGCTTGATCGCTTCGCAAAGCCGGATGACTTCCGGATCGCTGAGCTTTGCTTCCTGGCACATCAGGATCGCCCCGGAATGATGCGGGATCATCGAGCGCAGAAAGGCCGTGTCGCCGATCGTGGTCTGGGTGCGGATGAGTGCAAAGCTGCCGAAGAAGGCGACCAGCGACGCGGCGATCAGCGCGATGTTGGCGGCCTTCGACACGAACATGTGTCGCATGGCGAGGATCATCAGCACCACCATCGGTGCGACCATCATCAGCGTCATGTAGAGCATG
>NZ_JAGMXV010000331.1 GCF_018006725.1 Rhizorhabdus sp.
TGCTGCACCTCTGCGATGGCCGGAATCGGGATCTCGGGCGGCAGCACGGCGTCGAGCACATGGTCGTCGCGCAGATAGGCGTGGGCGAGGACATAGTCGCCGATCCGCTGGCTGGGGCGCAGGCCGCCGCAATGGCCGATCATCAGCCAGGCCGCCGGGCGCATCACCGCGAGATGGTCGGTGATCGTCTTGGCATTGGACGGGCCGACGCCGATATTGACCAGGGTGATGCCGGAGCCATCCTCCGCCACGAGGTGATAGGCCGGCATCTGGTGCTTGCGCCACGCGCTGTCGGCGATGGCCGCGCGCGGATCGGGATCCCCGCGCCGAATCTCGACGCCACCCGCGCCGCTCAGCATCGTGTAGCGGTCGTCCTTGTTCAGTTGCTCGATCGCCCATTGGACGAACTCGTCGACATAGCGGTGATAATTGGTGAACAGGATATAGTCCTGCACATGGGCCGGCGGTGTGCCGGTATAGTGGCGCAGGCGCGCCAGACTGAAGTCGACGCGCGGCCCGTCGAACAGCGCGAGGGGACGCGCCGCATCGGCGTCATGCAGCCATAGCCCGTCGGCCAGCTCGTCGCCGATCTGCGCCAGTTCGGTCGACGGGAAGATGTGCGACAGTTCGACCGGCGAAGCGCCGGTCAGGTCGAGATCGTCGCCGGCATCGAGCACATAATTATAGGGAATCTCGGTTGCGCTCAGCCCGACCTCGACCTCGACCCCATAATCGGCCACCAGCAGGTCGATCTGCTGTTCCAGATAATGGGCGAACAGTGCCGGCTGCGTCACCGCAACGGCATAATCCCCGGCCTCCTGCAACCGCCCGAAGGAGCGGCCGAGCGGCCCCGGATCGCGGCCTCCTTCATAATGGAGGCGTATCTCGGGATAGGCAAAGCTGCCATTGGCGCGCAGCGCCGGATCGGGCCGCTCGCCCGTGCGGATATAATGCGTCAACGCCGCCCGCAGGCGGGAAACCGATTGCCGATAGATGGTGTCGAGCTGTTCGACGATGTCGCGACCTTGAGACGGCAAATGCGGCTCCCTTTTCCTGTGTCTTAAATGATCAAAGCTGGCCGAGCATATGTTCGGCGCTGCTCACCTGAAAGTCGCGCGGCTGCTCGACATTGAGCGTGGTGACCACCCCGTCCTCGACGATCATCGAGAAGCGCTGGCCGCGCATGCCGAGTCCGAACCCGCGACCGTCCATTTCCAGACCGATCGCGCGGACGAAATCACCATTGCCGTCGGCCAGCATCGAGACCTTGCCGTCGGCCCCCGCCGACTTGCCCCAGGCACCCATGACGAAGGCGTCGTTGACCGCCGTGCAGACGATCTCGTCGACGCCCTTCGCCTTGATCGCGTCGGCCTTGTCGACGAAGCCCGGCAGGTGGCGCGCCGAGCAGGTCGGCGTGAAGGCGCCGGGGACCGAAAAGAGCGCGACCTTGCGACCGGCGAACAGCGTCTCGCTCGACACGTCGACCGGTCCCTCTTCGGTCATCGTCTTGAACGTGACTGCGGGGATCCTGTCACCGGCGCTGATCGTCATTACATGGTCTCCTCTAAGGGCTGCCCGAAGGCGATAATCGTCCATTGTTGCATTTTCCGGTGCCCAAAGGCGAGCCTGCCCCTTCAGACATGCTCGCGCAGCCGCAACAGCAGCGGCGCGAGGAAGGGGGCGAAGCGCATCAGCGCCAGTGCCCTTCGCCAGCGGAGGCTGCGCTCGCCCACCCCGAGGCGGGCGAGGTCCGCGACCCCCGCGCGATGCTGGCCCGCCCGGATGCGCGCGAAGGCCTCCTCGATCGCCATGTCACGCTCGATGCGGCGGCACATGGCGGCGGCAGCCTCGGCCTCGGGCCGATCGCCGAGTTCGCGCCGGGCCTTGTCCATCACGGCATGAGCGGTCTGCAGCATCACCGGGGTGTTGCCCGACATCTGCCCCTCGCGTCGGCGATAGCGGGCGAGCGGGCGGGGTACATGAGCGAGCCGCCAGCCGGCAGCCATCAGCCTTATCCAGGCGTCAAGATCCTCGGATGATCGCAGGCTGGTGTCGAAGCCGCCGATGCCGTCGATCGCCTCGCGACGCATCATCGTCAGGCCGAAGACGTTGAACTCCCGCCGGATCAGCTTTTCCAGCGTCGGCGGCCCCGCCTGCGGGCAATAGGCCGAGAACAGCTCACCCACCCGGTCCGCTCCGAAGAAGCTCGCGTCGCCGGTCGCGAAGCCCGCACCGGGATCGGCCTCCAGCGCGGCGACCAGCGCCGATACATAGTCGGGCTCCAGCATGTCGTCGCCATCGAGCAGAGCGACATAAGGCGTGTTCGCCTGGGCGATGGCGCGGTTGCGCGCGGTCGGCAGGCCGCCATTGTCGGTTTCGAGCAGGGTGATGCGCGGGTCGGCCAGATAGGGTTCGACATGCGGGCGAACCCGACGGTCGCCATCGTCGACCACGATCAGCCGCCAGTCGGAGCGGTCCTGTGCGAGAACGGAGTCGAGGGCATCGGCCAGCATGTCGCCCACGCCATAAGCCGGAACGACGATGGTGACCGTAGCGGCAGAAGCGGATTTTGAGGCGGGCCCGGCGGACGATCGCGTCTGTCCGCCTGTCTCATCCGGTTCGCCTGTTTGCGTCGCCATGCCGGAGGACTATATTGCGCTCCATGGATACGCCAGTCTCTCTTCGCGGCCAGTATCTCCTGGCGATGCCGGGGATAGGCGATCCCCGTTTCGAAAAGGCGGTGATCGCTATGTGCGGCCATGACGCACAGGGCGCCTTTGGCGTCGGTGTCGACCGCATCGTCCCGGGCCTCACCCTCCACGGGCTCTACGAGCAGCTCGGGCTCGAGCCCGGCCTGGCGCCCGACTGCGAGATCCATCTGGGCGGGCCGGTCGAGCAGCAACGCGGCTTCGTGCTGCACAGCACCGACTGGATGGGCGAGGACAGCCTGAACGTCGACGGGCGCTGGGCGCTCACCTCGACGCTCGACGTGCTGCGCGCGATCGCGGAAGCGAAGGGCCCCGCGCACTGGCTGGTGGCGCTGGGCTATGCCGGCTGGGGGGAGGGTCAGCTCGACGACGAGATGCGCCGCCATGGCTGGCTCGCCACGCCGGGCGAACAGCGGCTGTTGTTCGAGCATGAGGCGCCCGAGCGCTGGGAACAGGCAATGCGCGATGCGGGCATCGATCCCCGTCTGCTCGCTTCGACCAGCGGTCAGGCCTGACCGCGATTTCACTGCGCCGCATATGGCATTGCCTCTGTTACGGTTGACCGCAGCAGGGATATAAAGATATCTTTATATTTGCGTATTAAAGGCTCGCCCGCTAAGGCGCAGCCATAGCTACCGGTCGGCATGTCGCCGGCCGATGTCCGTTCCCCGAAGGAGAAGCCCGGTGGCCACCGCCGTTGCGACTGATTTCAACGACTATGTGATTGCCGATCTGAGCCTGGCCGAATTCGGCCGGCGCGAGATCGAGATCGCCGAGACCGAAATGCCCGGCCTGATGGCGCTCCGCGAGGAATTCGGTGCGTCCAAGCCGCTCAAGGGCGCGCGCATCACCGGCTCGCTGCACATGACGATCCAGACCGCCGTGCTGATCGAGACGCTGGTCGAGCTGGGCGCCGAAGTCCGTTGGGCGACCTGCAACATCTATTCGACGCAGGACCATGCCGCCGCCGCCATCGCGGCGCGGGGCATCCCGGTCTTCGCCGTGAAGGGCGAGAGCCTGGCCGATTACTGGGACTATGTCGGTCGCATCTTCGACTGGGGTGACGGCACCACCGCCAACATGATCCTCGACGACGGCGGCGACGCGACGATGTTCGCGCTGTGGGGCGCCAAGCTCGAAGCCGGCGCGACGCTCGGCGAGCCGGGCAATGCCGAGGAAGTCGAGTTCCAGCGTGCGCTGAAGGCTTATATCGCGGCGAAGCCGGGCTATCTGACCGAAAGCGTCAAGGCGATCCGCGGCGTTTCGGAAGAGACCACGACCGGCGTGCACCGCCTGTACGAAATCGCCAAGAAGGGCGAACTGCCCTTCCCCGCGATCAACGTCAACGACAGCGTCACCAAGTCGAAGTTCGACAATCTCTATGGCTGCAAGGAATCGCTGGTCGACGCAATCCGTCGCGCCACCGACGTCATGCTGGCCGGCAAGGTCGCCTGCGTCGCTGGCTTCGGCGACGTCGGCAAGGGTTCGGCCGCCTCGCTGCGTAATGGCGGCGCCCGCGTGATCGTGACCGAGATCGATCCGATCTGCGCGCTGCAGGCCGCGATGGAAGGCTATGAGGTCGTGACGATGGAGGAAGCGGTGACCCGCGCCGACATCTTCGTCAC
>NZ_JAGMXV010000095.1 GCF_018006725.1 Rhizorhabdus sp.
CCCCGACGCCACCGGCGTAAGCCAAGCCGAGGTTCGAACTGGCGATCGCCTCGCCTCCTTCGCACGCCCGGTGATAGTAGGAGGCGGCATATGCGGGGTTGGCGACGACGCCCTGCCCTTGGGCATAAGCATAGCCGGCCATCGTGCAGCCGCGCATGCTGCCAAATTCGCAGCCCTGAACGAAATATCCGAAAGCACGAACCTCGTTCTGCGGCACTTGGTCGCCTTCGAGAAAGGCATAGCCGTTTTCCGTGCAGGCTTCGGCGTCGGCAGTTCCACAGGATGGCAGCATTTTTGCTACATGGCCGGGCGACGCGCCTTGCGGTGCGGCGATCTGTTCCGGCGGCACATCATCCGGGCGCTCCGCGAAAGCGAGGCCGGCAAAGCCCGTTCCAGCCAGGCACGCCAGGCCTAACAGCAGGAAAGACCGTCGCAACGTGCCATCGATTAGGATCACCTGATTGAATCCCCGATCTTTTTCATTTCATATCCATGGCTTACGCCGAGCCATGGTCACCCGTAATCGAGCTGGGAATGTGACGCGCAGAAGGCGGATCTTGTTCCGGACAGGCATCGTCATGCTGGCGCTTCAGGCAGCATGGGGCGCTGCATACGCAGCCGCCGCAGCTTCGGCCGATCGATGGACGACCTGGCACAATCCCCGCTTCGGCTTTTCGGTCTGTTATCCGCAGGGGCTGTTCCCCGTCACCCGGCAATCGCCCCAGAATCACGGGATCGTCATGGAGTCCTCGGATAGCGCGCAGATGATCGCTGCGGGGATGATCTACACGCGCGCGACCTTGGCCGAACCGATCCGCATGGAAAAGGAACGGCTTACGCATATCGCGCTGGAATCGAGCAGCCGAGATCTGAGGACCGGCGACGCCGAGTTCATCGTTTCGGGAACGCGCGTCGACCAGATCCTCTACACCAGGGCCATGCGCAAAGGCGACCGGCTGATCGCCGTCCGCTTCCGTTATCCGGAGAGCCTGAAATCCCGTTACGCGCCGATCGTCGAGCGCATGGCAGACTGTCTGCGCTTCTCGGAGAAGGGCGGAGACCGCTGATAGCGTTGCCGTCCATGAACGGATCCGCGCGAGGACAGGGAACAAGCCTGCACAGGGAGTACGCCTTCACCCGGCCCATGAAAGATTGCCGCCGCAGCGCCACCAGTGGCGACGCGCCGCCATCGACCCGTCACGTCGTCAAGGGAAGGAAGATGGTGCCCAGGGACGGGATCGAACCGCCGACACTGCGATTTTCAGTCGCATGCTCTACCAACTGAGCTACCTGGGCACTCGTTGGAGGCGTGCCTATAGAGGTGGGTAACAGGTCCTGTCCAGCCCGCTTTTCGCTTTTTTATTCAGGCTCGATATCGGCGGGCGGGCCGGGGATTCGATAGCCGTCGTCGAGCCAGCGCAGCAGGTCCCGATCGCGGCATCCCTGGCTGCAGAATGGCTCATATTCGGGCCGGGCCGGCTTGCTGCAGCCGGGACATTCATGGATTTTCCGCGTCGACATGGCCGCCGGATATGGCGAGGCGCGCGTCGGGGCGCAAGGCGATCGGTGCACCGATGCGCCGCGCCAGTTCTGCCTGCCAGTCGGCACGGCCGGCAATGCGCTCGATCCCGGCCGGATGGGCGCTGATGCTGCGCGCGCCTGCGCCCGGCGTGCGCTCGGCCCGGCGGAGCAGCGCGCGCGCGGCGGCGCCCACGCCGTCCCCCTGGAGCCGCTCGGGCAGCGAGGCGCGCCTGCGCGGGCGAACGATCTGCAGGAAGCCGAAACCGTTGACCGCCGTTCGCTCGAAGGGCTGTGGCAGGATCGCATCGACCGCGTCGGCCGCCGCCTGGCGCGCCGCCTTGCTGCCCGCGGTGGGCAGGTCGATCCCGATCGAGCCTTCGATGCCATGCCGAACGATCATCGCTGCAGCCGCCGAAGCGCCGGCGACCGCGAGCGCCGCAGGATCGAGCCAACCGTCCACGTCGATCAGGCTCATCGCCGGGGTGAGCGACAGGCGCAGGCTGCCGCCGTCGAAGCCGGCCTCTCCACTGCGTGCTTCCTCGAGCAACTCGGACCAGCCCGCCGCTTCCAGCGCATCGGGCTCATGCGCGCCGAGCCGCCGGATCGGAAGGCCCGTTGCCTCGATCCGCTGGAGCAGACCGGGGCCGATCGTCGGCGCAGCATCGGGCGACGCCTGTCGCGCCAGCGCGAGCTTGGCCCGCCCCGGTTCGGGCAGCGCGGCCCTTCGGATTTCGACAAGCAGCGCACCGCCTTCGGTAACGCCGCGCGGCAGCGGCTCGATCAGCGCCTCCGCGCCGTCCTCGAGGCGCACGAGCCCGCGACGTCCGGGAACGGTGATGCGGATCAGTCGGGCCCTGGCGACGGTGCCGGCGGGCGGCCCGTCATCGTCGGCCTCGATCTCGGCGGACAGGATGATGCCGTCCTCGATCAGCGCCGCGCGCGCTTCACCAATCCCGTCCTCGTAAATCCACTCAGCCATCCGAGGGCGGCAGCAGCCCTGCCGAAGAAAGCAAGGCGCGCGTTTCGAACAGCGGCAGTCCCATCACCCCCGAATGGCTGCCCGAGAGCATCGCCACCCAGCTTTCGGCATAGCCCTGGATCGCATAGCCCCCTGCCTTGCCCTGCCATTCGCCGCCCGACAGATAGGCTTCGATCTCGGATGCGGTGAGCCGCTTGAACTTGACGATGCTGGTCGAAATCCGATGCCGCGCCTTGCCGCTGCCGTCGATCAGCGTGACGGCCGAATGGACGCGGTGTCGCCGGCCCGACAGCAGAACGAGGCAGGCGCGCGCCTCCTCGGCGGTCTCGGTCTTGGGCAGGATGCGCCGCCCCGCCGCCACGACGGTGTCCGCGCCAAGGATGCACGCGCCCGCATGGCGCGCCGCGACCACAGCCGCCTTCTCCGCCGCCATGCGCGCGGCATAGCGCGCCGGCTGCTCGTCGCGACCCGGCGTCTCGTCGATATCGGCGGGGTCGATCGCGGACGGCTCGACACCGAGCCTGCGGATCAGCTCGGCCCGTCGGGGACTGGCCGAGGCGAGAATGAGCAGGGACAAGGCCCCTGCCCTTATTTGAAGCGGTAGGTGATACGACCCTTGGTCAGGTCATAAGGGGTCAGCTCGACCAGCACCTCGTCACCGACGAGGACGCGGATGCGGTTCTTGCGCATCTTGCCGGCCGTGTGACCCAGGATTTCATGGTCGTTCTCGAGCCGGACACGGAACATGGCGTTGGGCAGCAGTTCGACAACCTGCCCGCGCATTTCCAGCAATTCTTCTTTCGCCAAACCAGTGCCTCACAGAGATGATCGGAGTTTGGGCGTCGCCATACGCGCTTGACCGCCAAAAGGAAAGCGGCGCTTGAAGACAGGCTGGAAGCGGCGCTTGACTGCCCCAAAGGAGAGATGCGGTAGCGGCAATTGCGCAGACCGGTCCATTTCTCTAGCGGCTGCACCGGGAAGACATCAAAGGGAGGAGAATCGCATGACCGAGGACGAGATCAAGGACGGCTTCCGCCATGCGATGCGGCGCCTCGCGACGACGATCGCGCTGATCACCACCGGTCGCGACGAAAGCTGGTCGGGCATGGCCGCGACCGCCGTCATGTCGGTCTGTGCCGAGCCCCCCACGCTGCTCACCGCCGTCAACCGTACCGCCAGCATCCATCCGGTGCTCAGCCAGTCGGAGCGCTTCTGCGTCAACCTGCTCGCCGATCGCCACCGCGATCTGGTCGGCATCTTCAGCGGCCAGAAGAAGGGCCTCGCCCGCTTCGAAACCGGCGACTGGACTGCCGGCCCGGACGGCATCCCGGTGCTCGGCGACGCGCTCGCCAGCCTCGTCTGCCGGACGACGCAGCAGATCGACGTCGGCACCCACACCCTGTTTCTCGGCGAGGTCGAGGAGGTGGTGAACCATGACGAGATCAGCCCGCTGGTCTGGGTCGACGGCACTTTCGCCAGCGCCGCGCGCTGATCGCCTGTCTCCGATGCGAAGCGGCGTTCAGGCCAGCCGCGCGGTGCTTATCACAGCCGCTTCGCTTCCAGGATCTTCACCGGCTGCTTGATCAGCTGCCCTTTCATAGAACCCGATCCACCCGGCCAGGTCTTCTCCGCGAGGATCTTGCGCACCACCGGCATGCCCGAGACGACCTTTCCGAACACCGCATAGCCGGGATCGCCCGCCTTGGCGTCCATCGCGGGAGAGGGGCCTACCATAATGAAGAACTCGCCCATGGCGCTGCCCGGTTCGCGCCGCGCCATCGAAATGGCGCCGTCGACATGGCGCAGCCCGGTCTTGCTGGTCGGTTCGTGCGCGATCGGCGGCAGCGAGCGGCGGAAGTCGCGATGCACCCCGCCCTGGATGAACCCCAGCCTCGGATTGCCGACCGCGCGCGCCGCACGATAGAAGGTCGTGCCGTCGAAGAACTGCTTGTCGACATAAGCCAGGAAATTATTCGCCGTGATCGGTGCGCGCTTCGTATCCACCGCGACGACGAAGCTGCCCGCCGTTGTCTTGACCGCGACGCGCACGATGCCGGGAGCTGCCTGTAGCGGCGGCGCCAGCAACGGAGTGAACAACAGCAAGGCGGCGACTTGGAGGAGCGATCGACGAATCATGCCTTGAGCTTAACCGGTCGGGCGATCGGGTCCATCGCGGAAAGAGGGTAAACGCCGAGGTTAATACTGGCTTCACCATATCGACTTGCGATAGACAGTCGGACGAAGCGTTGGAGTAAGTTCATGACCGCGAAGCGCGCCCTGTTCGGCATCGCCCTGCTCATCCTGGCACCGGGGACGGCATTGGCCATGGTCCCCGATGCCGATGGCGAGATGCGGCAATATGTCCGCGCCCGGCTGGCCGATGCGGACGGCATGCCCGAAGCTGCCGCCAACAGCTATGCCAAGCTGCTCCAGGCCTCACCCACCGACCGGCGCCTGGCGCTGCGCACCTATCGGCAGGCGTTGACGGCGGGCAATTTCAAGCTGGCCGGACAGGCCGCGCGCCAGCTCGACAGCCTCGGCGCCCTGCCTACGGACGGCAGCCTGATGCTCTTCTCGGAAGCCGTCGCTGTGCGCGACTGGCGCCTTGCGGACCAGATCGTGACCCGGATCGACCGGGAGCAGGTGTTCGGCTTCCTCGTGCCTGTGATGCGCGGCTGGGTTGCCTTCGGTCGGGGCTCGTCCGATGCCGCCCGCCTCGCGGCGCCCGCCGGCGGATCGCAGCTGGCCAACGCCTATTCGCGCGACCATCATATCCTGATCGAGTTGGCGATGGGGCGCAGCGAGGCGCTCGCCGACATCCGCAAGCTGGCGACCGCCAACGATACGCGCTCGCTTCGCCTGCAACTGGCCGCCGGCGCCCTGTTCGCCAAGCGCGGTGAGATCGACAAGGCCCGACTGGCCCTTGAGGGTCGCGCGCCCGAACTCGCCCGCGCCCGCGCCCAGCTCGATGCCGGGCGTCCGATCCCGGGCGCGGTCGACAGCGCCGAACGCGGCCTGTCCGATCTGTTCGCCCAGCTTGCGATCGACGTGAAGGGCGACGGACGTTCGCCGATCTCGCTGCAGCTCGCTCGTATGGCCTGCCACATGGCGCCGTCCAACGCCGCCGCGATCATCGCCACCGCCGACCTGCTGTCGGGCAATAGCTATAATGAGTCTGCGTTGAAGCTGACCCTGCAGGTGCCGGCCGACAATCCGCTGTTCGAGGTCGCCCGCCAGCAGCGCAGCGGCATATTGATGCAGATGGGCGATCGGCAGGCGGCGCTTGGCGATGCCGAAAAGGCGGCGGCCCGGCCCGACGCCCCGAGCAACGCCTTCGTCGAACTCGGCGGCATACTGTCGGACCTCGAACGCCACGAAGAAGCGGCCAAAGCCTATCAGAAGGCGATCGACAAGGACGAAGCCGAAGGGATCAAGAGCTGGGTCCACCTCTTCCTCAAGGCCGGCGCGCTAGACCGTTCGGGTGATTGGGAGGGGGCCAAGGCGCTGCTGCGGCAGGCCAACGCCATAGCTCCCGGACAGGCGATGATCCTCAACTATCTCGGCTATGGCATGCTCGACCGGGGCGAGAATCTGGCCGAGGCGCAGACCTATATCGAGCGCGCCAGCGGCCTCGACCCCAATGACGCGGCGATCGCGGACTCGCTCGGCTGGCTCTATTACAAGCGCGGCAATTATCGCGGCGCCATCCCGGCGCTCGAACGCGCCGTGGCGGGCGACCCCGGCCAGTCGGTGATGAACGAACATCTCGGCGACGCCTATTGGGCGGTCGGACGCCGTATGGAGGCACGCTATTCGTGGCGCGCCGCCCTCGTCCAGGCCGACAAGGCGAGCGCCGACCGCATCAACCGCAAGCTGTCGGACGGACCGGGCGAGACGCTGTCCGCCAACGATCGCTGATCGCGCCTCCGCGCTCGGCCGATCTCACCGCCATGACCGACAGCGAGATCGCCTTCGCGAAGATCAACCTAGCGCTCCACGTCCGTCGCCGCCGCGAGGATGGCTATCATGAGCTGGAGACGATCTTCGCCTTCGCCAGGCATGGCGACCTGGTCAGCATCGCCGAGGGCCCCCCGCGCCTGACGATCGACGGCCCCTTCGCCGACATACTGCGCGGTGAGGACCCGGAGGACAATCTGGTGATGCGCGCCGCGCGCGGCCTCTACCGCCTCGCCGGTGCCGGAACCCCGCCCGCGATCCATCTGGACAAGCGCCTGCCCGTCGCCGCCGGCATCGGTGGCGGCTCGGCCGACGCCGCCGCCGTCCTGCGCCTGCTCTGCCGCCGGCTGGGCCTGTCGATCGAGGCGCCCGAGGTACTGGCGCTGGCCGCCGAACTGGGCGCGGACGTCCCCGCCTGCCTGCTGTCGCGCAACGTCCGCGGAGACGCGCGCGGCGACGTGCTCCGGCCGGTCGACGGCAGCGGCCTCAGCGACACCCCGCTGCTGCTGGTCAACCCCGGCGTGCCGCTGTCGACGGGGCCGGTCTTCAAGGCCTGGGACGGCGCAGACCGCGGCCCCCTCGCCTCCGGCAACCCGCTCGAAGCCGCACTGGCCGGCCGCAACGACCTGGAGCCCCCCGCCCTGCAGTTGTGCCCGGTCATCGGCGAGGTGATCGAGCGGTTGGCCGCGCAGCCGGGCTGTACGCTGACCCGCATGTCGGGGTCTGGCGCAACCTGCTTTGCGTTGTTCGAGAATACCGACCAGCGCGACGCCGCGAGCGAAGCGGCTTTCGCGGAAAATCCTAGCTGGTGGAGGCTGGCGAGTAGCTTGCGATAAGCGACTGCCTCTTCCCAATTAATAAACTGTCCCCGATTTTGTGATGACGCCTTCATATTTCGCGTCGGCGGTAAATCGGGGACAGTTTACGAATTCGCAACCCTCTACCCCGCCTCGTGAACCCTCAAGCGTTCCACACCGCCTAGGGGGCGCTCTTCAGCACCGCCGTGAGGATATGCCAGCCCGTTGCGATACCATCCTTGTCGAAGGCCGAAAGAGGCGGGTCGAAGGCCAAGCTTCGAGCCTGACCACAATAGTCGGCCAGGAACTGCGCCTCGCCGCGTTGTTCGATATAGCTACACGCCTGCATCTTACCGTCCTTGCCGACGGTGAAGCGATAGACGTTGAGCGCAC
Organism: Rhizorhabdus sp.; assembly: GCF_018006725.1. GTDB lineage: Bacteria > Pseudomonadota > Alphaproteobacteria > Sphingomonadales > Sphingomonadaceae > Rhizorhabdus. The sequence continues at coordinate 7,648 of NZ_JAGMXV010000095.1, forward strand.
GCTGTTGATACCCGGCGCGCGGCGCGCGAATTTGTTCGCGAAGGTCGGGCGTGAAAATATCCGCCTGGTGCAGTTCGATCTCAGCCGAGATGCCTGGATAATCGCCACGAACAGCCAAGCCTACGTCGGGCGGCACCGCCATGCCATAGCCGCAAGGTTTTCCCTCGGCAGTCTTTGCAGCGGCCGGCATCTTTACGACCATCTTGCAAGATGTTGCATGGCCCTTCTGGTCAACAGATAGCGACACCACCATCCAGTTCTCCCCGATTGCAGGCATGCCGCCCGGGATCATCCACCGGATGCGATTTCGATAGCTTGCCGCCTCCGCCTTGCCAGCCGAATCGAGCGCGGGCAAAAAACTCGCTCTGGCCATCAGCACTTTGCACGCTGCTTCATCGAGTATGTCAAACCCGCTGCTTTCGGTAATCTCGCAACGCGTGGCTTTGCCGTTCGCGTCAACAGCCAGCACGAACCGGGAGGTGCCGGTCATCTGCAATCGTAGCGCCGGTATCGGATAATCTTCCGGCGTGACCCATTCGCCGGGTGTGCCTTGGGGCACCGGTGCTGTTGGGTTTGCCTTAGTCTTTTCGGCGATTGCAGCATGGGAGCAAGTCAGCATTGTCCAAAGTAACAATGTATATCTTGCCCAGTTCATGCGCATCTTCCCCCGTCGGCCGGGTACAACTACGCCGAGTTAGTATTGGGCTCAAAAGGGAAAATACACATACGGCCGACGTTGTTGGGCCTGTGCCGCCACGTGTCGCCGATCGAACGGAGCGGTCGATCGTCTCATCGCTAGTCCTTAAGCCGGGCCCGCGATACGAATGAAACGATGCTCGGCCCTGCGGAAGGTCGCAGGCCTAACGTGCTCGACTCAGCCCAGCTTTGCCAGCGTCACGCCTTCATATTTCGCGTCGGTCGGATCGAACAGCGCGTGCGGCTCGAAATTGTCGGCGGTCAGCATCACGCTGTTGAGGCCGGCGAGCTTGAAGGTGCCGAGCTTGGGCTCGGCAGGGACCTTGCCGTCGCGCAGGGTGACGACGCCGTCGATGAAGGGGTCGTCATGCTTGGTGTAGAGAATGTGCGGCGTGATCACCATGGCGGTCTTGTTGTAGACGGCGGTGATGCAGAGCTTGCGCCGGATCGCCTGGGCGATCAGCTGCGCTTCGGGCGAGAGTTCGGGGCCCGAGGCCGGGGCCACGACGCGGCTGAGCGACAATGTCTTGCGCGGTGTAGTCATCGGACGCGCGCATATCGGGCCGGCGGGCGCAAAGCAAGGGTGGCGGCGGCGTTCAGCCGGTGGAAAGCCATTGCGGGGCAAGCAACGGTCATGGTCCGCCAGCTCCTTCCGCTCGCCACACTGATTCTTTCCGCACTCGCCGCGCCGGTGGCCGCGCAGGAGGAGGATGCCGAGCATCGTGCCGATCGCCTGCGGACGATCGAACTCAACCGCGGTGCGCAAGCGAGGGTCGATGCCCGCGACCGGTCCAACGCGCGCGTCCGCGAGACCAACCGCGCGGCGCAGGAGCGTTACGAGCGGCAGCGCGAGGAATGGCGCCGGCGGGTCGAGGCCTGCGAGAATGGCGACTATCGCGCCTGCGCGCGCTGATCGCGCACCGGCCCACCCCGGCGCTCATACGAAAAAGGGCCGGAAAACCCGGCCCTTTCGCGTTCACATATTAGGATAGTTCGGACCGCCGCCGCCCTCCGGCGTGACCCAGTTGATATTCTGGGTCGGGTCCTTGATGTCGCAGGTCTTGCAGTGGACGCAGTTCTGCGCGTTGATCTGCAGGCGCGGCGCGCCCTCTTCCTTGCCGACGATCTCATAGACGCCGGCCGGACAGTAACGCTGCGCAGGCTCGTCATAGAGCGGCAGGTTGATGTCGACCGGGACGCTCGGGTCCTTGAGCTGCAGGTGGACGGGCTGGTCCTCCTCATGGTTGGTGTTCGACAGGAACACCGACGAGAGGCGGTCGAAGCTGATCACGCCGTCGGGCTTGGGATAATCGATCTTCGGCGCGATGTCGGCGCGCCACAGGCCCTCATTGTCCTTGTGATGCTTGAGGGTGAACGGCAGGCCGATGCCCAGCGTGCGCATCCACATGTCGGCGCCGGCCATGATCGTGCCCGCGAAGGGGCCGAACTTGGCGATGAAAGGCTCGGCATTGCGGACGGTCTTGAGCTCCTTGGCGACCCAGCTGTCCTCCAGCGCGGCCGGATAGGCGGTCAGTTCGTCCGACGAACGCTCGTGCGACAGCGCCTCGAACGCGGCCTCGGCGGCGAGCATGCCCGACTTCATCGCGGTGTGGCTGCCCTTGATGCGCGGCACGTTGACGAAGCCCGCCGAGCAGCCGATCAGCGCGCCGCCGGGGAAGACCAGCTTCGGGATCGACTGCCAGCCGCCCTCGTTGATCGCGCGTGCGCCATAGGAGACGCGGCGGCCACCCTCCAGGATCGCGCGGATCGCCGGGTGCTGCTTCCAGCGCTGGAATTCCTCGAACGGATAGAGGTGCGGATTCTTGTAGCCGAGCCCGACGACGAAGCCGAGCGCGACCTGGTTGTTCGCCTGGTGGTAGAGGAAGCCGCCCCCGACCTCCTCGGTCAGCGGCCAGCCCTGGGTGTGGATCACGCGGCCCGGCTCATGCTTGGCCGGGTCGATGTCCCACAGCTCCTTGATGCCGATCGCATAGGTCTGCGGCTCGCAATCGGCCTCCAGGTCGAAATGCCCCTTGAGCATCTTCGACAGATGGCCGCGCACGCCCTCGGCGAAGAAGGTGTATTTGGCGTGGAGCTCCATGCCCGGCTGATAGTCGGGCTTGTGCTCGCCGGTGCGGCTGACGCCCATGTCGCCGGTCGCGACGCCCTTCACCGAGCCATCCGCATTGTAGAGGATCTCGGCGGCGGCGAAGCCGGGGAAGATCTCGACGCCCAGATTTTCGCCCTGCCCCGCCAGCCAGCGGCACAGATTGCCGAGCGACAGCGTGTAGGTGCCCTTGTTGTTCATGAAGGGCGGCAGCGCGATGTGCGGCATCGAGAACTGACTGTTCGCCGTCAGGATCCAGTGGTGGTTCTCGGTCACCGGCACGGTCAGCGGGCTGTCCATGTCCTTCCAGTCGGGCAGCAGCTCGTTCAGCGCGATCGGATCGACCACCGCACCCGACAGGATGTGCGCGCCGACTTCGGAGCCCTTTTCGAGCACGCAGACCGCGATTTCGCGGCCCGATTCGATCGCCAGCTGTTTGAGACGGATCGCCGCCGCCAGGCCAGCCGGCCCGGCTCCCACGATCACGACATCATAAGCCATAGATTCGCGCTGCGACATGTCTGGTCCTCGTCCTGCCTATCCGGTCATCGCATCAAAAAAACGTCATGCCCCAAAGGCGCTGCCCGCAGATTGACGCCCTCGTCAACCCATTCCTTTAGTCACCCCCATGGTTTTTGGGGGAAATCATGCCTCGGCAGCCGAACTGGCCAGCCTGATGGGCTGGTGGCGCGATGCCGGACTGGATGTCCTGGCAGCCGATGAGCCGCGCGACTGGCTCGCGCCGGTCGAACGGCCCGCCGAGCGGACCGCAAACACCCCCGTGATCGAGCCGACCGCCCGCCCCGCGGCGATGCCCGCCGCAGCCGAGCGCCCCGCTCCGCCGGCCTCTTTCCCCGATACGCTGCCCGCCTTCCAGCAATGGCTGGTGACCAGCGAGAAAATCGCCATGCCGATGTCCGCGCGCGTCGCGCCGATGGGCGATCCGACCTCCGGCCTGATGGTGCTGGTCGATCTGCCCGAGCAGGTCGACGTCGCCAATGGCCGCCTGCTGTCCGGCCCGGTCGGCGAGCTGTTCGACAAGATGCTGGGCGCCGTGAACCGTGACCGCCAGTCGCTCTATCTGAGCGCGATGGCGCCGGGCTGGCCGACGGGAGGCGTCGTCGACCGCGCGATGGGCGTGTTGTTCAGCGAACTGGCGCGCCACCATGTCGCACTGGCGCGGCCCCGCGCGCTTCTGCTGATGGGCGAGCAGCCCTCGCGTGCCTTCCTGGGCAAGGGCTTCGTCGAGGCGCGCGGTTCGGTCCACGACGTGCAACTCCCCGGTGGCGCGACCAAGGCCGTCGCCACCTTCCATCCCCGGACGCTGCTTCAGCACCCCCAGCAGAAGCGCCGCGCCTGGGAAGACCTCCAATTGTTGATGAAGTTGCTTTCATGATGCGATCCCTCCTCCTCGCCGGTTCGATGCTGTTCGCGCCGTCTCTCGCCTCGGCACAGACGGTGATCCCGACCGCCACGGCCGGCCTCGCAGCGGCGGCCCAGCCGCTGGCGATCGCCTCCGGCATCACCGCCGAGCACAAGGCCGCCTATCGGTCGATCTTCGCGGCGATCCGCGCAGGCGACTGGACCACCGCGCAAAGTGGGATCGACGCCCTGCCCGGCGGCCCGCTGACCGATGTCGCCCAGGCCGAACTGATCCTGGCCAAGGGGTCGCCCAAGGCGGCCGATGACAAGCTTGCCGCGCTGCTGACCGGAGCGACCGACCTGCCCGAGGCGCCGGACCTCGCGGCGATTGCGGCCAAGCGCGGCCTCTCCTCCCCCACCCTGCCAGTGGCGCGAGACCTCGTCCGTTTCGCCGGGCCCTCGCGGCGGCAGACCGCGCGCAGCCTGAAGAACGACCGGGCGGCGGCCGCGCTCGCCCAGCAGGCGCTGCCGCTGCTCCGCGACGATCGTCCGAGCGAGGGTGAGGCGCTGGTCCAGGCGAAGCTGCCCGAATTGTCGCCAGAGGCGCAGGCCGAATGGCTGCAGCGGACCTCCTGGTCCTATTATCTGACCGGCGACGACGCCAATGCGCGCCGCGTCGCCGACCTGGCCCGCGTCGGGACCGGCGACTGGGCGGTGCAGGCGAGCTGGGTTTCGGGTCTCGCCGCGTGGCGCCAGAAGGACTGCGCTGCGGCCGGTACCGCCTTCGAGGACGTCGGCAGTCGCGCGCGCGATCCGGAAATGATGGCCGCCGGCCTGTTCTGGGCCAGCCGCGCCGACATGGTCTGCCAGCACCCCGAGCGGATCGAACCGCGCCTTCGCACCGCCGCGCGCATGGGCGAGACCTTCTATGGGCTGATCGCCAAGGCGGCGCTGGGCATCGAGGACGGTCGCGATGGCGGGGTCAAGCTGACCGCCAGCGACTGGGCCGCGATCGGCACCATCCCAAATGTCCGTCGCGCGGCGGCGCTGGCGGAGATCGGCGAGACGAGCCTGGCCGAGACGATGCTGCGGCATCAGGCGCGGATCGGGCAGAGCCGCGACCATGAATCGCTGATCCATCTCGCCGCCCGGCTCAACCTGCCGGCGGCGCAGATCTGGCTGGCGCAGAACGGCCCGTCGGGCGCGCGCCTGTCGCCGGCCGCGCGCTATCCGATGCCGGCCTGGACGCCGGAATCGGGCTGGCGCGTCGACAAGTCGCTCGTCTTCGCCCACGCCCTGCAGGAATCGCGTTTCCGCACCGACGCCGTCAGCTCGGCCGGCGCACGCGGCCTGATGCAGCTGATGCCCGGCACCGCACAGATGGTCGCGCGCCATCTCGGGCGCTCGGTCGACACCGGATCGCTGTTCCAGCCGACCACCAATTTCGAGCTCGGCCAGGCCTATCTGCGCGAACTGGCGGACAATGCGGGCGCCACCGGCGGGCTGCTGCCGAAGGTCATCGCCGCCTATAATGCCGGTCCCAATTCGGTCGCCAACTGGAACGCGCGCGGCCGTAATCTGGCCGACCCGCTGTTGTTCATCGAATCCATCCCCTTCGTCGAGACGCGCGCCTATGTCGCGATCGTCCTGCGGAACTACTGGATGTACCAGCAGCATTCGGGTGCCAAGCCGGTCAGCATGACCGCGATCGCGCAGGGCATGTGGCCGCGCTTTCCGGGGCTGCCGGGGCAGCCTGCCGTCCGCCTGACGGCGATCGGCTCGACCGCCGCGGCCGACTGAGGGTACAGCGCATGCCGATCAAGGAAGATCTGCCCTTCCACCCGGTCCGGATCGCCGTCCTGACCGTGTCGGACAGCCGCGACCTGTCGACCGACAAGTCCGGCGACACGCTGGTCGCGCGGATCGAGGGAGCCGGGCATGTCGTGGCGGATCGCGCAATCGTGCGTGACGACGTCGACCTCATCGTCGCCCGCCTGCACGGCTGGATCGACGATCCCGAAGTCGACTGCGTGATCACGACCGGGGGCACCGGGGTAACCGGACGCGACGTCACGCCCGAGGCCTTCGCGCGGGTGTGGGACAAGGAAATCCCCGGCTTCGGCGAGCTGTTCCGCTGGCTCAGCTATGCCAAGATCGGCACGTCGACGATCCAGTCGCGCGCCACGGCCGGGGTCGCGCGGGGCACCTATATCTTCGCGCTGCCGGGATCGACCGGAGCGGTGAAAGATGGTTGGGACGACATATTGGTCTATCAGCTCGACAGCCGGCACATGCCCTGCAACTTCGTCGAGCTGATGCCACGCCTGACCGAGCGCTGAGCGGGACCGGCCCACGCCAGCCCCGTCCATGCGTCACGCCAGCTTCAGGCCCTCCTGATTCATCGCGCGGGTCAGCTTGGTGGTCTCTTCCTCGCTGAGCAGGCCACGCAGGCGCGGGAAGATTTTCGTTTCTTCCTCCTGCATATGGTCCTCGAGCATCGCGCGGAAGTCGCCGACCTTGGCGAGGAACTGCGGATGGGCACTGTCCATCTCGCCCAGCTCGAACAGATATTGCTTCACATAGCCATGATCGCCGTTGAGCTTGTCGGCATCGGCCGCCTGTCCATGGGTGCGTAGCACGGCATAGACGGCATTTTCCTCCTCCATCGCATGCTTGGCGAGCGCATGGCCGATCTGGGTCAGCAATAGTGAGCGACGAACCTTGTGGTCATTGTCGGTCGCTTCGAGCTGATCGAACAGGGCCAGCACCGCCTTATGCTCGGCCGCCAGCGCCTCATCCCACTCGCCCGCCATCATCGTCGGCGCCTGGACGAAAATCTTGCGCACGGCATTGGCGGCGAGGCCTGCGGTCAGGCCCGCCGCCGCGCCGATCGCGAAACTCCGCGTCGTCTTGTCTTCCAACATGGCACTCTCTCCTCATTCCGTTGGGCGAAAAACGACCGAGCAGGGCGGCGGTTGCGGAATCGCAGGTGAAACAACCTCTTAGCTGGTGTCAGAACAAGGCGAGCTGTTGTCCCGGCGCGCGGAAGAGATCGGTGCGCAGTTCGAACCGCGCGCCGTTCAGGCCATGTTTGCGACAGGCCAGCCGAAAGCGCGCAAGCAGTGCGGCGGCATAGGCGCCCCTGGGCCGGAAGCGGTCGAAGAAGGCGCCCTCATTGTCTTTCCCCCCGCGCATGTCACCGATCAGCGCCATCACCCGCGCCGCGCGGTCGGGATAATGGACCGCCAGCCACTCGCGGAACAGCGGCGACACCTCGTGCGGCAAGCGGACGACGATCGAAAAGGCCCCACTCGCCCCAGCCCTGGCCCCCGCCTCGACGATCGCCTCGATCTCATGGTCGGTGATGGCGGGAACCACCGGCGAGACGCTGATCGACACCGGGATCCCTGCTTTCACCATGGTCTCGATCGCTGCGATCCGGCGCGCCGGCGCGGAAGCGCGCGGCTCCATCCGGCGGGCCACGACGGGGTCGAGCGTCGTCACGGACATCATCACTGCCGCCAAGCCTTTCGCCGCCATGGGCCCGAGAATGTCGATATCGCGGACGATGCGGGCGGACTTGGTGGTGATGGCGACCGGATGCTCATGCTCGGCCAGCACCTCGAGCAGCCCGCGCATGATGCGAAGCCGTGCCTCGACCGGCTGATAGGGATCGGTGTTCGTCCCGATCGCCATCGGCTCGCAGCGATAGCCGGGCCGCGCCAGTTCGCGCCGCAGCAGCTCCGGCGCTTCCGGCTTGGCGAAGAGCTTGGTCTCGAAATCGAGTCCCGGGGACAGGTTATGATAGGCGTGGGTCGGCCGGGCGAAGCAATAGATGCAGCCATGCTCGCAGCCGCGATAGGGGTTGATCGAGCGGTCGAACGGAATGTCGGGCGACCGGTTGCGCGTGATGATCGTGCGAGGCTTTTCCAGCGTCACTTGCGTCCGCAGGACCGGGACTTCGCCGTCTATGCTTTCGCGCGCGTCGAGCCAGTCCCCGTCGCTCTCACGCGCCCGATCGTCGAAGCGCCCGCTCAGGCCCCCACTGGCGGCGCCGCGCCCGTGAAGGGGCACGGGCAGCGGTTTTGACGAGTCGGGCATGAATGGAACATAACAAGAACAATCGGCGCCGCAAGCGCGACGCGGGGTCCGGGTCTTACTGTGCGGCTTTGGAGGTGGTCTTGTCGTCGCCGATCAGGCCCCCGGCCTTGCGGCGATGGCCGACCCAGTCGACGATCGCGCGCCCGGTGGCGTTGAGCAGGGGATGGGTACGCGAGTTGCGCATCCAGCCGGGCCGCTCGGATGACGCGCCGTAGAGCGTGTCATAGCCGAGGTTGATCAGCAGATAGGCGAGCGTGACGATGATCAGCCCCTTGAGCGCGCCGAAGCCGAAGCCCAGCACGCGGTCGAGCGGCCCCAGCACCGACGTCCGCATCCGCTGCCCCAGCGACGCGCCGACCAGCTTGCCCGCCGCATAGACGATCAGGAAGATCAGCACGAAGGCAAGCACGCTCGCCCCGCTGGAATTGCCGACGAACCCCATCGCCATCTTGGTCGCGGGCGCGTGGAACAGCTTGAGCGCGAAGATCGCCGCGACCCAGGAGAAGAGCGAGATGACCTCGGACACGAAGCCGCGCAGCACGCCGAACAGCCCCCCGCCGAAAATGGCGAGGAGGACGATGATGTCGAGGCCGGTCAATCCATACATAGGCCGGCGTGCTACCGGCGGCCGAGGATATGGTCAACGAGCGCGCCGAGGCTGGAAAAGCTCTCCTGACGCATTGCCTTGCCCGGCGGATCCTTGGCCGCAGGCCCCCAGGCCTGGCTGAAACCCAGCTTCGCCGCCTCCTTCAGCCGCAGCGGCGCATGCGCCACGCTGCGCACTTCTCCGGACAGGGCGATTTCGCCGAACAGCACGCAGTCTATCGGCACAGGCCGTTCCGCCAGCGCAGACACCAGCGCGGCCGCGACCGCCAGATCGGCGGCGGGATCGGACACGCGATAGCCGCCGGCGATGTTGAGATAGACTTCGGCGGTCGAAAAACTCAGCCCGCAGCGCGCCTCCAGCACCGCCAGGATCATCGCCAGCCGCCCCGAATCCCAGCCGACCACCGCCCGGCGCGGGGTCGCCCCGCTCTGCAAGCGCACGGTCAGCGCCTGGATTTCGACCAACACCGGCCGCGTACCCTCCATCGCCGGGAAGACGGTGGCCCCGCTCACCCCCTCCCCGCGCGTCGTCAGGAACAGCGCGCTGGGATTGGCTACCTCGCTCAGGCCTTCCTCCTGCATCGCGAAGACGCCGATCTCGTCGGTGCCGCCGAAGCGGTTCTTGACCGCGCGCAGGATGCGATATTGGTGGC
>NZ_JAGMXV010000096.1 GCF_018006725.1 Rhizorhabdus sp.
GCCATGACGTGACCCGCTATTATCAGCGTGCGGTGACAATCATGGACGTCGAACAGCTGGGCGGCACGATGGTCGAGCAACTGGCGGCCCTGTTCGACCTGGAACCGCGCTGAATATAGTGTGAGCCCTCAAGTGCCGGGCGCCGGACATCCGTCCGGCTTGTCTATCCTCGCATAAGCTCGGGCGCGCGATCGCGCTTGCGGAGCCCTGGCAGGCTCCGGCTTCTGTCTCAGGCTTGGCGCGGTAAACACGTAAGTGGAGGGCCGCCGCCTCCTCCAGCGAGACGACGACCCTCCTCCCCACAACGCCACGCGGGGAACTGATTAGGGGATGGGGTTAGGTCCGGCGGCTGGCGCCGGACCCTGCCTATGCTCAGCAGTTGCGGTCGATCGCGCGGCCGGCCAAGGCGCCTACGCCCGCGCCGAGAATGGCGCCGGTCGTGCCGTCGCCGCGATCATAGCGGCCATTGCCGATCTCATGGCCCAGCAGGCCGCCGGCGATGGCGCCGATGATCGTACCGCCGGTGCCCTTGTCGCGGCAGCGACCACGATCGCCGCGATAATAGCCGCGGTCCCGGCTATAGCCACGATCCCTGTAATAGCCGTCCCGGCGATAGCCGCGATCGCCATAATAGCCACGGTCGCCGCGCCAGTCGCGGACCTGCTCGTAACGGCCACCATAATATTGGGCCTGAGCCGCCATCGGGACGGTCGCCGTGAAGACAGCAGTGGTGGCGGCAACGGCCGCGAGAATCTTGCGCAACATAAAACCTCCTCCTCGACCATCCGTCCCTCGGGGCGAAACCCCTGTGGATCGGCGGGGTCGATCGATGAGACGCTTTTCCCATGATTCGCGTGAGCCGAGGCTGAACGCCGTTGTTGGCGGGCGTTCATGTTTCGCGCAGCGCACCGGGCGGCGTTCGGGCGCAATTGCCTTGGGAATCACGGGATCAGCCGCTATTCGCGGGCGCATGAGAAAGCTGCACGCCGCACTGCTTTTCTGCCTTCTGCCCAGTTCGGCCAGCTTCCCCGAATCCTCGACAGAGCGCGTCGTCGCAACCGCCGTCCCGCTCGACCCCTCCGCTCCGGAAAGGCGACGTTTCGGGCGGCTGCGCTATGTCGGTGGCTGGCATCTGACCAGTCGCCAGCGCAACTTCGGCGGCTATTCGGCGCTGCACGGAGATGGCCGGGATTTTCTGACGATCGCGGACACCGGCCAATATCTGCGCTTCACCATGGAGCGGGGGCAGCTCGTGCGGACGCGCTTCGGCAATCTGCCCGGCTTTCCCGGCCCGACGGGCAACAAGCGTGACCGTGACGCCGAATCGATGGCGATCGGTCCGGAAGGGGATGTCTGGGTAGGATATGAATATCGCAACGCGGTCATCCGCTATTCGGCAGACCTGTCGACGGTGCTGTCGACGGGCTGGCCGCCCGCAATGGCCAACTGGGCGCGAAATTCCGGGGCGGAGGCGATGGTCAGGCTCGACGGCGGTCGCTTCGTGATCTTTGCGGAGGGGAAGATGATCGCGCCGGGCGTAAAGGCCGCGCTGATGTTCCCCGGCGACCCGAGCCAGTCGCGCAACCGGCCTTATCAATTCGGCTACCGACCACCCAAAGGCTATGTACCGAGCGACGCTGCGCTGCTTCCGGATGGACGAATCATTGTCCTGAACCGCCGATTCGGCCTTCTGGACGGCTTCTCGGCGGCGCTGACGATCGTCGATCCCGCGAAGATCGTGCCGGGTGCCACGGTGCCCGGAGAGATGCTGGGTGCGTTCGCGCCGCCGCTCAACATCGACAACATGGAAGGGATCACAGCTACGCTGGAGGGTGGGCGGACGATGCTCTGGCTTATCTCGGACGATAATCAGGTACCGATCGAGCGCACCCTGCTGCTCAAATTCGAGCTCGACTGAAGCGTCTGGCCGAAAGGTCCGCAGACACGGAAAAACCGGAGCCCCTCGCGAGGCCCCGGTTACAATCTTTCACCCTCCGCCGAAGCGGAAGCAAATCAGGCGGCGGCCTGCTGCTTCTTGGCGACGTCGCGCTTCAGGCGGCGGGCGCGCAGCGAAAGCTGCTCGTCCGAGGTCTTGAGCAGCCAGTTGTCGAGGCCGCCGACATGCTCGACCGAGCGAAGACCATGGGTCGAAACCCGCAGCTTCACGCCCTTGCCGAGCGAATCGGAGATCAGCGTGACGTTCTGCAGGTTCGGCAGAAAGGTGCGCTTCGTCTTGTTGTTGGCGTGGGAAACGTTGTTGCCCACTTGGCGGCCCTTGCCGGTCAGCTCGCAGATGCGCGACATTGTTCTTCGTCCTGAATGTTCGGGTTGCCCGGAAAGTGGCGGCGGATAACGGTCGCGAGGGGATTCGTCAACCCGCCTGACAGACATGGCTTCCGGTCGATGCAACCGCATAACGACATGTTCGTTACATCCCCTGCCCAACAGGGAGCAGGAGGAAGCTATGAACACCACCAATGAATATCGCGAACCGGCCAGCCGCGGCAATGGCCTGCGCGTCGGTCTGATCGTCGCCGTCGTCGCCATCGTCGCCATCGTCGCCGCTTTCGCGTTCGGGCTGATCGACGTCAATCAGACCCGCGAAACCAAGCTGCCGGAAGTGGCGGTTGAGGGCGGCCAGGCGCCGGCTTTCGACGTCGACACCGCCAAGGTGGACGTCGACACCAAGACCACTGACATCACCGTTCCCAAGGTCGAGGTCGGCACCACCAAGGAAGAGATCAAGGTTCCCACGGTCGACGTCCAGAAGGCGAACTAAGCCGTCTGAGCATTGCCGACCTGGGACATAGCGTCGTCAGGTCGAATCGAACACAAGCGTCGCTCCGGACCGGGGCGGCGCTTTTGTTTTATGGCGGTGCCGCGATCGGACGGATCGCCAGCGATGGCTTTCGCGGACCGTCAAAACGGCTAGAGGATGGGGCATGGCTTTCCCGCTACCCCCGGCGATGCGTCTCGCACTCGACCTGGCCGCTCGCGCGGCACAGGAGGGCGAGGTGCCCGTGGCAGCAGTAGTGATGCGTGACGGCGAGGTCGTGGCGACGGCAGTCAACGTAATGGCCGCCCGGCGTGATCCGACCGCCCATGCCGAGATGGAAGCCATTCGCGAGGCGTGCCGGACGCTCGACCTTCACCGCCTCGACGATTGCGACCTCTATGTGACGCTCGAGCCGTGCGCGATGTGCGCAGGCGCGATCTCGCACGCCAGGGTGCGCCGGCTTTATTTCGCTGCCGAGGATCAGAAGGGCGGTGCCGTCGTCAACGGACCGCGATTTTTTCAGCAGCCGACCTGCCTGCACCGGCCCGAAGTCTATGGCGGGATCGGCGAAGCAGAGGCCGCCCAGCAATTGCGAAACTTCTTCGTCGCGCGGCGATGATCCACGTCACCGGTTGGCAAAATCCGAAATACACGTCATGAGCATGGCAAGCGCCATGCCGCACACAGCCCCCCTGACCCCTTTCCCCTGGTTCGACCTTGTCGTGATCGTGGCGTTGATCGCGCTCAACGGTGTGTTCGCCATGTCCGAACTTGCGATCGTTTCCGCGCGCAAGGCTCGGCTCGAAGCAATGGATCGGGCTGGACGACGGGGCGCCAGGACGGCGATCCTGCTGGCCGCCGATCCCGGCAAGTTCCTGTCGACCGTGCAGATCGGCATCACCCTGATCGGTATTCTCGCCGGTGCCTATTCGGGGGCCAGCCTTGGCGGGCCTGTGGGCGAGCGGCTCGCAATGCTGGGCGTGCCCGAACGGAGCAGCGCGGAGGCGGGCTTCGCACTGGTCATCGCCGTCACCACCTTCCTGTCGCTGATCGTCGGCGAACTGGTGCCCAAGCAATTTGCGCTGCGTGCGCCGGAGCCGATTGCGGCCTTACTCGCGGTGCCGATGCTGTGGCTTTCGCGGCTGACAGCACCGTTCGTGTGGCTGCTCGACAAGACCAGCGGGCTCGTCTTCAAGATCCTCGGCCTGAACCGCGAATCCGAAAGTCACGTGACCGCCGAGGAGCTTCACCTGATCGTGGCCGAAGCGTCCTCGGCAGGCGTAATCGAGGAGAGCGAGCGGGCGATCATCTCGGGCGTCGTCCGTCTGGCGGATCGACCCGTGCGCGAGGTGATGACCCCGCGGACCGAGGTCGAGTGGATCGACATCAACGACGATATCGATGCGATCCGCGCGCAACTCGCCGAACTGCCCCATACGCGCATGCCGGTAGGCGACAGCTCGGTCGACCAGCTGCTGGGCGTGATCCACGCGCGTGATCTGGTGCGTGCCCTTCTCGCCGGCGCAGAAATCGATCTCAGGTCGATGCTCAAGAAGGGCATCGTGTTGCCCGACCATGTCGACGCGATGGATGCTCTCAAGGCTCTGCGCGAGGCGGAGGTGCCGATGGCTTTCGTGTACGACGAATATGGTCACTTCGAAGGCTTGGTCGCACCGGCGAACCTCCTGGCGGCGATCGCAGGCGAGTTCGCGTCGGACAAGGACGACGATACCGATCCGGCCTTCGTCGAACGCGAGGATGGCAGCCTTCTCGTGTCGGGTACCGCGTCTGCCGACACCCTCGCGGAGAAACTGGGACTGGAACTTCCCGAGGATCGCGACTTCGCGACCGTTGCAGGGCTGGCGCTCTGGCGGCTCAAGCATCTGCCCGTCACAGGCGAGTCGTTCGACTATAAGGCATGGCGCTTCGAAATCGTCGACATGGATGGACGGCGCATCGACAAACTGCTTGTTTCGGCAATCGTCGACCAAAATTGATCCTAGCTGAACGGGGATGCGGCGCGCGCTTGGGGCGTCTCGTCGAAAAAAAGATGAGAAAAACGATCTAGGCCCGTTTTTTTCCGGATTTCGGGCGACTTTCCAATTGCTCCACAAGAAAGAGCCGCGCACAAGAGGCGCCTTGCGTCGGACCCCGGCGCATAGGGATTTTTCATCAAGCAAGACCAGGAGTGATCATGAACACTGCCGACATCGCTGGCGTTGTCGCCGCCGAACAGGGGATCGACAAGGCCGCCGCCAAGCGCGTCCTTGATGCGGCCCTCAAGGCCATCACCGACGCTGCCCAGAAGGGCGAAGAAGTTTCGCTGCCGGGCTTCGGCAAGTTCAAGGTTACCGACCGTCCTGCACGCGAGGGCCGCAACCCGGCCACGGGTGCGACGCTGACGATCGCCGCTTCCAAGAAGATCTCCTTCACCGCCGCCAAGGCGCTCAAGGATGCGCTGAACGGCTGATCGCCTTCGGCACTTCATGGACAAAGGGGGGCGGCAGCGATGTCGCCCCTTTTTTATGGCGGCTCCCGGCGGACGGGGGCCCGATAGCGCGTTCGGGCGTTGGAACCACCATGCCGGATCATGTGCAATCGAACTGGACGGGCCTGGCGCTCGTTTGCCGCAAGTGCAGCAAGCGTGTCGGAGGTGGCTTCGGTCCCGACGGGCGCATAGCCTTGGCAAAGGCACTGCGAGCGCTCGGCAATCGCCGCAAGGGTCGCAAGGCCGATTTTGGCGTGGTCGAGACGCCCTGCCTCAAACTATGCCCCAAGGGCCGCGTCGTCGCGATCGACGCGCGCTCACCGGAACGCTGGCTGCTGGTGAAGCCGGGAACCGCGATCGACACCGTCGCAGCACGTCTAGGCCTGACAGGTGCAGGCGCAGAAGACGGCCTACTCGATCGGTAGCTTCGACAGATTGGCGCTGATCTTCTGCAAGGTCCGCAGAAGCACGCCAAGGTCGCGATCACTGACGCCCTCCATCGCGCGCACGAACTGACGGCCAACGATCGGGGTAAGCTTGGCGAGAAGCTGGCGTCCTTCCTCAGTCAGTCTGACCTCGGTGATGCGATTGTCCTCGGCATTGGGCTCGGTCGAGACCAGCCCTTGTTCGGCCATGCGATCGATGATCCGGCTCACGGTGGAGCGCTTGGTCAGCGCCGCCTCGGCGATCGCGCCGATGCTCGCGGGCTCGCGTTCCCGCAGAACCGTCATCACGCGGTAGATCGGCTTGGACACGCCGTGCTTGTGCAGCACCTTGTCCATGTCCTCGTGATATTTGAAGTCGGCGTGCGCCATCAGATAGAAGGGCGAGTTTTCCAGTCGGAAGCTGGGATTGCTCGGGTCATAGACGCTTCTGTCCCCCGGCTCCCCCGCCGTGCCCTTCGCCGTCTTCACTGCCTGATTACCCGCCAATGCCATCCGCTCCACCCGATCCCACTGCGACAGCTGTCAAATCTGTCGCTATTGCCCCCAAGGAAGATTAGCCGCTCCGCCGCATATGTATATCCGCCAAAGGTAGAGCCTCGCTTCATCACGCTTCTAAAAGAACACAGCCATGCCGAAACGGAAACCACCCGCCTGCTGGTAATCCCCGCAATGGACGGCCGATCCGGTCAGAGCGAGTTGAAGAAGCGGGCGAGGCGATCCATCGCTTCGCTGATCCTGTCTTCGGATTCCGATCCGAAGCAGATGCGTAAATGGCCTTCGCCGGCGGCGCCGTAGAAGCTGCCAGCTTCTACCACGACATGGGCCTCCAACAGCAGTCGCTCCGCAAGGTCCTGCGCGGGAATGCGGGTCGCGCTTATGTCGGGGAAGGCATAGATGGTTCCTTGCGGCTCCGCGCAGCGCACGTTCGGCATCTGGTTCAGCCGGCCGACGACCAGATCGCGCTTGCGACGATCATCGTCGACCATCGCCTGCATCTCCCCGGAGCCTTCGGTTACGGCGGCGAGCGCTCCGAACTGGATGAAGCTGTTCACATGGGTGACGGCGCTGGTCGAAATCTTGACGAGGCCGGCCATGATATCGGGCGCCGCGACGGCATAGCCGAGCCGCCAGCCGTCCATCGCATAGGCCTTGGTGAAGGCGAACAGCGACACTGTACGCTCCCTCATGCCGGGCAGCGAAGCGATGCTGACATGCTGCGCGCCGAAGGTGATATATTCGTACACCTCGTCGGAAACGACGATCAGGTCGTGGCGGATCGCCACTTCGGCCAAGGCTTCGAGTTCCGCACGCGAATAGACGCGTCCGGTCGGGTTGGCGGGGTTGACGATCACGATCATTCGCGTCGCATCGGTGATGGCGTCCTCGATCCAGTCGGCCCGGATCGAGAAGTCGTTGGCCGCGTCGAGCGGGACGGTGACGATCCTTCCGCCTGCGAGTTCGACCTTGCCGACATGCTGCGGGTAATAAGGATCGAGCAGGATCACTTCGTCGCCGGGGTTCACCAGCGCCATGAAGGCGGCGAAGGAGCCCTGGGTCAGGCCGTTGGTGATCAGGATTTCATCGGGCGAGGCGTCGATCGCGTTGAAGTCGCGCAGTTTCGCCGACAGCGCGGAGCGCAGCGCGCGTTCACCCATCAGGTCGCCATAATGGACATGGCCGTCGCGCAACGCCTGGATCGCCGCATCCTTGATCAGTGCGGGCGTGTCGTGGACCGGCCGTCCGAGTTCGAGGTGGATCAGGTCTTCGGTGTCGATCCGCAGCGCCTGCTCGTACATGCCATAGCTCTTCTTCGACGTGCCGGTGATGCGGTGGGCAAGCTTGGTCATCATGAATCCTGTCAGGGGGGGGCGTTGGCGGCGGCGGCGCGCTCAGGCGGCGGGGCGGCGCGCGGTAATCTCGATCTCGACTTTCGCGCCGGGTGCCGGAATGCCGTTGATCAGGGTCGTATTCGCCGGTCGGCAGTCTGCGAAATAGTCGCGCAGGACAGCGGCCACTGCCATCACGTCGGACGCATCGGTCAGGAAGACGCGGTTACGCACGACATGGCTGAAGTCGGCGCCCTCGGCTGCCAGCACCGTGGCCAGCAGCCGCAGGATATTGCGCGCCTGCTCGGCGGGGTCCTCGGGCATTGCGCCGGTCTCTGGATCGGGACCGACGGTGCCCGACACATGGATGTACAGATCGTCGACGACCGCGCGGGAATAGGCGGCGAGCTCCTCGAACGGCGATCCCGAGGAGAGTCTTTTCAGGTCCATCTTTTAGCTCCGATTGATGGGGGCGGGCGACGCCGTGACACCGACCTCGTCGCGCCGCGCGGCACGGGTGCGCAACCAGGTGACGAAGGGAATGCCGACCGCCATGCCTATGAAGGTGTTGATGATCATCGGCAGCGACATGTCGTTGCGGCCGAGCAAGGTCACCGCGACGAAGATCGCGGTCGCTTCCTGACGCACGATATGTTCCATCGCGATCGCGATGCGCTCGCGCCGCCCGATCCGCGCCAGGTGGCAGGCCAGGAAGGCGATGCCGAGATTGCAGACGTTCATCGCCACGACGATCGCGAGGACGATGCCGAAAGACTGCTTGAGCGTTTCCCATTGCTGCGCGACGATCATGCCGAACACGACCACGAGCACGCTGGTCGACAGCGTCTTGACCGATGGTTCGATGCGCAGGGCGAAGGCGGGCAGGAAGTGCCGGCAAAGCATGCCGGTAGCGACGGGGATGACGGTGATCGACAGGATCTTGCTGATCGATTCCCCCACAGGCACGGTGATCGACTGACCCGCACCGAACACGAACTGCAGCCCGAAATAGGTGATGAACGGGAGTGTGAAGATGTAGACGACGCTGACGAACAGGCTCATCGACACCGACAGGGCGACATTGCCTCGCGCAAGATCGGTCAGCAGGTTCGACAATATTCCGCCGGGACAGGTCGCCAGCAGGATGAAGCCCATCATCAAAGCGGGCGTCGGCGCGAAGCCGACGGCCAGCGCGGTGCCGAACAGCGGGACCAGCAGCAACATGCTGCCGACTCCCACCAGAAAGGCGCGGCTGTTCTCGACGATGCGGGCGAAGTCGCGCGGCACAAGACCGACGCCCATCGAAAACATGATGAGCCACAGCGCAGCAGGCAGAAGATACTGCTCGGCGACCGTCATGATGTCCGTCAACGCACGTCCCCCAATTCCAACTTCCGCCGTCGCGCGGACCGACGCCGGTCTGCCTATCCCGGGGGTGGTGCCGCCGTCGACCGCTAAGGCAAGATGGCGTGGCCTTTCGCCGAAAGCCTGACGACGTTCTGACCCCAGCAAACACGCATTATAGCCATATTCACATGAAATAGGGTTTTATCAACCGCGAAATGGCGGGCATTTCTGCGGCCGGTGACGGCGGTGCCTCGACAGCCCTTTCAGGCTGCCTTGTCGAGCCGAGGCGCCTGACCGCCGCGTGCCGCCTTTGGCCGGTCCGCGTCGAACGGAATCTGGATTATGCCGCTGCGATCGAGCTTGCCCCAGCCGACGCGTGGCCCACGCAGCGCCGACATCACTGCCCTTAGCACCACGGCATAGAGCAGTTGCCGATAGCCGAAGCGCTGCGCCAGCAGACGAAGGAGCGGAAGCCGGCCCTCGCGCCCGTCCAGCCGATAGGCGACCCAGGCACTGGCCGCGTCGACGGCGGCGAAAGCCAGCCAGAAGGCGAGCATCGTCCGCAGATCCTGTTCCATCATGGCGAAGCCGTGATTGGCGGTGCGGAACAATGTGTCGGCGATGCTGACGATCAAGGCCAGGTCGATCAGCGGCGACACCAGCCCTAGCCCGATCTGGAACAGCCAGGCCTGCGGCAGGCCCACCAGGGCCAGCCCGCGAGGCCGCCCGGTCAGAAAGATCCCGCGATGCTTCCACAGGCATTGCAGGGTCCCGAATGCCCAGCGATAGCGTTGCCGGAACAGCGCGCGGAAGCTGTCGGGGGCTTCGGTCCAGGCGATGGCGTCGCTGTCGCAGGCGACTTTCCACCCAGCGCGCCGGATCGCGATGGTGAGGTCCTGATCCTCCGCAAGCGTGTCGTGGGGATAGCCGCCGACCTCGTCGAGCGCGGCACGGCGCCAGGCACCGACGGCACCCGGCACCACGGTCACCGCCCCGAGCGCAGCGAGTGCGCGGCGTTCGAGATTCTGTGCCGTGACATATTCGAGCGCCTGCCAGCGGGTCACGAGATTGACCCGGTTGCCGATCTTCGCATTGCCGGCGACGGCACCGATTGCGGGATCGGCGAACCAGCGCGTGAGCCGTGCGATCGTATCGACTTCGAACTGCGTATCGGCATCGAGCGCGATCACGATCTCGCCCTTCGCCAGTCGCAGGCCTTCGTTGAGAGCGCGCGCCTTGCCGCCATTGGGCAGGCTCAACAGCGTCACGCGCGGGTCCATTCCGAAAGCGTCGGCGACGATCCGACCGGTGCGATCTGTCGATCCGTCGTCGATGACGATCACCTCGATGCGCGGCCCCGCGCTCCCGAGCACACGGTGCACCGACGCTTCGATGACCTTCTCCTCATTATAGGCGGGAATGAGCACCGAGACGAAAGCGGGGACCAGATGCGGTGCTGCGTCAGGCGGACCTGGACGACGTGCCTGCACCAGCGCCAGCACCGTCATGATGAGAGCGCGCGTCATGCCGAGGCCGATCGCGACGAAGAAGAGGATGCCGAGCGTCTTGCCCGCCAGGGCGAGAAAGCCGAACAGGCCGCTGGCCCCGTCCGCGGCCATGCCATGGGCGCCGGCCAGCGGCGGCATGGCCGCGTCGCGGTTCAGTCCAGCCAGCCGCGATACGGTGACGAAAGTGTATCCCTGCGCGCGCAACTCGGCGATGATCCCGGGGAGAGCCGCCACCGTCGCGCTGCGATCGCCGCCCGAATCGTGCAGCAGCACGATCTGGGTCGCGCGAACGCCTTTGCCCGACAGGACCTGATCGACCGTTCGCCGCACGATCCGGTCCGGCGTCGTCGCGGTCCAGTCGAGCGGATCGACGTTGAGGCCGACCGAGAGATAGCCCATTTCTGCGGCGACAGTCGAAGCCCGCAGTTCGGCCGCCCTGTTCGGTTCGGCGTCACCCAGATAGGGTGCGCGGAACAGGCGCATCGACCGACCGGTATAGCTTTCGACCAGCCGCTGGGTGGTGTTGATCTCGAACCGTATCGCCGCTTCGGGCAGGCGGTCGAGATCCGGATGCGTGGTCGAATGATTGCCAAGTTCGCTCCCCTCTTCGACGATCCGGCGAAGAAGAGCCGCCTCGCCGAGCGCATTTGCACCGGTCACGAAGAAGGTGGCCGGTACGCTTTCACGCTTGAGAACGTCGAGTATCTGCGGTGTCCAGCGCGGGTCCGGACCATCGTCGAAGGTCAGGGCGACGAGGCGCGGCTGCAGCCCCGCTCGCTGGATGATGTTGTGGGAGGGCAGGGCGTGATAGCGGGCATCGCGGATCAGGCCATCCTCCCCGATCGGCAGGTCCCGCCGACCCGGCTCGGCGCGCCGGGCCAGGCGCAATATCTCGCCATTGCCGAGTAGCTGGACATTGTCTCGGTTGGGCATCGTGCCGATTTCGGGAACGCCGCCCGCAGGTGTGGCGAGGACCTGCCAGAAGCCGGGATCCTCACTGCCCAGCCGCCACAGGGCCACGCCTCGGGCGCCGAGATGCCTGGTCGTCTGGAGGTCGTTCCAGGCGCTGAGAGCATCCAATATCCAAAGGGTGTGAGCCACGCCGTCCCTGCGGTAGTCGACATGACTGTTGCCCGTCGCCCGGTCGAAGCGGGGCAGGGTGCCAGCGGCGGTGGCCCGCTCCCAGGCCTGCGCGACGGTCAGAGGCTCGGCGACGCCCTTGCCCCAGTCATAGGCATAGTTGCCGATCGCGACGATTGCCTTGTCCCGGCCCGTTTCGGCGACGGCGCGGCCGACGACGTCGGCAAACCAGGCCTGCGATGCGATAGGCCCGGGCTCGCCTTCGGGCCAATGCTCGTCATAGGCCATAAGGAACAGCCGGTCGACCAAGGGCGCGTAGCGGCCGAGCGCCCATTCTGGGTCGCCCACCGGCGCGGCGATCGTCAACAGCAGTCCGCTGGCGGAGAGCCGCTTTCGTGCGCGCTTCAGAAAGCTCCGATAGGCTCGATGCGCCGATGGCGGAAGATTTTCGAAATCGAGTAGGACGCCGCGTGCCTTCTCGGCCCGTGCGGCCTTGTCGATCCGGTCGATCAGCAGGCTGCTCGCCCGCGCGTCGGCGAAGAGTCGCGCGCTGTTCTTTCCGTCCCATCCGGTTTCGACACTGACATTCTGTACCATCAGCAGAAGCTTGCGGCGCGACTGACTGCCCAGCACCTGCCGCAGATGCGGATCGCTTTCCCAGCGCCAGCGATGGTCGGCGCCATGCACGGTCGCGAGCCCTGCCGCGACGAAGTCCAGCTCGCCGGCATGGGATGTCAGCGACTCCCGGCTGGCGGCATCCCACGGCATGTAGAAGCCGGTGCGCTCCAACCTTCCTGCCGGGGCCGCTGCCGGCTGAGAGGGAAGCCATGGCGCGGCATCCTCGCGCCCGGGCGGGACGATGCCTGTCTTCAGGGGAGTGGCTGCCGGCGTGAAGCCCGGCAAGTCCGGAGCCGAGCGTTGTTCTATCGTCAGCAGCGCGACGCCAAGAACGAGCACGGCCAGTGCGGCAGAAAGCGCTGCGAAGCGAATGATCCAGCGGACGATGACCGCCCGTCTGCCGGTCGGATCATGAAAAATCTGAGACTGCACGCCGCCACCCACCCGATGCGATGCGGATGGCTATGCCTGCGAAAGATGAACGTCCCATAAAGCAGACCTGGCAGCTTTACGGTAACCCATCAGGGGGATGTCCCGTCACCGGCCCGGAAAATAGCGCCGCGCAGTCTCGAACGAGCGTCGCGCCGCCTCTTCGGGAGTTCGGGCCCGCTGTTCGACCGACAATATCTCGACGCCCCAGGCGCCGTTATAGCCGGTTTCCGCAATGGCCCGCAGGAAGGCGGGCAAGGGAAGTTCGCCCTCGCCGCATAGGCGCCTGCGATCGATCGTGTCGTCGACGATCGAGCCTTGCTGGACTGCGTCAGCATCATCGATCTCGACGTGCAGGATATGGGCGGGATCCATCCTGGCGATGTCGGCAAAATCGATGCCGCCACGGACCATGTGCCAGATATCGAGCAGCAGGCCGCCGTTCGGCCGCCCCGCACCGGCGACAATCGCGGTGCCGACGTCGAGATTGGCGATCGAGCTTCCGGGAAAGACTTCGATGCAGATGCCGGTACCGGCCCGCGCAGCATCGTCGCAGAGACCGGCGAAATCCTCGATCACACCCTCGATCGGCCAATCGCCATTGGCGAGGTCCCCGCCGACCTTGAGGTGCACCGCCCCGATATCTGCGGCAGCGTCGAGCAGGGCGGCGCGCAGCTTGTCCGACTCCGCCCGGCGATCGCCAGAGGCATACCAGTCGACCAGCACCTCCAGCTCGATCAGTTCGAGGCCATTGGCCTCGGCGATGATGCGGATTTCCCTGGGGCCCAATGTCTTCATCAGATGCAGCACGTCCTGCGCGCCGAGCCCGATGCCGCGATAGCCGGCGCGTCCGGCCGCCTCGGCGCGGAGAGCGAAGGGGACCGGGCTGACGGTGCTGGCGGCAAAGGGGTTCACATCGCCCGCCAGAGTGAAATAGGTGGCGACGATCAAGGGATCTGCCGACAGGCTTCCTGCAGTCTCGGTCATCGGCATCCTCTCGCCACCCTTCCCTTTTCGCGGGAACTTCGATCGCTGCATTGGACAGCGTGTGGACCGCTCCGCCAAGCTGGCCTTTATGTGGAGGGAAGGCAGTTGTTGCGCTGCACCAAGATCGCCATAAACGCCGCCGAGGAGTGTGCGAAGCGCTTATGCCCAAGATTGTCGATCACGAAGCCCGCCGGCGGCAGGTTGCCGAGATAGCCGCGACGCTGATCGCGCGCTGCGGACTCGAAGGCACCAAGGTGCGCGACATCGCTGCGCTCGCCGGCTGCAGCACGTCCATCGTCTCGCATTATTTTCACAGCAAGCACGAACTGCTGCTGTCGGCTTACCGTCTGTGCATGGAGCGGACTTCGTCGCGGGTCGACGCGGCGACCGGGGCGGGGCGTCCTCTGGCCGAGATATTGTCGGGCGTTCTGCCGCTAGACGAGGAGCGGATGGACAGCTGGCGAATATGGCTGGCCTTCTGGGGGCTCGCCACCACCGACGAGGCCTTTCTGATCGAGCAACGCCAGCGCAGCCGCGAAGCGGTCGATCTGTTCCACCGGGCGATCATTTCCACCGGCAGGATCGTCGAGGGTGAGGGGTCGTTTCTGATTGCGCAGGCGCTGTTGAGCGCCGCAGCAGGGATCGCGACCCAGGCGGTCTATGACCCCGAACGATGGCCCGCAGACCGGCAGCGCGAGATATTGGCGCTGCATATTGCCGGCCACCTGCCGCAGCCCTGAACCGGACTGCGGCCGGAAGACCAGGGGTCAGCCGTGCAGCGATCGCAGCGGCTGACGCACCACGCGGCCCGTGATCACCTTGGCGCCATAATGGCGGGTGATCGCGGCGCAGCCGGCGGCGTTGCTCAACACGACGCGCGAACCACCCGAGGTCAGAACCTCGATGGCGGTGATGCTGGCGCCGACCTTGGCGCAGCTCTGCGCGATATGGTCGGGTGTGGCTTGAATGTTGACGGCTCTGGACATGACGGTTCCTCTGTGTCGCGGGATAGGAAGAGGGCGGGCGTATCGAAATACGCCCGCTTCCTGCATCACGCCGCCTGGAGGTTTACCGCGCTCGTCTTGCCGCGATTGTTGGTTTCCAGCTCGTAGGAAATGCGCTGGTCACGATCGAGGGTGCGCATGCCCGCGCGCTCGACGGCCGAAATATGGACGAAAGCATCGCTGCTGCCGTCTTCCGGCGAAATGAAGCCATAGCCCTTGTCGACATTGAAGAATTTGACGGTACCGGTGATCATGGGGAGTATCCTTGTCCCATAGATATGACGGGCATGGGCCAACAGCGGCACATCCTGGCTTCGTGAGGCTTGAAAGGGACAAGGGGGAGCCAAAGCGGCCCGTTATCCGTCGCATACGACGTCAGCGCGGCTGCTATAGCCGATCAGCCGGTAAAAAGGAAGTCACGGCCCTCGGTCGATCATGTCTACCCGGATCAGCCGTTTTTCAGAACCAGCCGGAGGATTCGCTCGAAGGCGCCCAATGGTTGCGGGCAGCCTTGTCCGCGCGTTTCGCCGCATACATGCGCTCGTCTGCGAGATGCATTATGGCGGCGGCATCCAGTCTGTCCGTTCCACCGCAGAAAACTGACCCGAGGCTGGCGGTGATCGGCCATCCCCGGGCTTCGCCAAGGGCGGAGATGCCCGTTCGGGCCGCTTTGGTGCAGCGGTCGAACTCCTCTTCGACAATGTCTGGAAGGATGAGGACGAACTCGTCGCCGGACAGTCTTGCCGCCATGCCGCGACTGCTTGTCAGGGAGCGCAATACCCTGGAAACTTCGATCAGGCATTCGTCTCCGGTGAAATGGCCATGCGCGTCGTTCACGGATTTGAACCCGTCGAGGTCGATGAAGGCCACCCCCACGCCCTGCGATGATTGTGCGAGAACCTGGGGTAGATATTCGGCCACGGAAAGCCGGTTGGGCAGGCGCGTCAACTGGTCGTACTGGGCGTCCTCCTGCGCGCGCCGTTGAACGCCGATATCTTCCAGAACGGATACGAAGAAATTTTCCTCCGGCCGCTCGCCTTCGATCAGGTTTACTGTCAGCCGCGCCCAGCGGATCGCCTCATCGCCGCCGATATAGCGCTTTTCCATCGTGTAGCTGTCGATCTCGCCACGTTGTAGCCGGCCCAGATTTGCGAGATCGGCGAGAAGATCATCGGGATGGGTGATGTTCTGAAAGCCGATCTGTTCTAGATCGCGCCTGTCACGGCCTACGATTTCGGCGAAACGATCGTTGATCCGGAGCAGCCTGCCGTCGAGATCGACGAGTGCCACGCCCACTGCGGCCTGTTCGAACATCGCCTGGAGCCGGCGATGCAGCGAAGCCGACGTGTTGCGCTGTTGTCGGGCGTCCTGCGCATAAAGTGCGACGCACAAGGGATAAGCCAGCAATTCGCCTGTCACGAGATCGTCGCTCGAGAAGGCGAACGGTCTATGCGATGCGAGCTTGAGCACGCCTCGCACCCGATTGCCGATGATTGCTGGAACGAGGATCAGGGAGGAGATGTTGAAGCGGCGGCACGCTGCAGCTGTTGCCGGACAGGAGTTCTGGAGGCCGTCGCAAATGACCGCCTTTCCGCTGAACATGACGCCGGCGGAGAGGCTGCCCTTGATAGGCATGCGATGCCCCGCAAATCCCGATACGGTGCCGCTACAGGCGGTCAGCACCACTTCATCCCCGTCGACCATCTCATAGACTGCGCCATCCGCGGCGGGGATCATATCGAGCGCGGCTTCGACGACCATCTGAGCCACCTGTTCGAGATTCTCGCAGGCGGCAAGGCAGTCCCGTTGCAATTTGCGGTAGCGTATTGCGGCATTCCCCTGGGGCATCGGCATGGGCTCTGTGCGCGAAGCATGGGACGCCCCGAGCCTTGAGTTTGACCATTCCGCCCGTGCTGCCCCCATCACGTCCCCTCGCCTGCTATCGTTTGCACTTTTGCGCGCCATCGTTTGCACGATGTGTTGCGAATTCTCTTAAGCTCTTCCTAACGGTCGGCCCTGTGCAAGGTCTCGGCGACCGCACTCAGCCTAAAGTATAAGGAAGAGCCGTTCTTGCGTCGGAAGGTTCAAACCGATTTGCCCAGCGCGTGGTTAGCGGCGATGTAGCCGAAGGTCAGCGCCGGGCCGATCGTGCCCCCTGCACCATAATAGGCGTTGCGGGTTGGCGCCGCGATGCAGTTGCCCGCGCCGTACAACCCGGGGATCGGTTCGCCATTCGCGGACAGCACCTGCGCATGGTGGTTGATGCGCGGGCCGCCATTGGTGTCGAGCGCGCCGGCGGCGAGGATGAAGGCATAATAGGGACCTTCATCGGCAAAAGGGTGCATGGTGATATTGGGATAGGGGTTGGCGCCGTGAGGGCTCCCTTCACGCGCGGCCGAAAACAGCTTGTGCCACTGCACGTCGTACAGCTGCGCGCCCCGATCGAAATCGGCGTCGCGGCCGGCCTTGGCATAGGCGTCGTAACGGCCGAGGCTCTCCTTCGCCGCCGCTGCAAAGCCGGGAGCGAGCCTGACCCCACCGCTACGCGCGCCCAGCGCGGATAGTTTTGCATCAAGCCGGTCGAACAGGGCGTCCCAGCTGTCACCCTTGACGAGATAGGGACTGTCTGTGCCGCTCGCGGGCATCGGATAGGCC
>NZ_JAGMXV010000097.1 GCF_018006725.1 Rhizorhabdus sp.
GGCCTCGGCAAGATCGGCGTGCTCGTCGCGCTCGAGGGCGACGCTCCCGTCGCCGAGATGGAAGCCGTCGGCAAGCAGATCGCGATGCACATCGCGGCCGCTTTCCCGCAGGCGCTGACCGAGGACAGCCTCGACCCGACCGTGATCGAGCGCGAGCGCGCGATCGCTGCCGAGAAGGCCGCCGAATCGGGCAAGCCCGCCGAGATCATCGAGAAGATGGTTCAGGGTGCGGTTGCGAAGTTCCGCAAGGAAAACGCGCTGCTCAGCCAGATCTTCGTCATGGACAACAAGACCCCGATCGCACAGGTCGTCGCCAACGCGGCCAAGGCGGCCGGTGGCTCGATCGTGCTGAAGGACTATGTCCGCTTCCAGCTCGGTGAAGGCATCGAGAAGGAAGTCAGCGACTTCGCGGCGGAAGTCGCGGCTGCCGCCAACGGCTGATCCGTCTGGAAAAGGCCCGCTCTTTCGGTTTCGACCGGGGGAGCGGGCCTTTTTCATGCCCGCTGCACCGGCGCCGCCGCCGTGGCGCTTGGCAGCGGGTGATGCTGCCCCTAAGGTGCGGCCACAGCTTTAAGATAATGAGTAACGAGAACCTATGGACCGTCCGCGCTTCAAACGTATCCTGCTGAAGCTATCGGGTGAGGTTCTGATGGGGCAGGGGCAGTTCGGCATCGATCCCGAAACCGTCGCCCGCGTCGCCCGCGAGATCGCCGATGTCGCCACGCAATACGAACTCTGCCTGGTGGTCGGTGGCGGTAACATCTTCCGCGGGTTGGCCGCTGCCGCCAAGGGCTTCGACCGCACGAGCGCCGATTATATGGGGATGCTCGCGACCGTCATGAACGCGCTCGCGGTGCAGAATGCGCTCGAACAGATCGGTGTCGACACGCGGGTTCAGTCCGCCATTCCGATGTCCACCGTGTGCGAGCCCTTCATCCGTCGCCGCGCCGAGCGCCACCTGGAAAAGGGGCGGATCGTGATTTTCGCAGCCGGCACCGGCAACCCCTATTTCACCACCGACAGCGCGGCCGCGCTGCGCGCGGCGGAGATGGGATGCGATGCGCTGCTCAAGGGAACCTCGGTCGACGGCGTCTACAATGCCGACCCCAAGAAGGATCCGACGGCAACCCGCTACGAAACCGTGACCTTCAACCGCGTGCTCGCCGACGACCTCAAGGTCATGGATGCCAGCGCGGTGGCGCTGTGCCGGGACAATGATATTCCGATCGTGGTATTCAACATCCGCGAGCAGGGCAATCTGGCCCGCGTGCTCGGGGGAACGGGTACGGCCACGGTCGTTCAGAACTAGGGAGACTAAGCCATGCCCGCCTATAACAAGGCCGATCTCGAACGCCGCATGCACGGTGCCGTCGAATCGCTGAAGAGCGATCTGACCGGCCTGCGCACCGGCCGCGCCTCGATCAACCTGCTCGATCCGGTCACGGTCGAGATTTACGGCGCGCAAATGCCGTTGAACCAGGCGGCGACCGTCACCGCACCCGAACCGCGCATGTTGTCGGTGCAGGTGTGGGATCGCTCCAATGTCGGCCCTGTCGACAAGGCGATCCGCTCGGCAGGCCTCGGCCTCAATCCGATCGTCGATGGCCAGACGCTGCGTATTCCGATTCCCGACCTGACCGAAGAGCGTCGCAAGGAACTCGCCAAGCTGGCCAGCCAATATGCCGAGAAGGCGCGCGTTGCCGTCCGCAACGTCCGTCGCGACGGCATGGATAGCCTGAAGCTCGACGAGAAGAAGGGCGAGATCAGCGAGGACGATCGCAAGCGGCGCGAGACCGAAGTGCAGAAGATGACCGACGCGACGATTGCCGAGGTCGATGCTGCAGCGGCCGCAAAGGAAAAGGAAATCCTCGGGAAGTGAGCGGCTTGTCCGCCAGCCCTGTGACCAATGCCGAAGCTGCGGGGGGCAACGGCATGCCGCGCCATGTGGCGATCATCATGGACGGCAATGGTCGCTGGGCAAAGCGGCGCTTTCTTCCCCGCGTAGCCGGTCATAGAGCCGGCGCCGAAGCCGTGCGCGTCACCGTCAAGGCAGCAGCCGACATGGGACTTCGCGCTCTCACTCTCTATGCCTTTTCTTCGGAAAACTGGCGGCGTTCGGCCGAGGAGGTCACCGACCTCATGGGCCTGCTGCGCCATTATCTCCGCAAGGAAGTGGCCGAGTTGCACCGCAACGGCATCCGCCTTCGCACGATCGGCGACATCAGCGCGCTCGAGGGCGATCTGATCGGGCTGGTGCGCGACGGTGTCGAACTCACCAAGAACAATCGTCGCCTCGATTTCGTGCTGGCGCTGAATTACGGCGCGCAGGATGAGATGCTTCGCGCCGTGCGGGGCATCGCCACCGAAGTGCAGGCGGGAAAACTGGACCCCCAGTCGATTGATCAGGCAATGATCGAAGCTCGGCTCGATACGTGCGACCTGCCTCCACTCGACCTCCTGATCAGGACGTCGGGCGAGCGGCGGTTGTCCAACTTCCTGCTGTGGCAGGCCGCCTATGCCGAACTTTTGTTCGTCGACACGCTATGGCCCGATTTTGACGGCAAGGCGCTCTCGGCAGCAATCGCCGACTTCGGTACCCGCGAGCGGCGCTTCGGCGGGCGCTGAGCCTCCTTTCTGATGGCCCTTGCACGCGAACTCAGACTCCGGATCGTTTCTGGCATCGTGATGATGGCGGTTGCGCTCGCGGCCTTGTGGTTCGGCGGAGTTGCCTTCTGGGCGCTGGCATCGTTGCTCGCGATCCTGATGATGGCCGAATGGGCGACGATGGCGCAGGCGCCGCGCTGGCAGCAATTGCTGGCCATGGCAGCGGTCGGCGCGCTGATGCTGTCGTCATTGTCCTTTGCCGATCCGGTCAAGATGGCCACGATCGCCAGCCGCCTGATCGCGCAGACCGTCGATCTGACCGGCCTGGCCGCGATCCTCATTGCGGTCGTCAGCTTCCGGGCTCGCCTTGGCGGAGGGGTGCTCTATGCAGTGTTTCCGGCGGTTGCGCTGATTTATATTCGCGAACAGCCTGAGCAGGGCTTTGCTTTGTCGCTGTGGACACTGGTGGTCGTCTGGGCGACCGACATCGGCGCTTTTTTTGCCGGCAGGGCGATTGGCGGTCCCAAGATTGCTCCCTCCATCAGCCCCAGCAAGACCTGGGCGGGTCTGGCGGGCGGCATGGTCGGTGCGCTGATCTGCGGAGCCGCCGTCGCATCCGCATTCGGGCTTGGAACAGCCTTCCTGATCGCTGGTGCGCCGCTGGCCGTGGCCGCGCAAGCCGGGGACTTTTTCGAAAGCTGGCTCAAGCGCCGCTCCGGCGTTAAGGATAGCGGAACGCTGCTTCCCGGTCATGGTGGCGTCCTGGACCGGCTCGACGGCGTCGTTCCAGTCGCGCTCCTTGTCGCGGCGGGCGTTGCGGGGGGGATTTTGTGACCGTGAAGAGCGTATCCATCCTTGGCGCGACCGGCTCGATCGGTACGTCGACCCTCGATCTGGTCGAGCGCGATCGCGAGGCATTCCGTGTCGTCGCGCTGACTGCACAGCGCGATGTGGCCGGCCTTGCCGATGCGGCGCGCCGTACGGGGGCCGAACTGGCGGTCATAGGCGATCCCGCACTTTATGGAGCACTGAAAGACGCCCTGTCGGGCAGCGCCACCGAGGTCGCCGCCGGCGAGGACGCCGTGGTGGAGGCAGCCTCACGCGGCGCCGACTGGACGATGGCCGCGATCGTCGGCACCGCCGGGTTGCTGTCCACCATGGCCGCGTTGCGCGGCGGACGGACGGTCGCTCTGGCGAACAAGGAGTCGCTGGTCTCGGCGGGTGCGCTGATGACCGACGCTGCGAAGCGCCATGGTGCGACGCTGCTCCCCGTCGATTCCGAGCATAATGCCGTCTTTCAATGTTTCGACCATGGCGCGCCGGGCAGCATCCGCAAGGTGACGCTGACCGCGAGCGGCGGGCCGTTCCGCGACTGGACGCTCGACGCGATGCGTTCGGTCACCCCTGCGCAGGCGGTCAAGCATCCGAACTGGTCGATGGGGGCCAAGATATCGGTCGACAGCGCGACGCTGATGAACAAGGGCCTCGAACTGATCGAGGCTTTCCATCTGTTCCCGCTGGAGGCCGACCAGTTCGACGCGATCGTACACCCGCAATCGGTGATCCATGCGCTGGTCGATTATGTCGATGGATCGGTTCTGGCCCATCTCGGTTCGCCCGATATGCGGACGCCGATCGCCCATTGCCTGGCCTGGCCGCACCGCATGGCGACGCCCTGCCAGCGGCTCGACCTAGCTGCCGTCGGCCGGCTCGATTTCCGGGCGCCCGATCTGGAACGCTTCCCAGCCTTCGCTCTCGCCAAGGACATACTGGCCGAGGGGGCAGGGCGCGCCGTGATCCTCAATGCGGCCAATGAGGTGGCCGTCGGCGCCTTTCTCGACGGTCGGATCGGCTTTCTCGACATCGCGTTAATCGTGCGCAAAGCTCTGGATCGCTACGATCCCGGCTCGCCGTCCTGCCTGGAAGAGGTCTTCGCTATCGATGTGGAGGCGCGGGCCGTGGCACGGGATGCGATGGAGACTATCGGCGCGTGACAGAACATCCTGGTATCCTGTTCACGATATTCGCTTTTTTGCTCGTCATCGGGCCGCTGATCTTCGTTCATGAACTGGGCCATTATCTGGTCGGTCGCTGGTGCGGGGTGAAGGCCGATGCCTTCTCGATCGGCTTCGGTCGCGAGATTGCCGGCTACACCGACTCGCGTGGCACCCGCTGGAAGCTGGGCTGGATCCCCATGGGCGGCTATGTGAAGTTCGCGGGGGACATGAACCCTGCGAGCCAGCCGACGCCCGAATGGCTCGCTTTGCCGCCCGAGGAGCGCGCCAGGACCTTTCAGGCCAAGGCCGTCTGGCAACGGTTCCTGATCGTCTTTGCGGGGCCGGCGACGAATTTTCTCGTCGCGATCGGCATCTTCATGGCTTTCTTTGCGGCTTATGGCGTGCCGCGAACCCCTGCGACGCTTTCGGCCGTCATCGACAAGTCGCCTGCCGCCGCCGCCGGTTTGCAGCCGGGCGACCGTATCACAGCCGTCGCCGGGCGACCGGTCGACACTTTCGACGAAATGGCGGAGATGATCCGCTTCCGGCCAGACGAGCGGCTTTCACTCTCGGTCGAGCGGGGCGGGCAATTGCTTTCGGTCAGCGTGAAGACCACCGCCAATATCGAGCGTGACCGCTTCGGCAACGAATTCCGCAAGGGAACGATTGGCGTCATGTCGGGCCAGCAGGTAATCGAGCGCGTTCCGCTGCTCGAACTCCCCGCTGAGGCGACGCGGCAGACCTTCGGCATCGTCCGGACGATGATCGATACGCTCGGACAGATCGTCACGGGGCGCCGTTCGGTCAAGGAATTGGGCGGTCCGATCAAGATCGCGCAGGTGTCGGGGCAACAGGCCTCGCTGGGCCTGCTCAACTTCGTCATGCTGATGGCCCTCATCTCGATTAATCTGGGATTCATCAACCTGTTGCCAATCCCCATGCTCGACGGCGGCCATCTGGTCTTCTACCTGTTCGAGGGAATAGCGCGCCGGCCGGTCCCTGAAAGGGCTATGGAATGGGCGTTTCGATCCGGCTTGGCCGTACTGCTGTCCTTCATGATCTTCGTTACGCTCAACGATATTCTGTCGCTGGGCGCTCTGGAGAGGCTTGCCGGGTTGATCGGCTGACCGTGATCGGGCAGTGCATGCGCACCTTCCTTGCTTGGGGGGGCTTGGATTCTATGGAAGCGGGGAACGCGTGACGGCGACGAGGAAGAATTTCGGCAGGGCTCGCTTTTGTTCGGCGCTGCTCGTCGGCACGATGCTGGGTGGCGTTTCGCAACCGCTGTTCGCGCAGGAGGCCACCGCGCCGCAGATGGCGCCTGCGCCGAGTGCGCCGGTAACCATTGGCACGATCAAGACCGTCAACGTCGCGGGCTCCGAACGTCTGGAGCCGGACACCGTCCGCTCCTATGTCAAGCTTGTCCCCGGCGAGAGCTACACCCGCGAAGCGCTCGACCAGGCGCTGAAGGATCTCTACGAAACCGAATTGTTCGCCGACGTGCAGGTCCGCGACGATGGGCAGGGCAACATCACCCTGCAGGTTCGCGAGAACCCGGTCGTCAACCGCATCGTGCTGGAAGGCAACAAGCGGCTCAAGTCGGACAAGATCAATCCCGAGATCAAGCTGGCGCCGCGCCAGATCTTCACCCGGTCGAAGGTCCGTGCCGACGTTGCACGCATCATCGAGCTATATCGTCGCCAGGGGCGTTTCGCCGCAACGGTCGAGCCGAAGATGGTCCAGCTCGACCAGAACCGCGTCGACATCATTTTCGAGATCAGCGAGGGCGACAAGTCCAAGGTCCGCAAGATCAACATCATCGGGAACGAGAAATTCTCCGATGGCCGCCTGCGCGGCGAGATGGCCACCAAGCAGACCGGCATCACCAAGATCTTCTCGTCGGGTACCAGCTATGACCCCGACCGGATGTCCTACGACCAGCAGAAGCTGCGCCAATATTATCTGACGCAGGGCTATGCCGATTTCCGCGTGGTATCCGCCGTGGCCGAACTGACCCCGGACAAGAAGGACTTCATCATCACTTATGTGGTGGAAGAAGGACAGCGCTACAAATTCGGCGACGTCGGCCTCGAGAGCGAGATCCGCGACATCAAGGCGGACACGTTCAAATATCTGCTGCCGATGAAGAAGGGCGACTGGTACAACGCCAAGGCGGTCGAGGACACGGTCGACGCTATCACCGAGGCGACCGGTGTGTTCGGCTTCACCCCCGACGTCCGCCCGGACTTCAACCGCGACAAGGACGAACTGACGATGGGGGTGGTCTTCAAGATCAACCAGTCGCCGCGCGTCTATGTCGAACGGATCGACATCAACGGCAACACGCATACCAAGGACAAGGTGGTCCGCCGCGAGTTCCGCATGTCGGAAGGCGACGCCTTCAACAGCTTCAAGGTCAAGCGGTCGCGCGACCGTATCCAGTCGCTCGGCTTCTTCCAGGACAAGTTCGAGATCGAGCAGAAGCCCGGCTCCGCGCCCGACCGCGTCGTGCTCGAAGCCAATGTCGAGGAAAAGTCGACCGGCGAACTCCAGGTTTCGGCAGGCTATTCGAGCCTCGAGCGCTTCATCGTCGATCTGTCGATCCGCGAGCGCAACTTCATGGGCAAGGGCCAGGAAGTCCGTGCCGGCGTCAGCTATTCGACCTATTCGAAGTCGATCGAACTGGGCTTCACAGAGCCTTATGTGTTCGACAAGAACATCGCGGTTGGCTTCGACGTGTTCCGCCGCGATTATAATTCGTTCAATTTCGCGGGTAACGACCGCAACACGACCTATGAGCAGACCACGACGGGTTTCCAGATCCGCGCCGGTATCCCGCTGACCGAGTTCATCACGCTCGCGACACGCTATGGCCTCAGCTACGATCAGGTGTCGCTGAACAAGTTTACCTTCTACACCGATACCAACAATGACGGCATTCGCGATACCTGCGATCCGATCGTTGCCGGTCGCTACCTCTGCGACGCCATCGGTAATCGGGTGACCTCGTCGGTCGGCTACTCGCTCGTGTTCGATAATCTGAACAACCGCCTGCGCCCGACGCGCGGTCAGCGCGCCGTGTTCAGCCAAGACTTCGCCGGCCTCGGCGGCACGGTCCGCTATATCAAGACCACCGCTCAGGCGACCAAATATTGGGGCATCGGCAGCGGCTTCGTCTTCTCTGCCAGCGCCGAGGGCGGCTATATCAAGGGCCTTGGGCAGCAGGTCCGTCTGATCGACCGCTTCTACCTCGGCGAGCCCGATATGCGTGGCTTCGGCATTCGAGGCGTCGGTCCGCGCGTGATCCGGTCCTTCTACGACAGCACGACCGGGACGTTCCTGACGGATCGCAATTCGCAGACCGACGATGCGCTCGGCGGCAACGCATATTATCGCGGGCGCCTCGAGCTCGAAATTCCTCTGGGCAATGGCGCGCGAGAGCTTGGCCTGAGACCGTCCATCTTTATGGACGTCGGTGCGGTGTTCGGTACCAGCCGGCCGGCGCTCACAGCTCCGGAGATCGCAGGCTATCCGTTCCAACTCGACGCTAACGGCAAATATCTGCCCGTCGAGCGCCTTGTCCTCGATAGCCAGGGGCGGCAGATCTACACGGTGCCGCTTACCGACACGATCAATCCGGGCGCATCGACGCTGTGCGCGGTCGGCTATTCGGCGACGGCCACCGGCCCTTGCGTCGGAAGCTCGCAGAATACGCGGGCGTTCTCCACGATCAGCCCGTTCCGCGAGGACTTCGTCGGCAACACCGCCAAGCCGCGTCTCTCGGTCGGTTTCGGCGTGAACTGGAACTCGCCCTTCGGCCCGTTCCGCATCGACATCGCCAAGGCCCTCCTCAAGGAGAAGGGCGACAACACCAAGACCTTCCAATTCAACGTAGGGACACAGTTCTGATGAAAGCCTTTCTGAAGACCGCCGCTGCTGCTGCGGCGCTGATGCTCGTGCCGGCCGCCGCCAATGCGCAGGCCGCTGCTGCTGCCGCCGCTCCGGCCGCAGTTGCCGTCGTCGATCTCGACGCCGCGATCGTCAACTCCGCTGCCTTCCAGTCGGCGATGAACCAGGTCCAGACGACCTACAAGACCCAGATCACGGCCGCGCAGACCCGCCAGACCGCGCTGCAGGGCGAGTTGAACACGCTGCGCACCGAGATTGAGAATCTCCAGAAGAACAGCGCGACGCCGAAGGCGACGCTCGATGCGAAGATCGCCACCTTCCAGCAGAAGGGCCAGGCTGCCCAGGCCGAACTGCAGCGGCTCGCCGCCCCGTTCGCCCGCCCGCAGGCCTATGTCCGCGAGCAGGTCGAAGCCAAGGTCGAGCAGGCCCTGAAGGCCGCGATGACCGCGAAGAAGGTCGGCGTTGTGCTGCGCCCGGAAGCCGCTTTCGCCTTCCAGCCGAGTTCGGACCTGACCCCCGACGTCGTGACCCAGCTCAACGCGCTGGTGCCGAGCGCCTCGATCACCCCGCCGGCCAACTGGCAGCCGGGCCAGTCGGAGCAGGCTCCGGCAGCGGCGCCGCAGGGCCGCTGATCGCAACGCGATGAGCGACGACATCAAGACTGTGCTTGGCCCGCTGGACGTGCGGCGGGTCATGGCCGCGATCCCGCACCGTTACCCCATGCTCCTCGTCGACCGCGTCGAGGAGTTGGTAGTGAACGAGCGTATCTCCGCCATCAAGGCCGTGACGATCAACGAGGAATTCTTCCAGGGGCATTTCCCCGGACGTCCGATCATGCCGGGCGTGTTGATCGTCGAGGCGCTGGCACAAGCGGCCGGCGTGCTCGCCGTGGAATCGCTGGGCCTGTCCGGTTCGGGCAAGCTCGTCTATTTCATGACGATCGACGAAGTGAAGTTCCGTACCCCGGTCGAACCGGGCGTGCTGCTGCGCCTCGACGTCGCCTTCGCGCAGAAGCGCGGCAGCGTCTGCAAGTTCGAGGGCAAGGCCTATCTGGGCGACAAGCTCGCCGCCCAGGCCAATTTCACCGCGATGATCGCCGATCCGCCCAAGGAATGATCGCCCGTGCGGGCTTCGGTGTCGGCCTTGCCATCGCGCGGCCGACACTGTAAGGGCCGCGCTTCGCTTCCCCAGGCTGGTCGGAACCAGCCATTTTTGGAGCTTCTGACGATGAAGAAAGATATCCATCCCGATTACCACCGGATCAAGGTCCAGCTGGTCGACGGTACGACCTACGACACCCACTCGACCTGGGGTTCGGAAGGCGAAACGCTGCAGCTCGACATCGATCCCTCGGTTCACCCGGCGTGGACCGGTGGCAAGACGCAGCTGCTCGATGCCGGCGGCCAGGTGGCACGCTTCAACAAGCGCTTCGGCGGGCTGTCGCTCACCAAGAAGTAAGCTTGGTTCCGAGCTTCGGACATGGATATGGCTGGGCGATCGCCCGGCCATTTTCATTTGGGAGACAGGTCGTTCACGATGCCGGCGACGATGTTCCCTGACCGCGCGCGCCGTTGGCTCTATGCGGCTGCCATATTGACCATCTACGGGCTGGCGATCATGCCGTCGGACAAGGCGCCAGACCTCGGTGCCGGCGACAAGATCAACCACATAGCCGCCTTCCTGTTTCTCACCTTGTTCGGTCGCTGGGCCCTGCGCGCCACGGGGCGGCTGCGGCTCGCCATCGGCCTGTCCTTCTTCGGTGCCTTGATCGAAGCGACACAAGCGATCCCGGCGCTCAATCGGGATGCCGGCGCTTGGGACTGGATCGCCGACAGTGCCGCGATCGGCGTGGCGCTGCTGCTCGCCTGGCCGGTGGAAAGGCTGCTGAGACGGCCATGATACACACTCTCCGCCTGCAGAACGAAGAGGCGGATGCGTTGTTCTGGCATCTGGCGGCCGAGGCGGGGCTCGATCCGAAGGATCGCTGGGTCGGTGGCTATGCCGCCTATGAATGGGCCCATCTGCGTCATGTGTTGGGCTCCTACCGGCTCGATGTCGCGGGCAAGGACGTGCTCGAATTCGGCTGCAATGTCGGCGGCTCTCTCGTCGTTCTGGCAGCGCTGGGCGCGCGAGCGACCGGCGTCGATGTCGACCCGTCTCTTCCGCCGCTGGCCCTCGCCAATTGTCGGCGACACGGTCTGGAGGCGAGGACGACCGCGATCGAAGCGGGCAGGGCGCTGCCGTTTGACGATGCGAGCTTCGACCTGATCGTCGCCAACAGTGTCTTGGAATATGTCGCCGACGATGCGCTGGCCCGGACCATCGGCGAATTCCATCGGCTGCTCCGGCCGGGTGGCCATCTGTTGATCTGTGGCACCGCCAGCCGTCTGTCGCCGAAGGAAAGCCACTCGGGCCGCTGGCTCGTCAATTATTGGCCCAGGGCGCTCGACCGCCTCACCGGTCGCCCCCTCCAGCGTGGTCTGTCGCCGCTGGCGCTGGCAGCGGCGCTCAAGGGGCGTTTCGCTCGTGCCCCCGATACCGACGCGGCCTGGTGCAGCGCGCGTGTCGCGATCCATGGTCGTCTGACCACAGCGACTCGCGCCTGCCGGGCGGTGGGACGCCTGACGGGGCTCGGGCCGGGTTGGATATCGCCGACGATCGAACTGCTGTTACGACGCCTCTAACGTTCGAGATATTTGCGCCGGATCATATCGATCTGCGCGTCGCTGAGGCCCAGCCCCTTTCGGACATAGGCATCCATCGAGCCATAGACCCGATCAACCTCCGCAAAGGCGCTGTCCAGATAGGCGCGCCTGACCCCCAAGACGGGTTCGAGATTGGCCGGATCGATCGGCGCACCCGACGCCTTGAGCGACGCGAGGATGCCGGCATTCTTCTGCGCGAGATAGGTGTTGCTGGCGAGATAGTCATAGAAGATCCGCTCGCGCGGTACGCCGAGGATCGACAGCAGCACGGCCGAGGCCCAGCCGGTGCGATCCTTGCCCGCCGTGCAATGATAGACGAGCGGGCCCGTCGCCGGGTCGGCCACCAGCGCGAACAGCGCGCGATAGGCCGCCTGCGCGCTGGGCAGCGAGACGAAATCGCGATTGGCCGCTTCGAGCAGTTCCACGCCGCGCCCGGCCGCGATCGCCGCCTGCGCCTTGCGCATGTCGCCGCCGAGCGAGCCATCGGCATCCGCCGAGACGTCGAGGATGATATGCCTCGCGCCGCGCGGCAGCCGGTCGGGCTCGCGCGCCCGTTCGCTCTCGGTGCGGAGGTCGACGACATAAGCGAGGCGCAGCCCCTCCATCGCCGCGAGATCCGCATCGGTCAGGCGGTCGAGCTGGTCCGACCGAAAGAGCAGCCCAGGCTTTACCCTCCGCCCGTCTCCGGTCTGATAGCCCCCGAGGTCTCCGAAATTGGGCGCGCCCTGCAATTGGGGCGTCGCACTGGCCGGGGGTGGCCGGTCGATCGCCGCGCGCTCCCGGGGGGCAGGGGCCGTGCAGGCGCCGAGGCCCAGCAGGGCCAGGACAGTGGTGGCCGCCAATGTCCGCAGCTTTGCTCGTGCCATCTCGCTCATCCTCGCTGTGAAGAAATGTTGCCGCCGTCGACGACAAACTCCGCCGCCGTGACATAGCTCGCCTCGCGCGACAGGAGGAATCGGACCACGCGGCCGATCTCGGCCGGCTCGCCGATCCGGTCCTGCAGAATGCGGCGCTCGAAATGGCCGGCGGGCAGGGCGTCGACCGCCGGTTTCATCATGGCCGTCATGATGATGCCGGGCGAAACCGAGTTGATCCGCACCCCGTCGCGCGCCAGCCGGTCGGCCAGCGAGCGCACCAGCGAGAGCATCCCGCCCTTGGCCGCGCTGTAGATCGGGTTCATCGCATTGCCGAGCGTCGCGTTGATCGAGGTGATCGCGACCACCGCCGAATGCGCGTTCGCCGCGAGGTCGGGCAGGGCGCCCTGGACGAGAAAAGCGAGCGCGCGCAGGTGGACGGCGATCCCGTCTTCCCAGCTTTGCGGCGTCATGCCGTCGATCGACGCGGTGTCGACCGTCCCGGCCGCATGGACGATCCCGCCGATCGGCCCGAGCGCGGCGCGGCTGTCCGCCAGCGCCCGGCTGATATCGGCGATGTCGCGCAGGTCGGCGCGCGTCGCGAAAACCGGAACGCCGTAGCGGGTGCGGAGGGTTTCTGCCGCCCGGCCGACACCTTCGGCGTTGATGTCCCACAAAGCCACCGGGCGGCCGACCGCTGCGAGCGCTTCGGCCGAGGCGAGGCCGATGCCGGAAGCGCCGCCGGTGATCACGACAGGCGTAGCGGGCGCGCCGAGCGCGGGTTCGTAGCTCAAACTGTCATCCTCTCGATATTATCGTTGGCGGGCGCGACGGTCCAAAGACTGCCGCGCCTCCTTTGGGTCCATGCTGTCAGAGCTCGACGCTGAGGTCGATGCCATAGGTGCGCGGCTCGCCATAGATCGCGCCGGGGCGACCGATGTTGAACTGCAGCAGATAATAATCCTTGTCGGTCAGATTGCGCGCCCACAGCGCGGCGCTGACGCCCGCGAGCCCCGGAATGTCGCCCAGGCTGAGCCGCGCGTTCATCAGGCCATAGTCGCCGACGACATAGCGTCCGCCGGTGACGGTCGCGTTGGTGAACTTGTCGCTCTGCAGCGAATAATTGACGTTGGCGGTCAGCTTGCCGATCGGCGTCGGCGGCAGATCATAGGACAGGTCGAGTGCCAGCGTGTGTGCGGGCGCGTTGGTGAAGCGATAATCGCGCGCCACATCGACCCCGGCCGCGTTGAGGATGCGCTGATAGCGGGCGTGCAGATAGCTATAGTTCGCGGTGATCCGCAGCGCGCGCACGGGCACCAGCGTCAGGTCCATCTCGATGCCCTTGACCGTCGCGCGACCGGCGTTGAGCACGTCGGTCAGGCGGACGTTGGTCGGGTCCGACTGCACGTTGATCTGGATGTCTCGATATTTCGACAGGAAACCCGCCAGATTGAAGCGCAGCCGGTTGTCGAGCCACTGGCTCTTGATCCCGCCCTCGAACGACCACAGCGTCTCCGGCCCGAAGCCCTGGTCGAACCGCGCGAGCGAGCTGGCGCGGATGTTGAAGCCGCCGCTCTTATAGCCCTTCACCGCCTTGGCGTAGAGATGGACGGTCTCGGCAGCATCATAGGCGATAACGAAGGTCGGGCTGAAATCCTTGAAGTCGCGGCTGCCGTCGCCGAGGCCGGGGACCGGGACGATCGCCCCGCCGCCGACCTGCGTCGACCGGGCGAGCGTGGCCGCGCGCTTGTCCCAGCTCTGGCGCAGGCCGACCGTCAGGTGGAGCCGGTCTTCAAGCAGCGCCGGGGTCCACGTCCCTTGCGCGAACAGCGCGTGCGAACGGTTCTTGATGGTGGCGGTGGTGAAGGAGCGCGTCGCCGTCGGCGGGCTGAAGCTGTTGCTGAAATTGCTGCCCTCTTCGGTGAAGAAATAATAGCCGAGGACATATTGCAGCCGGTCTTCGAAGGCATCACCGACCAGCTGGATTTCCTCGCTCCACTGGTCCTGCTTCGCCCGGCTGCTGTTCTTCTGCAGCGGGATCGGGCCGAGGA
Source organism: Rhizorhabdus sp. (assembly GCF_018006725.1). GTDB lineage: Bacteria > Pseudomonadota > Alphaproteobacteria > Sphingomonadales > Sphingomonadaceae > Rhizorhabdus. The sequence goes on from NZ_JAGMXV010000097.1 coordinate 14,121, forward strand.
CGCCGGTCAGATAATCCTGGTTCTGAAAGTTATCGAGCTTGCGATAGCCGGTGATCGACCGCACCGTCAGCGTGTCGCTCGGCTGCCACTCGCCGATCAGGCTGTGGCCTTGCGAGACGATATCGTTGGGCAGTAAGTCGCGGACGAGCGGGCTTCCGGCCTTGGGGCGTGGCGCGGTCTGCGGATGGAAGGGCGTCGCTGCGACATAGGCGGGCGTGTCGCCGATCTCGGTGCGGTCATAGGCATAGCGCAGGCTGATCGCGTCGCTCGGCGCCCACAGCATATCGCCGCGCATCGCCTGGCGGTCCTCGTCGCCCCAGCGCTTCACACCGGTGCCGGGATTGCGGACGAAGCCGTCCTGCTGCTGGTTGACATAGGACAGGCGCACCGCCAGCGTCTGGCCGAGCGGCAGGTTCACCGCGCCCTTGAAGCGGCGATGGTCGTAATTCCCGAGCGTCACCTGCCCCTTGAAGCCGAAGGCGTCGAGATCGGGCTTGCGCGTGATGAAGTTGATCGCGCCGCCGGTCGCGTTGCGGCCATAGAGCGTGCCTTGCGGACCGCGTAGCACCTCTATCCGTTCGAGATCGGCGACCTCGACCGCGAGACCCTGGCTGCGCGCGACATAGACCCCGTCCATATAGACCGCGACGCCGCCGTCCTGGGTTATCTGGTCGTCGCTCAGCCCTACGCCGCGCATGAAGACCTGCGTCGTGGCGGCGTTGTTGGGGAAGGGTGTAAGCTGCAGCGCGGGGACGTTGGCGCGCAGGTCGGTCAATCCGGTGATGCCCTTTGATTCCAGCTCGCGCGCACCGAAAGCCGCGATCGAGACCGGTGTCGTCTGGAGCGATTCCTCCCGGCGCTGGGCGGTGACGACGATATCCTCGATCCCGTCCTGTGAGGGCTCGGTCGCGGCCTGCGCCAATAGCGGAGCAGCGGTGCTGCCCAGCAAAGCCACGACGATGAGCTTGATCCTGCGTCCAGACATTCTTCTCTCTCCCTGCAAAGCGGGGTGGATGCGTTGCCCCACACCATTTTCTACGTCTGGTTAGAATATCTACCGTCAGGAAGGTAAAAATACAATCTGCCATTTGCCAAGCTGTTCGCAGGGCGCGATAAGGGCGCAAATCACCCCGTTTTCAGGGAAGAATCGCGTGGCATCTATTGAGCGTCCGGTGATGCGGCAGGCCCGCGGCGACGCGACCCGTCAGGCCATATTGGACGCCGCCGAGCGGGTCTTCGCGCGACTCGGCTATGCGGCCGCCCGGCTCGAGGACGTGGCGCTGGACGTCGGCATAAGGCGGCCGTCGATCGTCTATTATTTCCCCAACAAGCAGCAGCTTTACGACGAGGTCGAGGCGGGCATCTTCGCCGCCATGCACCATTATGTCGTCGAGCGGCTCGTGGGGGCCGAACGCCCGATGGACCAGCTGCTCGGCCTGTTCGACGCCTGGCTCGACTTCCTCGTCGCGCGCCCGACCGCTGCCCGGATCATCCAGCGCCTGATCGCCGACCTCGGCCCGCGCGGGGACAACCCCGTCCGCTTCTCCGAGACCGCGCTGGTCGACATCGAACGCGTGATCGCGGCGGGCGTCGAGGCCGGCGAGTTCCGCGCCGTGTCCGCGATGCACATCCTCAACGGCATCGCCGGCGGCGCCCTGTTCTACGTCTGCAACGCCGCGCAGTTGGGGGAAGGGCGCAGTTACGACCCGGCCGATCCGGCGCAGCTGGAGCCGTTCCGGGCGCTGATGCATACGCTGGCAAAGGCGGCGGTGAGGGATGATAGTAGGCAAGTGCCGGAAGATCTGCCCGCCCAGCATAACTAACCCGCGCGCAGTTAGCTATCCGGCGACCAATTTACCGAGAGCAGGAAGGAAAGGACCGAGCACGGTCACATAGTCAGCCGCGTAGCCCACGAGCTTATGAAACCAGGGCACATAGTTCAGCGTGCCTTGAGTTACCTCCATCTGCCGGACGATCTCGCGTAGCTCGGTGAGATGCGTCTCATTGCCGATATTGCTGTCGATTGCTTGGGCAAGTTCTTGGAAGAGGGTGTCTATATCGAGCCTATTGGTCGAGTTATCAGTTGAGGCCATCAGTGTGCGGTTCTGGTGTCCGCTAATATCGCCTTGGTGTAAGTGACCCGAAAGGTCCCAATGTTAATCGAAGGTGCCGCCTGTGCGGCCTTTTGCTTTTCTTCCATGCTGAAGCTCTGATTCCCTCACCCAGTATGCCATTTTTCTCTAGGCCGATCGCCCAATCCAGCACGAGATTCCTGACCTGCTCGAGCACGTCTAGGAATACACTCTGGGGTGTATGAACATAATATTCGGTGCCCGGCGTCCCGTGCGCTTCGTTCATCCGGGTTTCGAACGCGCCTTGGACCTTGCCGATCAGTTCTCCGGTTCCGTCGCCAGACAATGCCTCAACCTTGGCAATCGAGTCGCCGATCGGAGTTTTTGCAGACTTCATCGATCCACGGGCTGTTGCCCATGACCGGTAAAATGCCGTGGAAGAGTGTGTGCGCCCGGAGCTGCCCGACGGTGCGGCGGTAGGTCGGAACCGTCTCGGGGTCGGAATAGCCGCGCAGCTCGCGATCGACCCATTCGGCGGTGTCTTCAAGCTGCAGTTTGACCGCAGCAAGCTTCACCCGGCGGAGAAGGTCGCTCACCTTTACGTTCGGATCCAGTGCCTGCGCTTGAATTTCCTCGACCGACCCCGCCATGCATCCGCTCCTCTGCCGTGCTTTTAGCATTGTCCCGCGCTATGTCATGCGCTGCAACGGGCGAGGCGGTGAGTGGCGGGGCAAGCGTAGCTGGACGATCTTCATGCCAAAAAGAAAATAGGAATAGCAGTGCAGCCGAAAATCGGCGCACCAGAAATGTCCGCTCAAATATCAGATTTTATATGAAAAATGGCGGAGAGGGTGGGATTCGAACCCACGGTGGGCTTCCACCCACGGCGGTTTTCAAGACCGCTGCCTTAAAC
>NZ_JAGMXV010000098.1 GCF_018006725.1 Rhizorhabdus sp.
ATCCACGCCGAAGGCTATGCTGCCGGCGAGATGAAGCATGGCCCGATCGCCCTGATCGACGACAAGGTGCCGGTGATCGTGATCGCCCCGTCGGGCCCGCTGTTCGAAAAGACCGTGTCGAACATGCAGGAGGTGCAGGCGCGCGGCGGCAAGGTGATCCTGATTTCCGACTATGACGGCGTCGCGGCGGCTGGCGAAGGCTGCCTGGCGACGATCACCATGCCCAAGGTCCACCCGCTGATCGCACCGATCGTCTATGCGATACCGGTGCAGTTGCTCGCCTATCATGTCGCGGTCGCCAAGGGCACCGACGTCGATCAGCCGCGCAACCTCGCCAAGTCGGTGACCGTCGAGTAACGGGAACCCTCGGGCCTGAATTGAAATTGTCACGGCTGCGCCCTTATGCAGCCGGGCGAGGCGCGGCTTTCGCGCAACGACAAGGATTGAATGATGCGATTGGCGATCATCGGCACCGGCTATGTCGGGCTCGTTTCCGGGGCGTGCTTCTCCGAATTCGGGCATGACGTAACCTGCGTCGACATCAACGAGGCGACCATCGCCAAGCTCAAGGCCGGCGAAATCCCGATCTATGAGCCGGGGCTCGACGATCTCGTCCGCCGCAACAGCCGCTCGGGCCGCCTCAGCTTCACCAGCGACATCGCCGAGGGCGTGCGCGATGCCGATGCGGTGTTCATCGCTGTCGGCACCCCGTCGCGGCGCGGCGACGGCCATGCCGACCTCTCTTATGTCTTTGCGGCGGCGGAACAGGCGGCCAAGGCACTGACGAAGCCCTGCGTCATGGTCACCAAGTCGACGGTTCCTGTCGGCACGGCAAAACAGGTGGCCGAAATCGTCGAGAAGGCGCGCCCCGACCTGCGGATCGACGTGGCGTCGAACCCGGAATTTCTGCGCGAGGGCTCCGCGATCGAGGATTTCATGCGGCCCGACCGCGTCGTCTGCGGCGTGTCAGACGAGAATGCCAAGGCGGTCCTCCGTGACATCTATCGTCCGCTGTCGCTGCGCGAGGTGCCGATCCTGTTCGTCGACTGTGCGACATCCGAACTGATCAAATATGCCGCCAACGCCTTCCTGGCGGTCAAGATCACCTTCATCAACGAGATTGCCGACCTGTGCGAGAAGGCCGGCGCCAATGTTCAGGCGGTCGCCCATGGCATCGGCATGGACAAGCGGATCGGCAGCAAATTCCTCCATGCCGGCCCCGGCTATGGCGGCTCCTGCTTCCCCAAGGACACGACCGCGCTGCTGAAGACCGCCGAGGACCACGAAATCCCGCTGCAGATCGTCAAGGCGACGGTCGACGTCAACAGCCAGCGCAAGCGATCGATGGGGCGGCGCGTGATCGCGGCAGCCGGCGGATCGGTCAAGGACAAGAAGATCGCCCTGCTCGGCCTGACCTTCAAGCCGAATACCGACGACATGCGCGACAGCCCCGCCATCGACATCGTGCGGGTGCTGCAGGACCATGGCGCCCAGGTCAGCGCCTATGACCCCGAAGGCCGCCACCAGGCCGAAGCCGTGCTCGAGGGCGTCGAATTTGCCGACGATGCCTATCAGGCGATGGACGGTGCCGAGGCGCTGGTGCTAGTCACCGAATGGAACGAATTCCGCGCGCTCGACCTCGACCGCGTGCGCCGCTTGCTGAAGTCGCCGACGATCGTCGACCTGCGCAACATCTATCCGCCCGAACAGATGCGGGCGGCGGGCTTCGACTATAGCTCCATCGGCCGGCCCTGATCGCCCACTCCGGCCCGTCCGCGGCGACCTGACCTTTCCGCCGATGGGCGATGGCGGCCGCCGGCGCTATGCCTGTCGGAAAGAAGGGCGAGAGGGTGGCGATGGCAGGAAGCGGCGCGGGCGAAGCAGCGATCGAATTCGGCAGCTATGACTATGTGATCGCAGGGGCCGGCACCGCTGGCAGCCTGCTCGCCAACCGTCTGTCGACCGACCCGCGCAACCGGGTGCTGGTGCTCGAAGCTGGCGGGCACGACGACTGGATCTGGTTCCACATTCCGGTCGGCTATCTTTTCGCGATCGGCCATCGCCGCGCCGACTGGCTGTTCGAGACCGAGGTCGAGGCCGGCCTGGGCGGACGCAAACTCGCTTATCCGCGCGGCAAGGTGATCGGCGGATGCTCGTCGATCAACGCGATGGTCTATATGCGCGGCCAGGCCGCCGATTATGACGGGTGGCGGCAGCTGGGCCTGACCGGCTGGGGCTGGGACGATGTCCTGCCGCATTTCCTCGCCCATGAGGACCATTGCGCCGCCGACGGGCGCTTTCATCGCGCCGGGGGCGAGTGGCGGGTCGAGCATCCGCGCATCAGCTGGGAAATACTGGACGCGATCCGGGCCGCCGCCGAGGCGGCTGGCATCGCCCCGATCGCCGACTTCAATTGTGGCGACAACGAAGGCTCCTCCTATTTCCAGGTCAACCAGCGCAACGGCCGACGGGTCAGCGCGGCCGGCGCCTTTCTGAAGCCCGCGCTCCCGCGCCCCAATCTGCGACTCGAAACCGGCGTCGAGATCGAACAGGTCACGATCGAGGATGGTCGGGCAACGGGCATCCTCTTCCGCAAGCAGGGGCGTCTGCACCACGCCAGGGCAAGCCGCGAAACGCTCTTGGCTGCAGGCGCGATCGGCAGTCCCAAGCTGCTGCAATTGTCAGGCATCGGCGACCCGGACCGGTTGACCGATACCGGCATCGCCGTCCGCCATGCCCTGCCCGGCGTCGGCGCGAACCTCCAGGATCATCTGCAGATCCGTCCGATCTACAAAGTGTCGGGCGTTCGCACGCTCAACACCGACTATGCCAATCTGTTCAAGCGCGCGAAGATGGGCTGGGACTATCTGCTGTTCCGCAACGGGCCGCTCACCATGGCGCCATCGCAGATGGGGGCCTTCGCCCGCTCCTCCTCCGATCGCGATCGGGCCAATCTCCAATATCACTTCCAGCCGCTGTCGCTCGACAAATGGGGCGACGGGCTGCACCGCTTCGGTGCCTTCACCGCCAGCGTCTGCAACTTGCGACCGACCAGCCGGGGTCGGGTCGACATTGCCGGCCCCGATCCCGCTCTGCCCCCGCGCATCCGTCCCAATTATCTGTCGACCGACGAAGACCGGCGCGTCGCGGTGGAATCGCTGCGGCTGACCCGGCGCATCGTATCGCAGCAACCGCTGGCGAAATATCGGCCGGAGGAACATCGCCCCGGTCCCGCCGCCGACAGCGATGAGGATTTGCTGCAGGCGGCGGCCGATCTCGCCACCACGATCTTTCACCCTGTGGGAACCGCTGCGATGGGGATCGAAGGGGATAGGATGGCGGTCCTCGACGAACGGCTTCGCGTGCGTGGGATTGGCGGACTGCGCGTGATCGACGCCTCGGCGATGCCGCGCATCGTATCGGGTAATACGAGTTCGCCGACGCTGATGATTGCCGAAAAGGGCGCCGCGATGGTGCTGGAGGAAGCACGGCGAGCTTCTTGAGAGCCCCTGCCTCCAAAAGAAAAGGGCCGGCACGCTATTGCGGACCGGCCCCTTCTTCTTGTCTGTGAACTGCATCAGGCAGGCTTGGGTTCACCCCAATTGCCACCCGACCCACCGGGACGACGGCTCTTCGGGATCGACGATCCGCCCGAGCTCAGCGCCGCCGGAGCGCGGCTATTGCCCTGATCGCGGCCGATATCCTCGCCCTTGATGACCCGCTTCGATTCCTCGCCCGAAAGCGTCTCATATTCGAGCAGCGCCTCGGCGAGGCGGTGCAGTTCGTCGAGATTGTCGGTCAGCACCTTGCGCGCGGTCTGCTCGGCCTCCTCGATCAGGCGGCGGACCTCCTGGTCGATCAGCTGCGCGGTCGCCTCGCTGACGCTCTGGTTGCGCGCGACCGAGTGGCCGAGGAAGACCTCGTCCTGATTGTCGCGATAGCGCAGCCAGCCGAGCTTCTCGGACATGCCATATTCCATCACCATCGAGCGGGCCATGTCGGTCGCCTGCTGAATGTCGTTGGAGGCACCCGTGTTCAGCTCGTCCTTGCCGTAGATGATCTGCTCGGCGATGCGGCCGCCGAAGCACAACGCCAGACGCGCCTTCATCTGCTTCATGGACATCGAGTAACGATCGCGCTCGGGCAGGTTCCAGGTCACGCCCAGCGCGCGGCCGCGCGGGATGATCGTGACCTTGTGGAGCGGATCGCAGCCGGGAACATGGAGCGAGACAAGCGCGTGGCCGGCCTCGTGATAGGCGGTGGCCTTCTTCTCGTCCTCGGTCATGACCATGGACTTGCGCTCGGCGCCCATCATGACCTTGTCCTTGGCTTCCTCGAACTCCTTCATCGCGACCAGGCGCTTGCCCTTGCGCGCGGCGAGGAGAGCCGCCTCGTTGACCAGGTTGGCGAGATCGGCGCCCGAGAAGCCGGGCGTGCCACGCGCGATCGTCCGCGCGTTGACGTCGGGCGCCAGCGGCACCTTCTTCATGTGCACGGCCAGGATCTTCTCGCGGCCCTCGATATCGGGACGCGGTACGACGACCTGACGGTCGAAGCGGCCCGGACGCAGCAGCGCGGGATCGAGCACGTCGGGGCGGTTGGTCGCCGCGACGATGATGATGCCCTCATTGGCCTCGAAGCCGTCCATCTCGACCAGAAGCTGGTTCAGCGTCTGCTCGCGCTCGTCGTTGCCATTGCCGAGGCCCGCGCCACGATGGCGGCCGACCGCGTCGATTTCGTCGATGAAGACGATGCAGGGCGCGTTCTTCTTCGCCTGCTCAAACATGTCGCGCACGCGGCTCGCGCCGACGCCGACGAACATCTCCACGAAGTCGGAGCCCGAGATGGTGAAGAAGGGCACGTTGGCCTCACCCGCAATGGCGCGGGCGAGCAACGTCTTGCCGGTGCCGGGCGAACCGACCAGCAGCGCACCCTTCGGAATCTTGCCGCCGAGACGGGCGAATTTGGTCGGGTCCTTCAGGAAGTCGACGATCTCCTGCAGTTCCTCGCGCGCCTCGTCGATGCCGGCGACGTCGTCGAAGGTCACTCGACCATGTTTTTCGGTCAGCATGCGCGCGCGCGACTTGCCGAAGCCCATCGCGCCCGAACCGGCATTCTTCTGCATCTGGCGCATCACGAAGAAGGCGATGCCGAGGATCAGCAGGAACGGCAGCGACTGGTAAAGCATGATCATCCAGAAGCTGGTCTGCTCCGCCGGCTTGGCGCGGAAGGTCACGCCCTTTTCCGACAGGCGCTGGATCAGCATGGGATCGCTGGGCGCATTCGTGGTGAAGGCGGTGCCGTTCGAAAATTTGCCGCTGACGACGCCGTCGCCGATATCGGCCTCGCGCACCGCGCCGTCATCGACGCGGGCGAGAAATTCCGAATAAGCGATCTGTTCGCCCGGCCCGGTACGCGCCGAACTCTCGAAGATCGAGACGAAGATGACGAGCGCGAGGAGGATCCCCATCCATATGGCGAGGCTCTTCATCCATGGATTGGGCTGCTTCGGCTCTTTATCTTCATTCATCGGTCTGGTCTGCCTTTCGGAGGGCAAGATAAGCATCGGCGGCTTAATAACAATGGAACAGATCGGACAGGCGCCCCCTTTTCAGCGACGGGGCGGCGCTTCTTCGATCAGGATGCGGCGGCCGGGCGACAGTTTCAGGCGCCCTACCGTCGCGGTCGACCCTTGCTCCAGCCGCCTGAGCGCGCTGTCCAACGTGGGGCCATCCACCTGCGAATCGGCATCGCCGATCAACCGCTGGAGTATCCGCCTTGTAATCTCGCGCGGCAACCCCTCGACATCCGCAAGGATGCGTCCATTGGGGCATGTCGTTACACGCGACCGCATCGCCTGCTCGACCGTCCAGGCCAGCGCCTCCTCCGCCTCCGCCAGATAGGCGGCGGACGCCGCCATGCGGGCAATGTCGACCCGGCCCTCCAGATCCGCGAGGAGCGTGCGAACGCGGCTGCGATCGTGGCGCGGATCGCTGTTGCTCGGATCATCGACGGTCGGGATGTCGGCCACAAGTCCGCGCAGGTCTTCGCGCCGCCAATCGAGCAGAGGGCGGATCACCATGATGCGCCCGAGCGGGCGGCGCGCACGGATACCGGCGAGCCCGGAAAGCCCCGCCCCCCTGCCCAGCCGCATCAGCAGCGTCTCCGCCTGATCGTCGGCATGGTGGGCCGTCGCGATTGCCGCCAGCCCGCGGGACACCGCCCAGTCCTCCAGAGCTGCATAGCGTGCCGCCCGTGCAGCCGCCTGGATGCTGGCCACGCGCTCGACCTCGACCGTCAACAGGCTGTGGGCAATTCTCAGGTCCGCGCACGCTGTCGCGACAAGCGCCGCCTCGGTCGCAGCCTCGGCGCGGAGGCCATGATCGACCGTCGCGCATTCGATCCGGTCGGGCATGGTCTCGGCCGCCAGCAGCAGCAGCGCCATGCTGTCGGGCCCGCCTGAAACGGCAAGCCCGATCCGCGCGGACGGATCGGGCAGGAGGCTATCCAGATCGACCCGGAACCGCTCCGCCAGATCCCGCCGCGCGCTCATGCGCACCGGGACTGACGAAAGCAGCGGGCGGTCAGCCGATCATTTGCACTTGGCATCGGCCCGGCCCTTGGCGACCATCTGCGCCAGCGGGCCACTCGCCACCTGATCGGGATATTTCGCCGACATCACCTCATAGGCCTGGCAAGCCTTGTCGAACAGCGGCGGCTTACGCTTCATCAGCGCTTCGGCCATGAAGACATAGCTGTGCGGTGCACGCTCGCCGTCTTCGATCTTCGTATTCTCGAAGAACTCGCGGATCGCCTCATTATATTGCCCATTGTCCAGATAGGCACGGCCCGCCAGGTTGCGGGCATAGCTGGCATATTTGTCCTTGGGATATTTGGCGTACATCGCCTTGAGCGCGGCGACTGCTTCCGGATATTTCTTTGCCATCCACAGGTCGTAGCCGACCATATAGGCGTCCTTTCCGGGGTTCCCGCTCGGCGGGGTCGCGGCAGGTGCCGGCGCGGTAGCCGCCGGAGCTGTCGCCGTCGCGGCACCGGGCTTGGGCGCCGGTGGCACGACATAAGGCAGGCTGGCGCCCGGCGTTGCCGCGCCCGACGCCGCTGGAGACTTGCCTTCCAGCGTGTTCAGCCGGAATTCGGCATCGCCCTTCATCTTGGCGAACTGATCCTCGAGCTTGCGCAGATTATAGCTGTTCTGCTCGACCTGGCCGGTCAGCGCAGCCAGCGCCTTTTCCAGCGCGTCGACGCGACGGGTAAGGTCGATCACCGGCGCATCGGCGGGCGACCCGGCCGGAGCGGGAGCGGCCGTCTGCGGCTTGATCTCCGGCTCGAAATAGGTCTGAGCGCCGCCCGGAAACACCTTTCGCTGGACGGCCTTCATTTCCTTCTCGAGCTTGTCGACGCGCTTCTCGACGGGCATCGACTGCTGCGCCGCGAGCGGAGCCGCGGCCGAGACGAGCAGGAGGGCGATCATCGCCTTTTTCATTCTGAACTTCATCCCATGGTCGTTTCGGTTGGATAATGCCGCCTCAGGGCGGTCCTGATCAAGGCTGCGCGCGCTGATCCGGCGCAGCGGCGGGATCGGATGCCGGGGCCGTCGGCTCGGTCGTCGGCGCCACGCTGCGGAACGCCGGCGGCAACGTCGTACTCCGGCGGCGACGCTCGGGGGGCGCTTCGCCGGCAGCCGATCCGACGATATCTTCCGGCGTAGCGGCATTGTCCGCTGCATCGCCCTCGGCTGCCGCTGCGGGCTTCGCGGTGGCGATGGCCACCAGCGCGTCCCGCTTCAAGCTGTACGCCCGGACGAGACGATCGGGTTCGCCGATCGGCGGCAGGATGGTTGTACCGATAGCGACACGCACGGATTGCGGACGTCCCGTGCGAAGCACCGGGTCGATCGCATCTTCGGGCAGCGTGTAGCTCTGGCCTGCCGGCAGGACGTTCATGAAATATGTCCGCCCGGCGCGCTCGGATATCTTGAACCAGACCTCCTCGGTCGCGGTAACGGTAATCGGTCCGGTCGGAATGGCGGGCTCGGCGGGCGGCGGAGCGACGAGCGGCTTGGGCGGCAACGGGCGATTATCCTCGACCGTATCGGCAGCCAGCCGCGCGAGGTCGACATTGTCTTCCTGAAAACGCAGCAGCAGATAGCCCATGCCGAGCAGCAGCGCGACGCCGAGGGCGACCATCGCCAGCAGCCGGGAGGGCACGCGCGACGGGTCGACCGGTTCATAGGCTTCCGGTTCGAAATGGCCGCGCCGTTCCTCGCCGAGTTCATCACGAAAGGCGCGCGAGAGAGCGGGACCGTCGAGCCCCAGCATCGTCGCATAGGTCCGCACGAAGCCGACGGAATAGGGCGTTGCGGGCAGCCCTTCATGGGTGCCGTTCTCGATCGCTTCGAGGTGCCGAAGCGGGATGCGCGTACGCGCGGCTACTTCGCTCAATTCCATATTCTGGCGCATGCGTTCCGCCGACAATTGCTCGCCGACGCTCCGCGGAGCCAATTTCTGCCCTTCACCAGCGCTTTCGCTCATCGCGTACTCCTTCGCGCTCCGTGGCGATCACGCAGGCAGGAAGATCTCAAAAAAGGTCTGCCAGCACCGCACGAAGCGTCGTTCCCCCTGGCTGCCTAGGTCTGCCCCGCAAATCAGGATACCGCAACCCCATTGCGTTCGGCCCAGGCACCGAGTTCCTCGCGAAGGCTACGAACCGGGCGAGTCAGAAAGTCCTGCATTTCTGCGCGCAACCTGCCGAGGTCGAGCGTCCGGAGCATGGCCTTGACCGGACCGACCGAGGCGGGGGTGATGGACAGACGCCCGATCCCCAGGCCCACCAGCGCCATCGCTTCCAACGGCCGGCCACCCATCTCGCCGCACACGCCGATTGGCACGCCGGCGTCGCGCGTCTGGCGCGTCACGCGGTTCAGGAAACGCAGGATCGACGGGCTCAGCCAGTCATAGCGCTCGGCCAGCTTGGGGTTGGCCCGGTCAGCGGCAAACAGGAACTGGGTAAGGTCGTTTGTACCGATCGACAGAAAGTCGAGGCGGGGCAACAGCATGTCGAGCGTTTCGGCCAGAGCCGGCACCTCGAGCATCGTCCCGTAGCGGATCGCATTGGGCACGCCGCGGCCATGGTCGTGGATCCATTTCCGCTGTGCCTCGAACAGCGCCACCGCCTCGTCATACTCCCATGGCTCGGAGACCATCGGGAACATCACATTGAGCGTACGCCCCGCCGCCGCCTCGATCAGCGCCCGTGCCTGCACCTTCATCAGCGCATCGCGTTCGAGCCCGAGACGGATAGCGCGCCAGCCGAGCGCGGGATTTTCCTCGCCGCCATCATCCTCGGTCTTGAGATAGGGCAGCGCCTTGTCGCCGCCGATATCGACCGTACGGAAGATCACCGGACGATCCCCCGCCGCTTCCATCACCTCGCGATAAAGGCGCTGCTGCCGCTCTCTCTGCGGCAGGGTCGCGGAGACGAGAAACTGGAACTCGGTCCGGAAAAGACCAATGCCGTCGGCGCCAGTCACGTCGAGCGCGGCGATGTCGTCGCGCAATCCTGCGTTGACCATCAGCTCGATACGAACGCCGTCGCGCGTTTCGGCCGGCAGGTCGCGCATCGCGGCGAACTCGGCACGCCGCTTCTGGGTGACGACCAGCTTCGCGTCGAACGCCTCCTCCATCGACGCATTCGGGCGGACCACCACCGAACCGGTCGAACTGTCGAGCAGCAGATAATCGCCATCGGCGATCGTGCGGCGAACATCCTTGACGCGGCCGAGCACGGGAATGCCCATCGCCCGCGCCACGATCGTGACGTGCGCGGTCAGCGAGCCTTCCTCCAGCACCACGCCCTTCAGCCGGCGCCGGTCATATTCGAGCAGTTCCGCGGGGCCGAGATTTCGCGCGATCAGGATCGAGTCCTGCCGCAGGCCAAGCTGCGCCGCCGTCCCCAGCTGTCCGGACACGATCCGCAGCAGCCGGTTGGACAGGTCTTCCAGATCGTGCATGCGATCGGCGAGCAGAGGGTCGCCGATCTCGCGCATCCGCATGCGCGTACGCTGCTGGACCCGCTCGATCGCAGCCTCCGCGGTCAGCCCGCTCTCGATCGCCTCGTTGATCCGCCGGATCCAGCCCTCGTCATAGGCGAACATCTTGTACATCGCGAGAATGTCCTGATGCTCCCCTGCCGCGCCGAAGTCGGCTTCGCGCGTCATCCGTTCGATCTGGTCGCGCATCCGCGCAAAGGCGGAAATCACCCGATGTCGTTCCACCTCGACATCTTCGGCGACGGTATGTTCGATCTCGATCCTGGGCTGGTGATAGACGGCGCGGCCGCCCGCCATGCCTTCGACGAGCTTCAGGCCGAGCAGGCGCACCGAGCTCGAGTCGCGCACCCCCTTGGAACCGGCGTTCTTTTCGTCGACCAGCCCCGCACCGGCGATCAGCTCGGCGAGAACCATCGCGACCGTCTGCAGCGCCTCGACCTCGACCTCGTCGAAGCGGCGCTGGTCGCGGTGCTGGACCGACAAGACGCCCACGGCCTGCTCGCGCCGGACGATCGGCACGCCTGCGAAGCTGTGGAACAGCTCTTCGCCCGTCTCGGGCTTGTAGGCGAAGTCCGGGTGGCTGGTCGCCTCGTCGAGGTTCAGCGTCTCGACATTCTTGGCGATCGTCCCGACCAGGCCTTCACCCAGAGCCATCTTGGTGACGTGGACGGCCTCCTGCTTCAGGCCGCGCGTCGCGAACAGTTCGAGCACGCCATCGCGCAGAAGATAGATCGAGCAGACCTCGGTCCCCAGCTCCTCGCCGATGATCTGGACCACCTGGTTGAGCTTGGTCTGTGCGGCCGACCGCGAGGCCATCACATCGTGCAGGCGCGTCAGGATGGTGCGCGCGGCGGAGGTGGCGATCGACGGTGACATCAGGAGCCCGCTAACAGAAAGCGCCACCTGATTCCAAGCACGACGTGCCGAACCCGCAATGTACCGTACATCTGCGAGGCCCCCCTATGCCGCGAAGCCCCCGGCGCAACGCCGTCAGACAGCGCGCGTGTCGAGTGCCGCTGCGGCTTCCTCGATCAGCTTAGCAACGATATCGGCGAGCGGCTCTTCGCGAGTCACCATACCGACCGACTGGCCGGCCATCACCGAACCATGTTCGACGTCGCCGTCGACCACCGCACGGCGCAGCGCGCCCGCCCAATAATGCTCGATCTGCAGCTGGGCCTCGGCCATCTCGACCTTGCCGTCGTCGAGCAGCTGCGCGACTTCACGCTGCTTGGCGGTGAACAGTTCGGACGAGGCGTTGCGCAACGCGCGCACCGGGATAACGGGCAGGCGCGGATCGATCTGCACGCTGGCCACCGCGTCGCGCGCCGAAGCGCGGATGAACGCCTTTTTGAAATTGGGATGGGCGATCGATTCGGTCGCGCAGACGAAGCGCGTGCCCAGCTGAACGCCGGCCGCGCCCATTTCGAGATAGGAGGCGATCGCCTCGCCCCGACCGATGCCACCCGCCACGAATACCGGCAGGTCGTTGCCGACCACCGGCAGGATTTCCTGAGCCAGGACCGAAGTCGAGACCGGGCCGATATGACCGCCGGCCTCCATGCCCTCGATCACCAGCGCGTCGACGCCCGAGCGGATCAGCTTCTTGGCCAGCGCCAGTGCGGGAGCGAAGCATATCACCTTGGCGCCCGACGCCTTGATCTTGTCGATCGCCCCGCCCGGCGGCAGACCACCCGCGAGGACCACATGACCGACGCCATGTTTGGCGCAGACGTCGATCAGCGCATCGAGCTGCGGGTGCATCGTGATCAGGTTGACGCCGAAGGGCTTCGACGTCAGCGCCTTCGTGCCTTCGATCTCGGCGTCGAGCAATTCGGGCGTCATCGCGCCGCAGGCGATCACGCCGAAACAGCCGGCGTTGGACATAGCCGCGACGAGGTTGCGCTCCGAGACCCAGCTCATCGCGCCGCCGAGGATCGCATAGTCGCTGCCGAGCAGCTCGACGCCGCGCGCCATCAACGCCGTGAGGCGGGCCGCGCCGCTCATCAGGCGGCGTCCTCCGCGTCGAGGCCATAGGCGGTGTGCAGCACGCGCACCGCGAGTTCGGTATAGTCCTCGTGGATCAGCACCGAGACCTTGATCTCCGAAGTGGTGATCGCGAGCACGTTGATGCCGCGCTGGGCCAGCGCATCGAACATCTTCGAGGCAACACCCGCATGGCTGCGCATGCCGACGCCGACCACCGAGATCTTGGCGACATTGGTGTCGTGGACCAGCTTCTCATAGCCGATCTTGCCGCGCTCGCGCTCGAGCACGTCGAGCGAACGGGCGAGTTCTGCCGAGGGGACGGTGAAGGTCACGTCGGTCGAACCGGTGTCGTGTGCGACATTCTGCACGATCATGTCGACGTTGATATTGGCTTCGGCGAGCGGCGCGAAGATCGACGCGACCGCACCGGGACGATCCGGAACCTGCGTCAGCGTGATCTTGGTCTCGTTCTTGTCATAGGCGATGCCGGTGATGAGTTGGCGTTCCATGGCGCTTCCTTCGAGTTCTTCCTCGCTGACGATCATCGTGCCAGGCGTCGGGTTGTCGGTGGGCTCGTCGAAGGACGAGAGCACCTGCACCCGCACCTTCTCCTTCATGGCGAGGCCGACCGAACGGGTCTGCAGGACCTTGGCGCCGACCGACGCCAGTTCCAGCATCTCCTCATAGGTGACCTTGGCGAGCTTGCGGGCCTTGGGGACGATGCGCGGATCGGTCGTGTAAACGCCGTCGACATCGGTATAGATGTCGCAGCGATCAGCCTTCATCGCCGCAGCCACAGCAACCGCCGAGGTGTCGGATCCGCCCCGACCGAGCGTCGTGATCCGCTGATCTTCGGTGAGGCCCTGGAAACCGGGGATGACCGCGACCTCGCCAGAGCTCATCGCCTTGCCGATCGCGTCGGAGTTGATCTCCTCGATCCGCGCCGAGGCATGAGCGTCGGAGGTCGTGATCGGCAGCTGCCAGCCGAGCCAGCTGCGCGCCTTCACGCCCATCGACTGGAGCACGATCGCAAGCAGGCCGCTGGTCACCTGCTCGCCCGAGGAGACGACCACGTCATATTCGCGCGGATCGTAGAGCGGCGATGCCTCGCGGCAGAAATTCACCAGCCGGTCGGTCTCGCCGGACATGGCGGATACGACCACGGCGACCTCGTTACCGAGCTCGACCTCATGCTTGACGCGGTTCGCCACGTTGCGAATTCGTTCGATCCCCGCCATCGAGGTGCCGCCGA
The DNA here is from genome assembly GCF_018006725.1 of Rhizorhabdus sp. Taxonomy (GTDB): domain Bacteria; phylum Pseudomonadota; class Alphaproteobacteria; order Sphingomonadales; family Sphingomonadaceae; genus Rhizorhabdus. Next base: position 13,311 of record NZ_JAGMXV010000098.1, read on the forward strand.
ATTTCATTACGATGCGCGCCATAGACCCACATATTCCCCAGAGGCGAAAGCGCCGGAAATGCCCTCTGGACCGAGAGCGCGGCCCTGATAGAGAGGGGGCGTGATGAACGCAAGCGCACAACAGCACGGCTCCATCCTCCCGGAGGAGGCCGCGCATTTCGGCAGCATGGCGGCGGAATGGTGGGATCCGAAGGGGTCCTCGGCCATGCTCCACAAGCTCAACCCCCCTCGCCTGCGCCATGTGCGCGAAACGATCGACCGGCATTGGGGGCTCGACCCGACCGGCCTCCGCCCGCTCGCCGGTCGCCGCGTAGCCGACATCGGCTGCGGCGCGGGCCTGCTCGCGGAACCGCTGGCGCGCCTCGGAGCAGACATGGTCGCGGTCGACGCCGCCGCCGAGAATATCGCCGTCGCCAAAGTCCATGCCCAGCGTCAGGGCCTGACGATCGACTATCGCCATGGCGGGTTCGAGGTTCTGGCTGGCGAAAAGTTCGATCTTGTCACCTCGATGGAAGTGATCGAGCATGTGGCCGATCCCGCCTCTTTCGTTGCGGGTCTGGCCGATCTGCTGGCGCCCGACGGCATCCTGATCCTTTCGACTCCCAATCGGAGCCCACTGTCCCGGCTGGCGCTGATCGGCATTGCCGAGGGCTTCGGCATGATCCCGAAGGGCACGCACGACTGGAGCCGGTTCCTGACGCCCGACGAGCTGGCTGCCCATGTCGAGGCCGCAGGGCTGCGGGTCATCGACCGCAAGGGCCTGTCCTTCTCGATCACCTCGGGCTTCCAGCTGAGTGACGACGTGACGCTCGATTATTTCCTGACGGCGGTCCGGTGAGCAGCTTCAAGGACCATTTCTCGTCCCACGCCTCGGCCTATTCGACCTTCCGGCCCAGTTATCCAGCCGCGCTCGGCGCCTGGCTCGCTGAGGAATCGCCCTCCACGGCACGGGCGGTGGACGTGGGTTGCGGCTCGGGGCAGCTGTCGGCGCAGTTGGCGGAGCATTTCGAAGAAGTCATCGCGCTCGATCCGAGCGCCGAGCAGATCGCCAACGCCCAGCCGCACCCGAAGGTCGGCTATCGCGTCGCCCGGGCCGAGCAGACTGGCATCGCTTCCCGAGGCGCCGATCTGCTGACGGCAGCCCAGGCCGCGCACTGGTTCGACCTGCCGGCTTTCTTCGCGGAAGCGCAGCGCATCTTAAAGCCCAGCGGCCTGATCGCGCTGGTGACCTATGCCGGGATGACGCCCGGAAGCGACGTCGCGGCCATCGTCGAAGCGTTTCGGACCGACACGCTCGCGCCCTATTGGCCGCCCGAGCGGGCGATGGTCGACAATGATTATCGCGACATCCACCTGCCCTTCTCGCGGGTCGAAGCGCCACCGATGCTGCTCGAGATGCACTGGTCGCTCGACGCGCTGGTCGGCTATGTCGACACCTGGTCCGCCGTACGGGGGATGGAGCGAGCGATCGGCCGGGGGCCGTTCGAGCAGATGGTCGCGCGCCTGCGTGAGGCCTGGGGGCCGGCCGAAGCGACGAAGCTGCTGCAATGGCCGCTGACGGTGATTGCCGGTCGTGTGACATGACCGATGACCTGCCCGAAGCCAGTTTTGCCGCGACGCTGATCCTGCTGCGCGAGCAGGCCGACGGCCCGCCCGAAATCCCTATGATCGGCCGAAGCGCGCAGATGCGCTTCGCCGCAAGCCGCATGGTGTTTCCCGGCGGGCGGCTCGATACCGGCGATTTTTCACTGGCGGCGCGGCGCGATCTGCTTGTCGACGGCGACAGGTTCGATGAGGTCGAGATTGCCCACCGCGTCGCTGCGATCCGTGAGACGATCGAGGAGATCGGGCTAGCCCCGTGCGTTGAGGGACTGGACTCGCCCGACCAGATCGCCACGTTGAGACAGGCCTTGCACGCTGGCAAAGCCTTTGCCCAGCTGCTGGAAGAGCACCGCCTGCGCCTGATGCTGGGCGATCTGCACCCCTTTTCTCGCTGGCGGCCCGACCACGCAATGCCGCATCGGTTCGACACCCGTTTCTATATCGCCCGCGCGCCGAATCTGGGCAAAGCGGTCGCCGACGGGGGCGAAAGCGTATATTGCCGTTGGGGAACGGCGGCCGATCACCTCGCTCGGGGGGGCCTGATCTTTCCGACCCAGCGCAATCTCGAACGGATCGCCATGGCTTCAAGCTGGACGGATGCGACGGCCATTGCCGCGCGCTATCCGATGGAGGTGGTGACGCCCTGGGTCGAGGAGCGGGACGGCGTGCCATGGCTGCACATCCCCGAGCATCTCGGCTATCCGGTTACCGCGCAATTGCTGTCCGAAGTCGACCGGGCGATGGACCCGAGAAGGGTCCCGAGGACATCGGCTCCGGGATAGGCGGCATAGACGGTCGCATCCTGGGACAGGGTTATGACACTGCTGCCCTCGACCAGAATTGCATCGCCAAGACCGGTGGCCTGCCCATCGATATGTAGCGCGCCCTCTACGGGCAGCAGCCACAGCGGCAATTCGCCCGGAACGAGGCGGTGCTCGCCGCCCGCAGTCCAGCGTTCGAGTATGAACTTGCCGCCTTCGGCCAATATGTCCCGCCCTGCCTCGATCGACCGAGCTGGCGCTTGCCCCGTGAAGGGTATGAAGTCGGACACGGCCATGGCATCGTCCAGATGAAGTTCGCGATCCGATCCATAGTCGTAGAAACGATAGGTCAGATCGAGATTCTGCTGAATTTCGACCACGCGCAGCCCCTTGCCGATCGCATGGACCGTTCCGGCGGGCGAATAGATCACGTCGCCGGCCCGAACCGGCTGCCAGTGCAGCATATTCTCGATCGAGCCGTCGAGCGCCGCAGCGCGGACCGCATCGGCGTCATACGTTTCGCGGAACCCGAGTGCGATCGTCGAGTCCGGTTCCGCGGACAGGATAATCCATGCTTCGTCCTTGCCCCGAGCGAATCCGCGCGCGCGGGCCGCAGCGTCATCGGGATGGACCTGGACCGAAAGACGATCGGTGGTGAACAGATATTTGATCAACAGGTCGTGCGAACAACCGCGCGGATCATCATACCAGATCTCGCCTACGGCCGGCGCATCAGGAGCGGGATCGTCGAACAATGGCGCGAGGTCGCGACGGCCCCAAGGTTTTTCGACCGCATGATGGGTCAGGAAAATCGCCGCCATGATACACCTATCGCCACGCCCCATGTTCGCGGGTTCGAGCCCGGACGCATGGATACCCTACAGAAACCATCCTAGTAAGCTGCGGAGGTTCCCAAAGGTTCCGCGGCAAGCCGATCTATCCGCAACATCGGCAGATCGGCAAGCGCAGGCGGCGAAGATCAGTTGGGAAGGCGGGCTTCGACCTTTTCGACCCATTCCGGATAGAAGACGGGTTCGCGGTTCGACCAGCCTGCGGCGGTTGCAGCCGCTTCGCTGATCGACTGAAGCAGAATCCGCCGCTTTCCGGGATGAAGGTGCGGCAGCGCCGCCGCCGAGCAGAAAGCCGCCGGCAGCCAGGGCCGCACGTCAGCGCCGATCAGCCGCTCGTAGAGGAAGCGGTAGGCGCCGAAGGTCGCGAGGCGATCCTGCC